>NZ_CP063832.1:665000-997500 GCF_023277925.1 Pseudomonas entomophila
TCGACTCCCAGGCCATGACCGACCTCAACCAGGCGCGCTGGCAGAAGCTGGTGTGGAACGTGCCCTACAACGGTCTTTCGGTATTACTGAAGGCCAGCACCACGCCGTTGATGAATGACCCCGACAGCCGAGCGCTGATCCAGGCGTTGATGGCCGAAGTGGTCGAGGGGGCCAAAGCGTGTGGGCATGAGTTGCCGGCGGGGTATGCCGCTCACCTGTTCCGCGTCACTGAACAGATGCCGGACTACTGGCCGAGCATGTACCACGATCATGTAAAACAGCGGCCGCTGGAGCTGCAGGCGATCTACGCCGAGCCCCTGGCTCGCGCTCGAGCGGCTGGATGCAACCTGCCGCGCATGGAGGCGCTGTACCAGGCGCTGGCGTTCGTCGACCGGCACAATCGCATGCCTTGACCCTCCCGCAGCCCGCGCCGGCAGCGCGCTGGACGGCAAGGCACCCGTCCATGGCGCTGCTAAGCTGAACCTTGCTCTGCCGCAGCGGCAGTCGAGGAGGTCGAATGATCCGTTCCATGTTGTACGCCACTGACCTCGGTGTGTACGCGCCTTTTGTCATGCAGCACGCGCTGGCGCTGGCACGGACCTTCAACGCAGAGCTGTATGTCATCCACGCGGTCGAACCGATGGGCCAGTTCGCCGAATCCCTCCTGCAGAGCTACCTCGATGAGCAGACCCTCGACGCCTTGCACAGCGAGGGGGTCAACACGGTAATGGCCAATATCGAGCAGCGGGTGCTGGACAACTTTCGTGAAGAGTTGGGCGAGGCGGCCGATCTTGCGCTGATTCGCGCGGTACGGGTGCGTCAAGGCGACCCGGCACAGGTGATCCTCGAACAGGCGCAGCGCCTTTCGGTCGACTTGCTGATTTTCGGCAGCCACAGCGCGGGTGCCGGGGTGGATGTACCCATCGGTCGCACGGCGGTGCGGCTGTTGCAGCTGTCCCCGGTGCCGGTTTACATGGTGCCCCTCGCCCAGCATCTTGGGCGTAGGAAAGGGTGAAGTTAGTGGTAGGTGTTTTCCGGCGATCGTAACAAAATAGTTCTAGATTTATTTCTCAAGCCACTAATATAGTTATAACTCGTCGCTGCCGGCGCGCCGGTGACCTACCGCCTTTGAGGGATATCTATGAAGCTTCAGCAACTGCGCTACATCTGGGAAGTGGCGCACCATGACCTCAACGTTTCCGCGACGGCGCAGAGCCTGTACACCTCCCAGCCCGGTATCAGCAAACAGATCCGCCTGCTTGAGGATGAGCTGGGCGTCGAGGTCTTCGCCCGCAGCGGTAAGCACCTGACCCGCGTCACCCCGGCTGGCGAGCGCATCATCAATACCGCTGGCGAGATCCTGCGCAAGGTCGAGAGCATCAAGCAGATCGCCCAGGAATTTTCCAACGAGAAGAAGGGCACGCTGTCCATCGCCACTACTCACACGCAAGCGCGCTACGCCTTGCCGCCGGTGATCAGCAACTTCATCAAGCAATATCCGGAAGTGGCCCTGCACATGCACCAGGGCTCGCCCATGCAGATCGCCGAAATGGCGGCCGATGGCACCGTCGATTTCGCCATCGCCACCGAGGCGCTGGAGCTGTTCGGTGACCTGATCATGATGCCTTGCTACAAGTGGAACCGCTGCGTGGTGGTGCCGCAGGGGCACCCGCTGACCAAGCTGCCGAAGCTGACGCTCGAGGCGGTGGCCGAGTACCCGATCGTCACCTACGTGTTCGGTTTCACTGGCCGTTCCAAGCTGGACGAGGCCTTCAACCACCGCGGCCTGACCCCGAAGGTGGTGTTCACCGCCGCCGATGCCGACGTGATCAAGACTTATGTACGTTTGGGGCTGGGTGTGGGCATCGTGGCCAAGATGGCGGTCGATCCCAAGCTCGACAGCGACCTGGTGTGCCTGGATGCCAGCGAGCTGTTCGAGGCCAGCATCACCAAGATCGGTTTCCGCCGCGGTACGTTCCTGCGCGGCTTCATGTGCGACTTCATCGAGAAGTTCGCGCCGCACCTGACCCGTGAGGTGATGGCCAAGGCGATCCAGTGCCATAACAAGCAGGAGCTCGAAGAGCTGTTCGAGGGCGTCGAGCTGCCGGTGCACTGATTCGACATCGTACGGGGCCGCTTGGTGGCCCTTTCGCCGGCAAGCCGGCTCCTACATTGACCTTCGTAGGCGCTGGCTAGCTGGTGAAAGGGGCGCCAAGCGGCCCCTTTGCATTTTCAAGACTTGGTAATCAGGTTGCCGGCATGCAGCCCGCATTCCTTCTGCGTCGACTCTTCCCACCACCAGCGCCCCTCGCGCTCATGCTGGTTCGGCAGCACCGGCCGAGTGCATGGCTCGCACCCGATGCTGATGAAGCCACGTTCATGCAGGCTGTTGTACGGCAGCTCGAGCATGCGGATGTAGCCCCAGACTTCCTCGCTGGTCATCTGCGCCAGCGGGTTGAATTTGTACAGAGGGCGCTCGGGGGTGGAGAAGGCGCTGTCGACCTCCAGTGCCGCGACCTGGCTGCGGGTGCCGGGGCTCTGGTCGCGACGCTGGCCGGTGGCCCAGGCGCTCACGGTGGCCAGCTTGCGGCGCAGCGGCTCGATCTTGCGGATGCCGCAGCATTCGCCGTGACCGTCCTTGTAGAAGCTGAACAACCCCTTCTCCTTGACGAAAGGATCGAGCTTGTCGCGGTCAGGGCTGAGGATCTCGATGGGCAGGTTGTACTGCTCGCGCACCTGGTCGATGAAACGATAGGTTTCCGGGTGCAGGCGCCCGGTGTCGAGGCTGAACACCTTGACTTGCTTGTTCAAGCGCCAGGCCATGTCCACCAGTACCACATCCTCGGCGCCGCTGAAGGAGATCCACAGGTCGTCGCCGAAGTGTTCGAAGGCGAGCTTGAGGATCTCCTGCGGGGACTTGCTGGCGTAGGTCGCGGCCAGGGCGGCGACGTCGAAGGGTTGGCTCATCAGGCGGTTTCCATCAGGTGAGTGGCGCTGTGCGCTCGTAGTGTCCAGATGGTAACAAAAAATGGCAGGCCAGACTGCGGCGGCCGATTCGCTGGCAATCCGGCTTGCCGGCGATGCTTCAGAGGCTTTGCAGTGTTTCCATCAGTACCCGCACCTTGGCGATCGACTCTTCGTATTCGGCCTGCCAGTGTGAGTCGGCCACCACCGCGCCACCGCCCCAGCAACTGACCTGGCCATCCTTGACCAGCAGGCTGCGAATGGCGATGGAGCTGTCCATCTCGCCACGCACATCGATATACAGTAGCGAGCCGCAGTACAGCGCTCGGCGGGTGGGCTCCAGCTCGTCGATGATCTGCATGGCGCGGATCTTCGGCGCGCCGGTGATCGAGCCGCCCGGGAAGCTGCCGCCGATCAGGTCCAGTGCATCGCGGCCAGCGGCCAGGCGTCCGGTGACGCTGCTGACCAGGTGGTGAACGTTGGGGTAGCTTTCCAGGCTGAACAGCTCCGGCACCTTCACCGAGCCGATCTCGCAGGTGCGCCCGATGTCGTTGCGCAGCAGGTCGACGATCATCAGGTTTTCCGAGCGGTCCTTCGCGCTGTTCAGCAGCTCGTCAGCGTTGCGCGCATCCTCGATGGGGTTGCTCGCGCGTGGCCGGGTGCCCTTGATCGGGCGAGTTTCGACCTCGCCTTGGCTGACGCGGATGAAACGCTCGGGAGAAAAGCTGAGCAGGGCCGTACCGGCATCCAGCTGCTGGTACCCGGAAAACGGCGTCGGGCACGCAGCGCGCAGGGCCTGGTAGGCGTGCCACGGATCGCCCTGGCAGGGGGCACGGAAGCGCTGGGTCAGGTTGATCTGATAGCAGTCGCCGGCCTGGATGTACTGCTGGACCTTGTCGAACGCGCAGCGGTACTGCTCGGGGGCCAGGTCGCCCTTCATGGGGGCGAGCAGGCGGAAGTTGCCGGGCTCGGTATGGGGCAGTGTCGTGAACAGCCGGACCAGACGGTGCCGCTCGGTCGTCTCGAGGCTCGGGTGGAACACCAGCTGGCTGCGCTGCAAATGATGGTCGGTCACCAGTGCCCAGGCATAGAGGCCCAGGTCGGCGTCGGGCAGTGCGAGGTCGTCCAGGGCCGCGGCCGGCAGATGCTCCAGGCGGCGTCCGAAGTCGTAGCTCAGGTACCCGATCAGCCCGCCGGCGAATGGCAGCTCCACGCCTTGCGGCAGTTGTGCCGTGCCCAGGTCGGCCAGGGCCTGGCGCAGGCGTTGCAGGTAACCCTGGCCGGTTTCGCCAGGCTGCGCCTGCAGCTGTTGCCGTGGCCAGGCGCTGAGCAGGTCGAAGCGGCCGCGCTCGGCGCTGGGGCGGGCGCTGTCGAGCAGGATCGCGCCTAGCGCTGTGCGCAGGCGTGCGAAATAGAACGCGGGGTCGGGCTGGTAGGGCAGGGGGTGGAGCGTACAGGTCGGCATCAGAATGGACGGCGATGAAAAAAGCGAGGGGGCGATTGTAGACCTGTGTAGGAAATGCGCCTAGCGTTGAGGGCGACATTCACATGCTGTACTCAGTCATGGAGGGGTTCGCCGGCAAGCCGGCTCCTACCGTAGGAGCCGGCTTGCCGGCGAACAGGGTCACTGCTGAACGTGCCCGAACAGCCCTTGCGATACGCGGACACGCTGCGCGGCGTCCTCGGTCCGGCCTTCCTTGGCCAGCATTTCCAGGTGCGCCTCGATGGCGTGGGTACGTTGCGTGAGCCCGCAGTCGTTGGCGATCTGGATGTTCAGGCCGGGGCGGGCGTTGAGCTCGAGGATCAGCGGCCCTTTATCCTGGTCCAGCACCATGTCCACGCCGATGTAGCCCAGGCCGCACAGTTCGTAGCAGCTGGCGGCGAGCTTCATGAAGCCGTCCCAGTTGGGGAGTTGCACGCCGTCCACCGCGTTGGTGGTGTCCGGGTGTTTGCTGATGATCTTGTTCAGCCAGGTGCCGCGCAGCGTCAGGCCCGTGGCCAGGTCCACGCCCACGCCGATGGCGCCTTGGTGCAGGTTGGCCTTGCCGCCGGACTGGCGGGTGGGCAGGCGCAGCATGGCCATCACCGGGTAGCCCATCAGCACGATGATGCGGATGTCCGGCACGCCTTCGTAGCTGATGCTCTTGAAGATCTGGTCCGGGGTGACCCGGTACTCGATCAACGCGCGGTCGCGGTGCCCGCCCAACGAGTAGAGGCCGGTAAGGATGCTGGAGATCTGGTGCTCGATCTCTTCGTGGCTGATGATCTTGCCCGACACCGTGCGGTAGCGGTCCTCGAAGCGGTCGGCGATTACCAGGATGCCGTCACCGCCCGCACCTTGCGCGGGCTTGATGACGAAGTCGTTGCGCTCGCCGATGATCTCGTCGAGCTTTTCGATCTGCTTCTCGGTCTCGATGATGCCGTACATCTCTGGCACATGGATGCCGGCCGCCAGTGCGCGCTCCTTGGTGATGATCTTGTCGTCGACGATCGGGTACAGGTGGCGCTTGTTGTACTTCAACACGTAGTCCGCGTTGCGCCGGTTGATACCCATGATGCCCCGGGCCTCCAGGGCTTTCCATGTCTTGAGCAGGCCGAACATCAGGCGTCAGCCTTCTTCAGGAAGGCCTTGAAGCGCACGAGCTCGGTCAGGCGGTAGCCGCGGTAGCGACCCATCGCCAGCATGAAGCCCACCAGGATCAGCAGCACTGCCGGGAAGGTGAAGACGAAGTAGGTCAGTTCCGGCACGGTCATCAGCAGGTGCGCGACGGACGCGGCGAACAGGGTGCCGATGGCCACTTTCATGGCGTGGCCGCCACCGCGCTCTTCCCAGGTGATCGACAGGCGTTCGATGGTCATGGTCAGGATCACCATCGGGAACAGCGCCACCGACAGGCCGCGTTCAAGGCCCAGCTTGTGGCTGAACAGGCTGATGGCGGCGATCAGCACCACGACGAAGGTCAGCACCACCGACAGGCGCGGCAGCATCTGCAGCTTCAGGTGCTCGAGATACGAGCGCAGCGACAGGCCCAGGGCGGTGATCACCGTGAACAGCACGATACCAAAGCCCAGTTGCGTCTCGCGGAAGGCCAGGGCGATCAGCACCGGGGTGAACGTGCCGAGGGTCTGGATGCCGATCAGGTTGCGCAGCACCAGGATCACCAGCACGCCGATCGGGATCATCACCATGATCATGAAGGTTTGCTGGGTCTGCAGTGGCAGGCCGTACAGCGAGTACTCGAGGAAGTCAGCGTCGGTATTTTCGTCGGTCAGCTTGGCCAGGCGAATGGCGTTCATCTCGCTGTTGTTCATGCTGAAGGTGACGTTGGCCTTCTTGCCGCCATCGACGGTGATCAGGTTTTCGTCGCCGGTCCACCACAGCAGGCGATCGGCGGGCAGGCCTTGTTCGCCGGTGTCCGGGTTGAAGTACAACCAGTCGTTGCCGTTGAAGCTGCGCAGCCACAGTTCAGGGGTTTGCGGGGTGTCGGCAATCAGGCGGATGGTGTGGACTTTCTCGAGTGGCACGTGGGCGATGGATAGCAGCAGATCGATGATCTGGGCCTTTTTCATCGACGAGGTGTCGCCAGCCAGCAGCAGTTTGACGTTGTCGTCGTTGAGATTGTTGACACGCTTGATTGTTTCGCTGACGAAGGTCTCGACGTCGGCCGAGTGCTGGCGGATCGGTGCCATCAGCGCTTCGGCGGCGATCTTCTCCGGGCCCTCGAGCGCCAGGCTGTCGCGGAACGTCGGGCCCTTGATCTTGGCCTTCTCGTTGCTGTAGCGCTTGGTTAGCACCAGGCGGTAGTAGAGGGTCTGGTTGCCACTGGCGCGGCGCGCCGACCAGGTGACCTTGCGGTTGCCGTCGACGCGGTTGACGCTCACCCCATAGTTGTTGGAGATGAAGCTCTCGTTGAGGCTGACGTAGTCGCGGTTCAGCGGTGGCACGAACATCTGCACCTTGACCGGGTCCTTGGCGCTGGCGACGAACTCGACCTTGGCGTCGATGTTCCACAGGTCGTCGGTTTCATCCTCGGTCACCGGGATGCCAAGGGCGAAGATCTGGTAGGCCGTGATCGCCACGCCCAGCAACACCAGGACGGTGATCAAGACTTTCAGGTGGAGGGTAAGAGAGCGCATCGGAATTACTCTGCTTTGGGAGCTTCGGTGGCACAGGCAGGTTTGCCGGCCGCGTATTTAAGACTTGGGTCGACCAGCGCGCCAAAGTGCTTGAGAGCCTCGGAGCCGATCAGCAGCGGGAACTGGAAGGCGCTGCGGTCGGTGAGGTTGACCTCGATGGTGCGGCGTGTCTGGCCCATGCAGATATCGAGCTCGATAACCGGGCGGGCGGTGTAGGCCTTGCCGGATTCGGCATCATAGTCCCCAGCGCGGCGCTTGATCTTGCTGACTCGGGCCAGGGGGCGTTCGATGGGGTGTTTGTGGGCGGCGTCGATGGCCAGGTAGAAACGTACCCAGCTCTCGCCATCGCGCTTGAAACGCTTGATGTCGCGGGCACTGAGCGAGGCGGTCTTGGCGCCGGTGTCGAGCTTGGCCGCCACTTCCAGGTCGAGATCGCCCAGGCGGGCATATTCGTTCAGACCGTACACGGTCTTTTCCGCCGCGGGCGCAAGGGCCGGCAGCAGGGTCAGGCAGAGCAGCAGTGAAGCGGGTGTGAGTCTCATAATCCTGGCGCGGTGCTGTGCGGGGTTCAGGGCAAGGCGACTGGCCAAGCGTCCTCAAGAGTGTGTCGGTAGCATGAAAAGATGACAGGTACATGCTCCATGCTCCGAAAGGAGCGCGGCATTCTATCACGCCGATGTCTTGACGCCAGCGCGCCCGCGATCAGACCGCGCAGAGGCGGGGTAAGTTCGTTATTAGACGATTGTCGACAATATTCTTTTTGTCTTTGACTACAAGCCGTGGTTTAGCTAGTTTTGCCGTCATTGATTTTGAAGGTGTCGACAATCATGCTGGACACAGCCCAGGCCACGACGATCACCCAGGACGAAACCGAGACCCTGTCGGAGAACGTCTTCCGGCGCATCCAGGCGGCCATCGTCAAGGGCGAGATCGCCCCCGGCAGCAAGATCTCCGAGCCGGAGCTGGCGCGCACCTACGGCATCAGCCGCGGCCCGTTGCGCGAGGCGATCCACCGCCTCGAGGGCCAGCGCTTGCTGGTGCGTGTACCCCATGTCGGCGCGCGGGTGGTGTCGCTGAGCCACGCCGAACTGATCGAGCTGTACGAGATTCGTGAATCGCTGGAAGGCATGGCATGCCGCCTGGCCGCCGAGCGCATGAGCCAGGCCGCCATCGATGAGCTGCGCCATGTGCTCGACACCCACGAGCGCGACGCCGCGTTCCAGGCCGGGCAGGGCTACTACCAGCAGGAAGGCGACTACGACTTCCACTACCGGATCATCCAGGGCAGCGGCAACCAAACCCTCTACAAGATGCTCTGCGGCGAGCTCTACCAGCTGGTGCGCATGTACCGCATCCAGTTCTCCACCACGCCCAACCGGCCACGCCAGGCCTTCGCCGAGCACCACCGCATCCTCGACGCCATCGAAGCCCGCGACGGCGAACTCGCAGAACTCCTGATGCGCCGCCACATCGGCGCGTCCAAACGCAATATCGAGCGCCACTACCAGGGCGCCGACAACAATAGCCCACGAGGTGAGTCATGACAGTGAAGAGCACCCCCGGCCAGCGTTTCCGTGACGCGGTTGCCGCCGAACATCCGCTGCAGGTGGTCGGGACCATCAACGCCAACCACGCCCTGCTGGCCAAGCGCGCCGGCTTCAAGGCCATCTACCTGTCCGGCGGCGGTGTCGCCGCCGGCTCCCTGGGGCTGCCGGACCTGGGCATCAGCGGGCTGGACGACGTGCTCACCGACGTGCGTCGCATCACCGACGTATGCGACCTGCCACTGCTGGTGGATGTCGACACCGGCTTTGGTGCTTCGGCCTTCAACGTCGCCCGCACCGTCAAGTCGATGAGCAAGTTCGGCGCCGCGGCGATCCATATCGAGGACCAGGTCGGCGCCAAGCGCTGCGGCCACCGCCCGAACAAGGAGATCGTCAGCCAGCAGGAAATGGTCGACCGTATCAAGGCCGCGGTGGATGCCCGCAGCGATGACAGCTTCGTGATCATGGCGCGCACCGACGCGTTGGCGGTGGAGGGCTTGAACGCCGCGCTGGACCGCGCCGCGGCCTGCGTCGAGGCGGGTGCCGACATGATTTTCCCGGAAGCGATCACCGAACTTTCGATGTACAAGACCTTCGCCGACCGGGTGCAAGCGCCGATCCTGGCCAACATCACCGAGTTCGGCGCCACGCCGCTGTACACCACCGAAGAGCTCGCCTCGGTCGATGTGTCGCTGGTGCTCTACCCGCTGTCGGCGTTCCGCGCCATGAACAAGGCCGCCGAGAATGTCTACACCGCGCTGCGCCGCGATGGCACGCAGAAGAACGTGATCGACACCATGCAGACCCGCATGGAGCTCTACGATGCCATCGGCTACCACGCCTTCGAGCAGAGCCTCGATGCGCTGTTCGCGCAGAAGAAGGGATGAGTCAAGCGCACACCGCCCTGTAGGAGCCGGCTTGCCGGCGAACAGGCCAGACACCCGATTAGCCAGAAAAGACTTCGATAACAAATTCAAGAAAGGAGAAACACCATGGCCGAAGCAAAAGTACTCAGTGGCGCAGGCCTGCGCGGCCAGGTGGCCGGGCAGACCGCGCTGTCCACCGTCGGTCAGGCCGGTGCCGGCCTGACCTATCGCGGCTATGACGTGCGCGACCTGGCCGCCGGCGCCGAGTTCGAGGAAGTCGCCTACCTGCTGCTCTACGGCGAGCTGCCAAGCAAGGCCGAGCTTGCCGACTACAAACGCAAGCTCAAGGGCTTGCGTGACCTGCCGCAAGTGCTGAAAGAAGTCCTCGAGCGCATCCCGCGCGACGCCCACCCGATGGACGTGATGCGCACCGGCTGCTCGGTACTCGGCACCCTGGAGCCGGAGCTGACCTTCGACGCCCAGCGCGACAAGACCGACCGCCTGCTGGCGCTGTTCCCGGCGGTGATGTGCTACTGGTACCGCTTCACTCACCACGGTGTACGTATCGATTGCACCAGCGATGAAGAGACGATTGGCGGCCACTTCCTGCACCTGCTGCATGGCAAGAAACCGAGCGAGCTGCACGTCAAGGTGATGAATGTCTCGCTGATCCTCTACGCCGAGCACGAGTTCAACGCCTCGACTTTCACCGCCCGGGTCTGTGCCTCGACCCTGTCCGACCTGTACTCCTGCGTGACCGCCGCCATCGGTTCGCTACGCGGCCCGCTGCACGGCGGTGCAAACGAGGCGGCGATGGAACTGATCGAGCGCTTCCAGACCCCGCAGGAAGCCACCGCCGAGCTGCTGCGCATGCTCGAGCGCAAAGACAAGATCATGGGCTTTGGCCATGCGATCTATAAAGAGTCCGATCCGCGCAACGAGGTGATCAAGGGCTGGGCGAAGCAGTTGGCCGACGAGGTGGGCGACAAGGTCCTGTACCCGGTATCCGAAGCCATCGACAAGACCATGTGGGAGCAGAAGCGCCTGTTCCCCAACGCTGACTTCTACCATGCCTCGGCGTATCACTTCATGGGCATCCCGACCAAGCTGTTCACCCCGATCTTCGTCTGCTCGCGCCTGACCGGCTGGGCCGCGCACGTGTTCGAGCAGCGCGCCAACAACCGCATCATCCGCCCGAGCGCCGAGTATGTCGGCGTCGAGCAGCGCCAGTTCGTGCCGATCGAGCAACGCTGAGTCAGCCCGCGCTCCCTGTAGGAGCCAGCCTTGCTGGCGAACCCCGGCGACGCCGGGGCCCCTTTCGCCGGCAAGCCGGCTCCTGCAGAAAGCAGGGCGGCCGCAACAGCACCGACCTTACCGTGATTGAGTCCCTGTGCCATGAATACTGAATTCCGCAAGCCCCTGCCAGGCACCACCCTGGACTATTTCGACGCCCGCGCCGCGGTCGAGGCGATCAAGCCCGGCGCTTATGACGGCCTGCCGTACACCTCCCGCGTGCTGGCCGAAAACCTGGTGCGTCGCTGCGCCCCGGCCACCCTCAACGCCTCGCTCGAACAACTGATCGAACGCAAGCGCGACCTCGACTTCCCCTGGTTCCCGGCCCGTGTGGTCTGCCACGACATCCTCGGCCAGACCGCGCTGGTGGACCTGGCCGGCCTGCGCGACGCCATTGCCGACAAGGGCGGTGACCCGGCCCAGGTCAACCCGGTGGTGCCGGTGCAACTGATCGTCGACCACTCGCTGGCCGTGGAGTGCGGCGGCTTCGATCCGCAGGCGTTCGAGAAGAACCGTGCCATCGAGGATCGCCGCAACGAGGACCGTTTCCACTTCATCAACTGGACCAAGCAGGCGTTCAAGAATGTCGACGTGATCCAGCCGGGCAACGGCATCATGCATCAGATCAACCTGGAGAAGATGTCGCCGGTGATCCACAACGACCACGGCGTCGCCTACCCGGACACCTGCGTCGGCACCGATAGCCACACCCCGCACGTCGATGCCCTGGGCGTGATCGCCATCGGCGTCGGTGGCCTGGAGGCCGAGAACGTGATGCTGGGGCGCGCCTCGTGGATGCGCCTGCCGGAGATCATCGGCGTCGAGCTGACCGGCCGTCTGGCGCCGAGCATTACCGCGACCGACCTGGTGCTGGCGCTCACCGAGTTCCTGCGCCAACAGAAGGTAGTCGGCGCCTATCTCGAGTTCCACGGTGCCGGCGCCAGCGCACTGACCCTGGGCGACCGCGCCACCATCTCCAACATGGCCCCGGAATACGGCGCCACCGCGGCGATGTTCGCCATCGACCAGCAGACCATCGATTACCTCAAGCTCACCGGCCGCGACGAGCAGCAGGTGCAGTTGGTGGAAACCTACGCCAAGGTTGCAGGCCTGTGGGCCGACAGCCTGGCCAAGGCCGAGTACGAACGCACCTTGAGCTTCGACCTGTCGAGCGTGGTGCGCAACATGGCCGGCCCGTCGAACCCGCACGCCCGGGTGTCCACCCGCGACCTGGCGGCCAAGGGCATTGCCGGCCAGTGGCAAGAAGTGCCGGGGCAGATGCCGGATGGCGCGGTGATCATCGCCGCCATCACCAGTTGCACCAACACCAGCAACCCGCGCAACGTGATCGCCGCGGGCCTGCTGGCGCGCAATGCCAACAAGCTCGGGCTTGCCCGTAAACCCTGGGTGAAGTCGTCGCTGGCGCCCGGCTCCAAGACCGTGCAGTTGTACCTCAAGGAAGCGGGGCTGGAGCAGGAGCTGGAGCAGTTGGGCTTTGGCATCGTCGCCTTCGCCTGTACCACTTGCAACGGCATGTCCGGCGCGCTGGACCCAGTGATCCAGCAGGAGATCATCGACCGCGACCTGTACGCCACCGCCGTGTTGTCGGGTAACCGCAACTTCGATGGGCGCATCCACCCTTACGCCAAGCAGGCCTTCCTTGCCTCGCCGCCGCTGGTGGTGGCCTACGCGATCGCGGGCACCATCCGTTTCGACATCGAGAAGGATGTGCTGGGCGTGGTCGATGGTAAGGAGATCCGCTTGAAGGATATCTGGCCGAGCGATGAAGAAATCGACGCCGTGGTGCGTGCGTCGGTGAAGCCGGAGCAATTCCGCCAGGTGTACATCCCGATGTTCGCCATCGAAGAGGACAGGGGGCCGAAGGTCGCGCCGCTGTATGAATGGCGTCCGATGAGCACTTACATCCGCCGCCCGCCGTATTGGGAAGGCGCCCTGGCCGGTGAGCGCACCTTGCGCGGCATGCGCCCGCTGGCAGTGCTGCCGGACAACATCACCACCGACCACCTGTCGCCGTCCAACGCCATCATGCTCGACAGCGCCGCCGGCGAGTACCTGGCGAAGATGGGCCTGCCGGAGGAGGACTTCAACTCCTACGCCACCCACCGCGGCGACCACCTGACCGCGCAGCGTGCCACCTTTGCCAACCCCAAGCTGTTCAACGAGATGGTGCGCAAGGACGACGGCAGCGTGAAGCAGGGTTCGCTGGCGCGCATCGAGCCGGAAGGCAAGGTGACGCGCATGTGGGAGGCGATCGAAACCTACATGCAGCGCAAGCAGCCGCTGATCATCGTCGCCGGTGCCGACTACGGCCAGGGCTCGTCCCGCGACTGGGCGGCCAAGGGCGTGCGCCTGGCGGGGGTCGAGGCGATCGTCGCCGAAGGTTTCGAGCGCATCCACCGCACCAACCTGGTGGGCATGGGCGTGCTGCCGCTGGAGTTCAAGCCGGGCACCGACCGCAACACGCTGGGGCTGGACGGTAGCGAGACCTACGACGTGCTCGGTGAGCGCACGCCGCGCGCGACGCTGACCCTGGTGGTCACGCGGCGCACTGGCGAGCGTGTCGAGGTGCCGGTGACCTGCCGGCTGGATACCGCCGAAGAGGTGTCGATCTACGAAGCGGGCGGGGTATTGCAGCGCTTTGCCCAGGATTTCCTGGAAGGCGCAGCCTGAGCCGTGTTCGCCGGCAAGCTGGCTCTGCAGGGGGCATGATCTTCTGTAGGAGCCGGCTTGCCGGCGAAAGGGCCCTAGGGTTTTCTGTTTTTATTTCAGACAGGACAGCAAGGTAATGGCGCACGTACCACAAGTAAAAATCCCCGCCACCTACATCCGTGGCGGCACCAGCAAAGGCGTGTTCTTCCGCCTGCAAGACCTGCCCGAGCAGGCCCAGGTCCCCGGCCCGGCGCGCGACGCCCTGCTGTTGCGGGTGATCGGCAGCCCCGACCCGTACGGCAAGCAGATCGACGGCATGGGTGGTGCCACCTCCAGCACCAGCAAGACAGTGATCCTGTCGAAAAGCATCAAGGCCAACCACGACGTCGACTACCTGTTCGGCCAGGTGTCGATCGACAAGGCCTTTGTCGACTGGAGCGGCAACTGCGGCAACCTCTCCGCCGCGGTCGGCTCGTTCGCCATCGCCAGCGGCCTGCTCGATGCCGCGCGCCTGCCGCGCAACGGCATCGCCACCGTGCGCATCTGGCAGGCCAATATCGGCAAGACCATCATCGCCCATGTGCCTATCACTGAAGGCGAGGTCCAGGAAACCGGCGACTTCGAGCTCGACGGCGTAACCTTCCCGGCCGCCGAGGTGCAGCTGGAGTTCCTCGACCCAGCGGCCGACGAGGATGGCGACGGCGGGGCGATGTTCCCCACCGGCAACCTGGTGGACGAGCTCGAGGTGCCGGGTGTCGGCACCTTCAAGGCAACCCTGATCAACGCCGGCATCCCGACCATCTTCGTCAATGCCGCCGACCTCGGCTATTCCGGTACCGAGCTGCAGGAGGCCATTAACGGCGATGTTGCCGCGTTGCAGCGTTTCGAGGCCATCCGCGCCCATGGCGCGGTGCGCATGGGCTTGATCGAGCACGTCGATCAGGCTGCCGGGCGTCAGCACACACCCAAGGTGGCCTTCGTCGCGGCGCCGACCACCTACACTGCTTCCAGTGGCAAGGCGGTCAATGCCGATGAAGTCGACCTGCTGGTGCGTGCGCTGTCGATGGGCAAGTTGCACCACGCGATGATGGGCACCGCCGCGGTGGCTATCGGCACGGCGGCAGCGATACCCGGAACGCTGGTCAACCTCGCAGCCGGTGGGGGCGCGCGCAGTGCCGTGCGCTTCGGGCATCCATCCGGAACGTTGCGGGTCGGTGCCGAGGCGCGTCAGGTGGACGGGCAGTGGACCGTGACCAAAGCCATCATGAGCCGTAGCGCTCGGGTGCTGATGGAGGGCTGGGTGCGCGTACCTGGCGACAGCTTCTAACGCAGCATCGGCGCACGGCTTTCGTTGAGCGGGGCTGCGTAGCAGCCCCTGTTCCAAGGGAGCTATCAATGAGCGCCAATACCGATCTCAACACTCGCCCCGACTACGACCAGATCCTGCAGGCTATCGCCGACTACGTCCTCGACTATCAGGTCGATTCCCCTGAAGCCCTCGACACCGCCCGCAACTGCCTGATGGACACCCTGGGCTGCGGCCTGCTGGCCCTGCGCTTCCCCGAGTGCACCAAGCTGCTCGGCCCGCTGGTCGAGGGCACCGTGGTCCCCCATGGCGCACGGGTGCCCGGCACCCGCTACCGCCTGGACCCGGTCAAGGCCGCCTGGGATATCGGCTGTGCCGTCCGCTGGCTGGACTACAACGACACCTGGCTGGCCGCAGAGTGGGCCCACCCCTCGGACAACCTCGGCGGCATCCTCGCCGTCGCCGACCATCTTTCGCAAAAGCGTGTGGCCGGTGGCGAGGCGCCGCTGGCCATGCGCACCGTGCTCGATGCGATGGTCATGGCCCATGAGGTCCAGGGCGTGCTGGCGCTGGAGAACGCGTTCAACCGGGTCGGCCTGGATCATGTGCTGCTGGTCAAGGTGGCCTCCACGGCGGTCTGCGCCAAGCTCATGGGCGCCAACCGCGAACAACTGCTGTCGGCGCTGTCCCATGCCTTCGTCGACGGCCAGGCGTTGCGCACCTACCGCCATGCGCCCAATGCCGGTTCGCGCAAATCGTGGGCGGCGGGGGACGCCTCCAGCCGTGGGGTGCGCCTGGCCGATATCGCCATGCGTGGCGAAATGGGCGTGCCCAGCGTGCTGACGGCGGCACAGTGGGGCTTCTACGATGTGTCGTTCAGCCACACCAACAAGGACCTGGCGCTCAAGCCTGACGAGCAGCAGGCACTGCGCCTGCCCCAGGCCTTTGGCAGCTACGTGATGGAGAACGTGCTGTTCAAGGTCAGTTTCCCCGCCGAATTCCATGCCCAGACCGCCTGCGAGGCTGCGCTGGTTCTTCACCCTCAGGTGCGCAACCGCCTGCATGAAGTCACGCGGATCGTCATCACCACCCAGGAGTCGGCGATCCGCATCATCTCCAAGGAAGGCCCGCTGGCCAACGCCGCCGACCGCGATCATTGCCTGCAGTACATGACTGCCGTGCCGCTGATCTTCGGCAGCCTGGTGGCCGAGCATTACGAGGATGCGTTCCACGCCGCGCACCCGAGTATCGACCGCCTGCGCGAGAAGATGGAGGTCGTCGAGGATCCGCGTTTCAGTCGCGAATACCTTGAGCCCGACAAGCGTTCGATCGCCAATGGCCTGCAGGTGTTCTTCAAGGATGGCAGCCATACGCAGCAGGTAGTGGTGGAGTACCCGGTCGGCCATCGTCGGCGCAGGGCAGAGGGGATACCGTTGCTGGAGGCCAAGTTCAGGGAGAACCTGGCGACACGGTTCGTACGGCAGCGGTGTGAGGAGATCGTCGAGTTGTGCAGGGACCAGGCTGCGCTTGAAGCCATGCCGGTGCACAGGTTCGTCGATCTTTTCGTGATTTGAAAAGCTTCGCCGGCTTGCCGGCGAACAGGCCAGAACGAAAAAGCCCCGGTATGGCTACCGGGGCTTTCTTTTACAACGTACTGCTCAGCTTACGCCTGAACCACCGGGATCTTGGCGTTGGCCGCGGCTTCGCGGAACTCGGCGATCTGGTCGAAGCTCAGGTAGCGGTAGACGTCGGCAGCCATGCTGTCGATGTCTTTCGCGTACTGCATGTACTCCTCGACGGTTGGCAGCTTGCCGATGATCGAAGCGACTGCGGCCAGTTCGGCCGAGGCCAGGTACACGTTGGTCGCGTCGCCCAGACGGTTCGGGAAGTTACGGGTCGAGGTGGACACCACGGTCGAACCGGTCTGCACACGTGCCTGGTTACCCATGCACAGCGAGCAGCCTGGCATTTCCATGCGCGCGCCAGCCTTGCCGTAGATGCCGTAGTAGCCTTCCTCGGTCAGCTGGTGGGCGTCCATCTTGGTTGGCGGTGCCAGCCACAGGCGGGTCGGGATGCCGCCCTTGACCTTGTCCAGCAGCTTGCCGGCGGCACGGAAGTGACCGATGTTGGTCATGCACGAACCGATGAACACTTCGTCGATCTTCTCGCCCTGTACCGAAGACAGCAGGCGGGCATCGTCCGGGTCGTTAGGTGCGCAGAGCACAGGCTCTTTCACGTCGGCCAGGTCGATTTCGATGATCTCGGCGTATTCGGCGTCGGCGTCGGCCGACAGCAGCTCAGGCTTGGCCAACCAGGCTTCCATCGCTTGCGCGCGGCGCTCCAGGGTGCGGGCATCGCCGTAGCCTTCGCCGATCATCCAGCGCAGCAGGGTGATGTTGGACTGCAGGTACTCGGCGATGGCCTTCTCTGGCAGCTTGATGGTGCAGCCGGCGGCGGAGCGTTCGGCCGAGGCGTCGGACAGCTCGAAGGCTTGCTCGACGGTCAGGTCGTTGAGGCCTTCGATTTCCAGGATGCGGCCGGAGAAGGCGTTCTTCTTGCCCTTCTTCTCGACGGTCAGCAGGCCTTTCTGGATGGCGTAGTAAGGGATCGCATGCACCAGGTCACGTAGAGTGATGCCGGGCTGCAGCTTGCCCTTGAAGCGCACCAGGATCGACTCTGGCATGTCCAGCGGCATGACGCCGGTGGCGGCGGCGAAGGCCACCAGGCCGGAGCCGGCCGGGAACGAGATGCCGATCGGGAAGCGGGTGTGCGAGTCGCCACCGGTGCCGACGGTGTCCGGCATCAGCATGCGGTTCAGCCAGCTGTGGATGATACCGTCGCCTGGGCGCAGCGACACGCCGCCACGGGTGCGGATGAAGTCTGGCAGGGTGTGGTGGGTGGTGACGTCGATTGGTTTCGGATAGGCCGCGGTGTGGCAGAACGACTGCATCACCAGGTCAGCGGAGAAGCCCAGGCATGCCAGGTCTTTCAGCTCGTCGCGGGTCATCGGGCCGGTGGTGTCCTGGGAGCCGACGGTGGTCATCTTCGGTTCGCAGTAGGCACCTGGGCGCACGCCCTGGCCTTCCGGCAGGCCGCAGGCACGACCGACCATCTTCTGCGCCAGGGTGAAGCCCTTGGTCGAAGCGGCAGGCTGTTCGGGTTTCTTGAACAGGTCCGAAGCACCCAGGCCCAGCTCGGCACGGGCTTTCTCGGTCAGGCCACGGCCGACGATCAGCGGGATACGACCGCCAGCGCGGACTTCGTCCAGCAGCACTTCGGTTTTCAGCTCGAAGTTGGTGACCAGTTCGTCGCTGCCGTGACGGCGTACTTCACCTTTGAAAGGGTAAACGTCGATGACGTCGCCCATGCCCAGGTTGGTGCAGTCAAATTCGATCGGCAGGGCGCCGGCGTCTTCCATGGTGTTGTAGAAGATCGGGGCGATCTTGGTGCCGAAGCAGAAGCCACCGGCGCGCTTGTTGGGGACGTACGGGATGTCGTCGCCGAAGAACCACAGCACCGAGTTGGTGGCGGATTTACGGGAAGAACCGGTACCGACCACGTCACCAACGTAGGCGACTGGGTGGCCTTTGGCCTTGACCGCTTCGATCTGTGCCAGCGGACCGACCGAGCCCGGTTGCTTGGGCTCGATGCCGTCGCGGGCCATCTTCAGCATGGCCAGGGCGTGCAGCGGGATGTCAGGGCGCGACCAGGCGTCCGGAGCAGGCGAGAGGTCGTCGGTGTTGGTTTCGCCGGGTACCTTGAACACGGTCAGGGTGTACTTGTCGGCGATGGCCGGGCGGGCGGTGAACCACTCGCCGGCGGCCCAGGATTCCAGCACGGCCTTGGCGTGGACATTGCCGGCCTTGGCTTTTTCAGCCACGTCGTGGAAGGCATCGAACATCAGCAGGGTGTGCTTGAGCTGTTCGGCCGCGACGGCGCCCAGTTCGGCGTCGTCCAGCAGCGCGACCAGCGTTTCGATGTTGTAGCCGCCCTGCATGGTGCCCAGCAGTTCGGTGGCGCGCTTGCGGTCGATCAGTGGCGATTTGGCTTCGCCCTTGGCGACGGCGGAGAGGAAGGCGGCCTTGACGTAGGCGGCTTCGTCCACTCCTGGCGGGACGCGGTTGGTGATCAGGTCTACGAGGAAGGCTTCTTCGCCGGCCGGCGGGTTTTTCAGCAGCTCGACCAGGCCTGCAGTTTGTTCGGCGTTCAGCGGCTGGGGCACGATACCCAGAGCGGCACGCTCTTCGATGTGTTTGCGGTAGGCTTCAAGCACAGTTATTACCCTCATCAGTGGTCCCTAAAGGGAGTCCGGGACGCTCATCCAGCATTCCCATGCACCCATGCGCTAATGGCGGCTTTTTGAGCCGGCAAGCCAGGGTCGCAGAGAATCCTTACAGAAGCTGCTTTCAAAGTTTTACGCCTGTAGAACGGAAGGCTGATGAGGGGTTGGCCGTGGACATGCGCGTTTGCATGTACAGGGCCAACGCCGTTCTACCGGATGAACTGTGCTCGTGACGCTTTGAAAACAGCTTCCAACGGACATTGTTGCCTTGAAAAGGCGGAGTGATTCTACGGCAAAAATTAGCCGAAGGTAAGGCGGCGAAGATGACTTTAACGGGTGACCCTGGTTAGACAAAGGGCTAACATGAACCGGTGTTCCCCCGCCAAGCCGTTGTTTTTACATGTCCAACCAATCCATCAAGACCCCTTGCGTCGGCCTCTGCTCCACGGTGTATGGCGACCTGGTGTGCCGTGGCTGCAAGCGCTTCCACCACGAAGTGATCCACTGGAACGGCTACGACGACGCGCAGAAGCGTGCGGTCTGGCTGCGCCTGGAGCAACTGCTGGTGCAGGTGATGATGGCCAAGCTGGAAGTGTTCGACAAAGCGCGCTTGCGCGAGCAGCTCGAACAGCGTTCGATCCGCTATGTGGCGCAACAGTCGGAATATTGCTGGGCCTACCAGCTGATCGCCCGCGGGGCTCGGATGATCCGCGACCTGGAGGCCTACGGGATGGCCTTGCTGCCGGAGTTCCGCGATTGGGAACTGCCGCAGTTGCGCGATGCCATCGACCGGGAATTCTTTTTGCTGTCGGAGGCGCATTACCAGCGCTATATCGCCCCGAGCTTTCTGCGTGATGCCTTGGAGAGCGGGCAGCAGGGCTGAGGTATTGCGGCCCTGTCGCGGATGAATCCGCTCCTACAGGCAGGCGCATGTAATCGGATGGACTCGCCCCCGCCGAGGCATCACAGTGCCACGGTGGCGTTCTAAAAAGCCAACGGCAGCGAGGGCGAGACCATGAGCAAGCATAGGACGAAGCGCAATTCCCTGTCTTCCAACGATGTAACGCTTTGCCAACATCTGTCAGTCGACCTGGCCAAGCAAGTCTTTCAGGTGGCCGGAGATGACGGTTCCGGGCGCGTCATCTACGAAGATCGAATCAAATCCCGTGAAGCCTTTCATGCGTTCCTGACCAGGCTGCCACCCACCGTGACGGTCCTGATGGAAAGTGGCCCCGGCGCTCAAGCATGGGGGCGTTTGCTACAGGCGCAGGGAACGCCAGTCCGCATCCTGCCCGCGCAGCGAGTGGCGGAGCACCGCAGTGGTGCCAAGAACGATCGTAACGACGCCCATGCCATCTTGCGCGCAGGCCGGGATACCAGCATTGCTGCGGTGCCGATCAAGAGCACTGCCGCTTTGGCGATTCAAGCCTTACACCGCGCCCGCAGAGGCTATGTCAGGCGCCACACCGCGCTAGGCAACCAGATCCGCGGCCTGTTACTGGAACAGGGCGTCGCCCTGGCGCAAGGCGATTTAGCCGTCAGCCACGGTGTACCGCGCATTCTTGAAGATACGACTCAACCATTGCCAGATCTGCTGCGTGAATTGCTCGATGAACTGCTCGCCGAATGGCGCTATCTGAGTGAGCGTATCGCCATCCTGACAGGACGGCTCGAAACAGCGGCGCAGGCCGACAAGGTCGCATGCCGCCTGATGACGATACGCGGTGTCGGCCCGATCATCGCCACAGCGATGCTGGCCAAGCAGCCTGAACCCTCGCGTTTCCCCAATGCTCGACAGTTTGCCGCTTACTTTGGCCTGGTGCCCGACCAGCACAGCAGTGGAAAGAAGGTCAGGCTAGGCAAGATGAGCAAGCGAGGTGACGGCTACCTGCGCAGCATGATGATCCAGGGTGCGCACGCGGTTCTTAGCCATTTGAAGCCTGATTCCGATCAGCCAGACGATCGCCGCCTCTTGCGATGGTTAACTCGACTTGGTCGCAAGGAGGCGGCGATCAGACTGGCTAATCGAAATCTGCGCATCATCTGGGTGCTGCTACAAGGTGAGCAGGTCTACCAACGCCAACCGAACGATCGTCAGGAGCCCGCCATGAGCCACTGACTTACGGTGTTACGCCACCGGGGTGCCGAGCGCCCCAGCCCCTGCTAGTGAACATCGACCCTAGGTAAGACCGTCGCGGATTAATGCCTACGCTCCTACCGGCCCAAGAGGCCTAAATGTAATGGGCATGCTGCGAGCTCACCCCGATGTTGGCCAGAAGCACCAAGCTTCCTCGAATAGGCCTGATACATAGATGCAACCGGGTAACCTTGTTCGAAAAGCAGGTAGACAATGTAGGCGAGTCCATACATAGGAGCGGATTCATCCGCGATGGAACATTCGATCAATCGCCGGTGTACTCGCAACCGCTGGTGCAGGTTTCGTGAATGCGCACCTTCGACAGCTCCGGCAGCAACGGCTTGACCTGCTCCCAGATCCACTTGGCGATCACTTCGCTGGTGGGGTTCTCCAGGCCTGGAATATCGTTCAGGTAATTGTGGTCGAGCTGCTCGTAGATCGGTTTGAAGATCGCCTTGATCTCGGAGAAGTCGCGGATCCAGCCGGTGTGCGGATCGAGCGGGCCGGTCAGGTGCAGGGCGACCTTGAACGAATGGCCATGCAGGCGGCCGCACTTGTGCCCGGCCGGGACGTTGGGCAGGCGGTGGGCCGATTCGAACGTAAATTCCTTGAAGATTTCCACGCTGGCATAACTCTGTGTGAATCAATGATTGGCGAAGTCTACCAGCATGCCGGCTACAAGGCTTGCAGGCGATCCTGCAAGCGCCCGGTGGCGATCAGCTCGAGCAGCTCGTCGCCCAGGCGCCGGCTTTCGGCGATGGCCTGGTACCAGTAGCGCTTGCGGCTGGGGGCATCGCCCATGAAACGCTTGAAGTCGTTGCGGTCGGGCAGCTTGCCGTAGGGCAGGGCGGCCAGGTATTGCGGCGAGGGGGTCATCAGCAGCACGTTGCGCAGGCGTGTAGCGTCGCCCTTGCGCCAGGGCAAGGCCTTGTCGAACCAGCCGGGCACCACTTTGTCGGTGAAATGCGGGTAGAGCACCAGGTCGTCGCCGCGGTAGGGCAGGTCGAGGTGGTAGTCGAGCAGGCCGCCGTCGCGGTAGGTGCCGGCGCCCGCGCCCGGGATGTCGCGCACGCCTTCCATGACCATCGGGATCGAGCCCGAGGCGAGCAGGGCGTGGCGCAGGTTGGCCAGGTCCAGCGGCAGGTTGCGCGAGGGGAAGTCGGTGAGCGCCTCGAGTGGCGGGGCCTGGCGTACATCATGCAGGATGACCCTTTCGAAGTGCCGCCCAAGGCGCTCGCGCCCCAGCAGGTTGCTGGCGATCACCGAGCCAAGCCCCATGCCCAGGCGGCCGCGATGGTCGTGGGCCAACTGGCCATGGCTCTTCACCACCAGGATGTTCAGGCGGTAATGCGGGTTGGCGAGGATCTGCCCGTCGCGGCCTTGCAGCAGGTCGTCGAGCATGCGTTGGCTGCTCTGGCTGATTTCCTTGGGTGTCACGCCCTTGGCGAAGTCCTGTTCGGTGTACAACTCGCCCAGACGGCGGATGCCGGCGACCGGGTCGTCGAGGCAGGCGCTGGCGAAGCACCAAGAACCAATCGAGGCGCCGATCAGCGAGCGTTGGCGTGGCGCTGACGGCAGCCATTCACCGAACAAAGCCAGGTCCAGGCCCTGGATGCCCAGTGGTTTGGGGCCGCCTGCCGCGCCCGGTAGCACACCGACATCGGCTGCCTGCAAACCACGCTCGCGGATCTGCCGCAGGGCGCGGTGGCCGGCCTTGAAGGTCAGCGCGGGGTACTTGATGTGGATGGCGCTCATGGCAGGGTCTCGAGCAATACAGGCGGCTCATTATAGGGGCAGATGGCCCATCGCGGATGAACCCGCTCCTACACGCCCTGCAGGAGCGGGCCTCATCCGCGATGAGGCCGGTACAGACCTGTCAGCCAACTGCGCTATCATGCGGCCAGCTGTTTTCAGGTTGAGTTAAGGACCCCCGGTTAGTCTTGATCCCGTAGACAACTTGCACACCCCGATGGAGTGACCCCATGAAAACTTTGACTGCCCTGTTCACCGCCGCCACCCTCGCTTTCGCCGCCAACGCCGCCCTCGCCAAAGATGTGCAGCCCGATGAAGTGGTCAAGCTGGTCAACGCCAAGACCATCAAGTCGCTGGACGAACTGAAGGCCACCGCCCTAGCCAAGCACCCAGGCGCCACTGTCACCGACAGCGAGCTCGAGGACGAGTACGGTCGTTACATCTACAAGGTCGAACTGCGTGACGCACAGAACGTCGAGTGGGACGTCGACCTGGACGCCAAGACCGGTGAAGTGTTGAAGGACGCGCAAGACAAGTGATGAATGAGCGACCGCGAACGGTGCGCTACCTGGCCTTGGCTTTGATGGCCGCCTGTTCGCTGGCCAGCGCACGCGACCTGGATCAGGACGAAGCCCTGGCGCTTCGCCAGCAAGGCATCATCCTGCCCCTCGAGCAATTGCTCGAGACCGCCCTGGGGCGTTACCCCGGGGCGCGCCTGTTGGAGGCGGAGCTGGAGGAAAAGCACGAGCGCTACGAATACGAAGTCGAGCTGCTGACCCCCGAAGGCGTGGTGCGCGAGATCAAGCTGGACGCGCGCACCGGCGCGCTGCTCAAAGACGAGGAAGACGACTGAATGCGCCTGCTGCTGGTCGAAGACAATGTGCCCCTGGCTGACGAACTGATGGCCGCGCTGCAACGCCAGGGCTATGCCGTGGACTGGCTGGCCGATGGCCGCGACGCGGTTTACCAGGGCCAGACCGAACCCTATGACCTGATTATTCTGGACCTCGGCCTGCCGGGTCTGTCGGGCCTTGAGGTGCTGGGACAATGGCGCGCGGCGAACCTGGTCACTCCGGTGTTGATCCTGACCGCGCGCGGTTCCTGGGCCGAGCGTATCGAAGGGCTCAAGGCCGGGGCCGACGACTATCTGACCAAACCCTTCCACCCGGAAGAGTTGCAATTGCGCATCCAGGCCTTGCTGCGCCGCGCCAAGGGGCTGGCCAACCAGCCCAGGCTGGAGGCCGCCGGCCTGCACCTGGATGAGTCGCGCCAGTGCGTCAGCCGCGAGGGTGTCGATATCCAACTGACCGCCGCCGAGTTTCGCCTGCTGCGCTACTTCATGTTGCATCCGGGGCAGGTGCTGTCCAAGAGCCACCTGGCCGAACACCTCTACGATGGCGAGACCGAGCGTGATTCCAACGTGCTCGAAGTGCACGTCAACCACCTGCGGCGCAAACTCGGGCGCAGCGTGATCGAGACACGTCGGGGCCAAGGTTACGTGTACGCCGGGAGTGCGGCGTGAAGTCGATCCAGGCGCGCCTGAGCCTGGGCCTGGTGGCGGTGCTGGTGGTGGTCGGCGTGGGGTTGGCGCAACTGACCTTGTGGCTGTTCGAGGCCGGCCTGCAGCGTTACCTGGAAACCGGCTTGCGCCAGGAAAGCGAAAACCTGCTAGTGGCGCTGGTGCGCGGTCCGTCCGGTTTGCAGCTGGACGAGCGGCGTATTTCTTCGGCGTACCAGAGGCCCTTCTCGGGTTATTACTTTCGCATCGATTTTGACCAGGGCACCTGGCGTTCGCGCTCGTTGTGGGACTTGGATATGCCCAAGCCTGGAAAGCCCGGGCTGGACGACGGCCATGAACTGGGCCCGGAAGGCCAGCAGCTGTTGGCTTACCGCGGTGACTACCGACGCCTGGGGCAGGATATTTCGATCAGTGTCGCCCAAGATTACTCCCCCGTGCGCGAAGGCTTCCGGCGCATGCAGCAGATCGGCCTGGGCATGGGCCTGGTGGCGCTGGTGCTGGTGCTGGTGCTGCAGCGTATCACCGTGACCCGCTCGTTGCGCCCGCTGGAGCGGGCGCGCCAGCAGATCGCCCAGTTGCAGCAGGGGCAGCGTTCGCAATTGGATGCCGAGGTGCCCAGCGAACTGCAGCCGCTGGTCGACCAGATCAATCATCTGCTGGCACACACCGAAGACAGCCTGCGCCGTTCGCGCAATGCCCTGGGCAACCTTGGGCATGCGCTGAAAACGCCGTTGGCGGTGCTGCTCAGCCTGGCGTCCAGTGAGCGTTTGCAGGCGCTGCCCGAGGTTCGCGGACAGATGCGCGAGCAGTTGGAGCAGATCCAGCAGCGCCTGGCCCGCGAGCTCAACCGCGCCCGCCTGGCAGGGGATGCATTGCCCGGCGCGCAGTTCGATTGCGACGCCGAGCTGCCGGGGTTACTGGCCACCCTGGGCATGATCCATGGTGAAGGTTTGCTGCTCGAGCGCGACGTGCCACCGGGCCTGCTGTTGCCCTGGGACCGCGAGGACCTGCTGGAACTGCTCGGCAACCTGCTGGACAACGCCTGCAAGTGGGCCGACAGCGAGGTGCGGGTGGGCATTGCACCGACCAAGGCGGGCTACCGGTTGTGGGTGGATGACGATGGTCCGGGCATCCCCGAGTCGCAGCGCCTGCAAGTGCTCGAACGGGGTTCGCGGCTGGACGAGCAGGTTGACGGCCATGGTCTTGGGCTGGGGATCGTGCGCGATATCGTCGAAGCCTGGGGTGGGCAAATCGCGTTGCTGGAAAGCCCGCAGGGCGGCTTGCGAGTCAGTATCGAATTGCCGCGCAAGGGGGGGCTGTAGGCGCGGCTTCAGCCGCGATGCTGGCGCCCCGGTTGTGTGGCACCCGCTGGGCGGGTGATCGCGGCTGAAGCCGCTCCTACCGGGACGTGGATCATTTCTGCAAAAAAATTGCAGTACAGCCGCAGTTTTTTGAATTGGCCGCCCCGACACCCGCCCGGCAGAATCCGCTGCCATGAAACCCTTCGGTTTCCATCTCTCCATGGACGGAGCCCCTTGCGCCACTGCATTGCGCAACACCAGGCCCAGGCCGATCGCGCTGGGCTTTTTTTAATCAGAAGAACACGACCGAATACCCAGATGCCTGCCTCGCGTCCCGAAACCCTTTTGCAGCGCCTGCTCCCGGCGCCCTTGAACATCCCTTCCAAAGAATGGCTGCGCGCCGGCATTGGCGCGCTGCTCGGCCTGTTCCTCGCCGGTTACCTGTGCAGCCTGGCCTATGGCCCATCCATCGCCTTGCACCTGCTTGGTCCGCTGGCGGCCTCGGCGGTGCTGGTGTTCGCCGTGCACTCCGGGCCCTTGGCCCAGCCCTGGCCGGTGCTGGGCAGCTACGCCCTGGCCGGGGTCGTGGGGTTGGCCATGCGCCAGGGTTTCGGCGACGGACTGTGGGTGGCGGCGGCTGCGCTGGGTATCGCGATCCTGGTGATGTGCCTGCTGCGCTGCCTGCACCCGCCCGGTGGTGGCGTTGCCGTGAGCGCAGTGCTGGCTGACCCGGGGCTGGTGGCGCTGGGCGACCATTTGCTTGAGCCGGTGCTGCTCAACGCCCTGGTGCTGGTTGCCGTGGCGGTGCTTTACAACCGCCTCACCGGAGTGCGCTACCCAAAGGGCGCGGCGCCGCGCAAGGACCTTCACCACACCCGCGACCCACTGCCCAGTGAGCGGGTTGGTGTCAGCAGCGCCGACCTTGACCTGGCCCTGGCGGAGATCGGCGAGTTCGTCGACGTCACTCGCGACGAGCTCGAACGCATTGTCCTGGCCACTGAGCAGCATGCGTTGCAGCGCAGCCTGGGTGGCATCGATGCCGGCGCGGTGATGTCCCGCGATGTGCAGGTGGCAACGCCCCACACGACCCTTGAACAGGCCTGGAAGCTGCTGGCCAGCCATCACCTGCAGACCCTGCCGGTGCTGGACGAGGGGCGTCTGGTGGGCATCGTCGGTGTCGCCGATCTGGTCGATGCGGCCATGGCCCGTGGGCGCATCCGCTGGCGCAACCTGTTGCGACGCCAGCCTGTGCGCCTGGCTCAGGTGATGAACCGCCAGGTGGTCAGCGTCACCCCCCGGCACCCGCTGGAACGCCTGTTGCCCTTGCTCGGCGAGCAGGGCCGGTACTGCCTGCCAGTGCTGGACGGTGAGCGTCTGGTCGGGGTGATCACCCAGACCGACCTGATCGCCGGGCTCAAGCGGCACCTGCTCACTGCTGCCGCGCAGGACTCAGATCAGCGAGTCCCAGCGTTGTGACCAGTCGCTCTCGCCGGCCGCGACCAGCCGGCGCAGGATGGCGAAGGCCTGTTGCAGGGCCGCGCTGTCACGCTCGCGGGCATAGACCAGGTAGGTTGGGTAGGTGAACTCCGGTGCCTGGGGCACTCGCTCGAACACCCCGTTCTGCAGGTAGGCCTGCACTACACGCGTGCGGAAGTAACCGCTGCCGCCGCGGTCGAGGATGAACTGCAGCGCCAGCGGCCCGAGGTTGAAGCTCAGCGGCGCGCGTGCCAGGTCGGGTAGGGCGGCGTCGTGGCGGCGACGGAAGGCGGCGCCCCAGTCGATGTAGACATACGGCTCGGGCTGGTCGACCCGGCGGATGCGGATCAGCTTTTCCTCCATCAACTGCTCCACCTGCAGGCCCGGGCCGTACGTTGGCTGATACACCAGCGCGGCGTCCAGCAGCCCCATCTCCACCTTGCGCAACAGCGACTCACCGTCGCTGACTTCGCTGCGGATGGCATGGTTGGGCATCGCCTGGTGCAGGGCGCTGACCCAGTCGAGCATCATCGGGTTGCCCAGGCTCACCTCGCCGCCCACATGCAGCACCTGCTGGCAGCCTTGTGGCAGCGGCAGGTCCCGGCGTGCGGCTTCCCAGGTCTGCACCAGCTGGTTGGCGTAGCTGACGAACGCCTCGCCGTCGGCGGTCAGGCTGGCGCCACTGCGGTTGCGCACGAACAACTGGCAGCCCAGTTGCTGCTCCAGGCGCTGCACGCGGGCGGTGATGGCAGTCTGCGACACGAACAGGCGTTCGGCGGCGGCCACCAGGCTGCCGCAACGGACGATTTCCAGGAAAGTACGGGCCTGATCAATATCCATGGTTGCTCGGTTGTATCAATAATTTCGTACGGAGGTTGTGGGTCCCACCAGAGGAGCAGGTTTCAGGTACGCGTGCTCCATGTTGTTCCTGGCTTATAGCTGATATAGCTGCCGTTCCAATGAGTTGAATAGATTTCATAGAGGTCTTGCAAGAATGGCACGTTGGCGGCAATGAAGTCGTAGTAGCCGGAATTAATATAAAATGCCGGTTCCATTTCCCAATCCACATCCGTGAGTTCGTAGACGTGTTCGCTGTCGTCGTTCGAATCGACTTTATAAGAGGCATAGCGCATGCCTATATCTTTGGCGATCTTGGCGTCACGGGGCTCATACCCTCCCCAGTTGAGGTTGTGGAGGAAACCCAGGGGGGTGTTGTCATAGTATTCACGTAGCACTCCACCAAATGAAGGGGCTTTGCCAGTGGGTCTCATAGTGCCAAAGTAGATACCCTCAATTACGTCGTCGCGCTGTACGCTTATTGTGTACCTTGGTAGATAATTTTCGTCATCTTTACTGATCAGTAGGTAGAGCGAAAGGCAGAGATTGCTAGGGTTGTAGACGTCTATCGTGACGCGTGTTTTTGCATCTTCGGTAATGTGCTCTTCGAGGATGCGTAAAATATGTATCCGCCAGGCTGGGTTTCCCGCGAGGCAGCGGTTAATTGCATTTTTTACCTCCAGGCTTTCTGATTTTACGGCTGGATTGAAGGTCCTGTAGTATTTTTGCGGGCGGTTTCCATCGTTCCCCATCAGGTCGTTGATGATGGCCTCGTCATGTAAGGCGTGGTTGGCCAGTAGCGTCCCGTATCTGCGAGTTTCCAGGATTTCGGCGCCCTCGCCGAAAATCAGTTCCATGAATTTTGCACTGTAGCCGATCTCGGCATAGTCGCTCCTGATACAAGGCCCTGCTGCAAAGGCATTCTCATGAAGCATGCACAGTCTTTCATCGCTGCCCTTTGTGTGGCTGAGGGTTGCTTTCGTCTCCTCGTAAGATGCGGTCGTGCAGTGCTGCTCGATAATTGCAAGGCACTCGGATTCCGTAAGTTGTAGGCAGGCGAAGTAAAGGCTGTAGACATATTGAGGTAGTGACTTGACGATTTCTTCTCGCGGCCTCATTGCGTGAGGATGAACCTTGTCCATGACATCCATAATCAGGTCCATTCTTCGGGTTCTTGTCTGGAACTCAATGGGGTTTTTTATGATGATCAGGGTATAGCTTTCAATTTTTTTGGCTGAACAGCTTTTTTCGTAGTCAGCGATTCCGGCGGCGAGAGATTCCTTGCTGGTATACAGCGTCAACTCATGCCAAGGGGCAAATATCCTGTCGTCAGATACTTTGACTGGGGTGACAGGCGTGGCAGCTATTGGGCAATAGTCCGCAGTGACCTGTAACTGAAAACCGCTGACCTCACATGCGATGCGTTGTGTGAAAGATGAGAAGGGGACGAGTAACTCCACCCACTCCGTGGAGACGATGACAAGTCGTATTTCCGAGTCCTTTGCGCATATTTTCAGCTTGAATGCCTCAAGGTACTTCAATAACTCGTGGAGTGCTTCGCGACTAGCGGCGTTGCTCCTTTTCAGCTCAATGAGTACATATTTCCCATTGGTGTCCAGGGCCAATATGTCAACGAAACCGCGCGTGCCGTGGGGGTTAGGTAAATAAGCTTCGATGTCGAGCAGCTTGAGCCCGGGCTCGATCAGATGCAACTTTTCTGCCAGATTGTCGCGTATTTTCGGCTCAACTCGTTCCATGAAGATCGTCCAGTCTCTGAGGCGTCGGTGGTGGTGTGCGCAATCATATAGACTGCGGAGTTTCGTGCAGGCGTCAGTGTGTCACAGTTTGTTTATGCGACGCGTCACCAGTTAGCGATCTCAAAGGTCAGTTCATTGAATCCTGGGCGTTCCAGAACCTTGGGGTGCTGACATTGTCTTGCCATTGCGAATAGGCGTGTATCGAATACTTGGAAGTGCGTCAACAGTTCTTCGACAAGGATACCGAATGCCCTTACTTCCATGCGTTCTAGCGCCTGTGCCCGAAGGCTGTTGTCCTGTGGATGGAACGAGGCGGCGCCGAAATCCCCCAGCAGGCATTGACCTTCCCCGTCGGAGAGGATGTTGTGGGCGTACAGGTCGCCATGGCTCAGACCGCGCCCATGCAGGTGCGCGCACACCGAGGCGATGCCGCTGGCCAGTCGAAGCACGCCCGTCAGGGGCAGCGCTATCGTTTTGGCATAGCGGTCGCGGGTGCAGCTGTCGAGGCTGGGTGGGCCGGCCAGGTTGCGCCAGTGCGGGGCGATCAGGTGCATCACCAGGGCAGGCAGCTGTTGTGGGTGATCATCGATACGGCCGGCCAGGCGCACCAGGTTCGGATGATCGCCGGCAGCGATGCAGGCGCTCATTTCCGCCAGGGGGGAGCCATCGCTGGTGAGCGCGCCCTTGTACAGCTTGACCGCCATCGACGCATCCTGGCCTTGACAGGTGGCGCGGTGGATCACGCCAGAGGCGCCCTGGCCCAATACGTGTTCGAGGTGAACATCCTGCCAGGCGATCCGTGGGCAGTGCCCTTCTGCGGTGGGCGCGACGAAGCCCTCCGGCATCGGGTTGTCGGCATAGGCCAGCCAAGCCAGGCTGGGCATGCGCAGCAGCCAGTCGGGCAGGGCCGGCAAGCGATTGCTGGCGATGCGCAGCAGTTCAAGCCGTTCGCAACGGGCGAGGCCCTCGGGCAGGGCGGTGAGGCGGTTGCCGGCGAGCATCAGCTTTTGCAGCCAGGCGCAGTCGCCCAAGGCCTCCGGCAGCGTTTCCAATGCGTTTTCGGTAAGGATCAGTGCCCGCAGGCTGGCAGGCAGCGCTTGGGCGGTAACGAGCTGGATCCGGTTGTCGCGAAAACCCACCGTTTCGAGGTTCGCGCAACGTCCCAGCGCCTTTGGTAACTCGGTAAAGCGATTGCCGGAGCAGAACAGCACTTTCAACCGTGTCAGGCGGTGCAGGTCGTCAGGCAATTCGCTCAGTGCGTTGTTGCTGAGGTTAAGCACTTCCAGGCTGTCGGCCAGCGTGAAGATCTCATGGGGAAACGTGGTGAGGCCTTGTTCAAGGTCAAGGCGGGTGATGCCGCGCAGGCGGCCGGCGCGCAGGTCGTCGAGGTTGTGCATGGAACGGGTCTGGAGTCGGCGGGCAGCCATTCTAGCCAGATGGCCACTGCAAATCTGCATATGGGTTGCGACTTAAGTCAAATGGCAGGCTGCAGGCACCGGTCCATACTCAGATTTCGCCCTTCTATAACAACAAGTACCGGGTTGCGAACCAATGACCTACCAGCACAGCTACGCCCGCTCCATCAGCGATCCCGCCGCCTTCTGGCAAGCCCAGGCCGAACAGCTTGCCTGGCACCGCAAACCCTCGCTCACCTTGCAGGACAACCCCGACGGTACCCACCGCTGGTTTGCCGATGGCCGGCTGAACAGCTGCCACCTGGCCCTCGACCACCAGATCGATCAGGGGCGTGGCGAGCAGTTGGCGCTGATCTACGACTCGCCGGTGACCGGCGTGCAGCAGGCGTTCACCTACAACCAGTTGCGGGACGAAGTCGCGCGCCTGGCTGGCTTGTTGCGCTCGCTGGGTGTGAACAAGGGCGATGGGGTGATCATCTACATGCCCATGGTGCCCCAGGCGGCGATGGCCATGCTCGCCTGCGCGCGGATCGGCGCGGTGCACTCGGTGGTGTTTGGTGGCTTTGCCGCCAACGAGCTGGCCCTGCGCATCGACGATGCGCGGCCTACGTTGTTGCTCACGGCCTCCTGCGGGCTGGAGTTCGACCGGGTCATCGAATACAAGCCACTGGTCGATCGTGCCCTACAACTGGCCCGGCACCAGCCGCGGCATGTGCTGGTGCTGCAGCGTCCACAGGCAAAGGCCCAGTTGCAAGCGGGCCGCGACCTGGACTGGGCGTCGGCCTTGGCGGGCGTCGCGCCGGTTGCCCCGGTGGAACTGGACGCGGGCGACCCGCTGTACATCATGTATACCTCCGGCACCACCGGCAAACCCAAGGGCATCGTGCGTGAGAACGGCGGCAACGCCGTGGCCCTGTGCTACGCCATGCGCCATGTCTATGGCATGCAGGCGGGCGATGTGTGGTGGGGGATTTCCGATGTGGGCTGGGTGGTCGGCCATTCGCTGATCGTCTACGGGCCGCTGATGAGCGGCTGCACCACGGTGTTCTACGAAGGCAAGCCGATCCGCACCCCGGACGCCTCGGCCTATTGGCGGGTGGTGGAGCAGTACAAGGTCAATGGCGTGTTCTGCGCGCCCACCGCGATGCGTGCGATCCGCAAGGAAGACCCGGAAGGTGAGCTGATCCGCCGCCACGACCTGGGGTCGCTGCGCCAGTTGTTCCTGGCGGGCGAGAAGCTCGATTCCAGCACCCATGAATGGCTGGAGCGCGTCAGCGGCAAGCCGGTGCACGACCATTGGTGGCAGACCGAGACCGGTTGGCCGGTAACCGCGCCCTGCGTGGGGTTGGAGGGCAGTGCCGCCCGGCCAGGGTCGAGCAACCGTGCGGTGCCGGGGTACAACGTGCAGGTGTTGGATGACGAGGGCAAGCTTCTAGGGCCTAACCAGCAGGGGGCCATCGTGATCGCCTTGCCGCTGCCGCCCGGTTGCAGCCAGACGCTCTGGGGCGATCACCAACGCTATCTGGACGCCTACCTGCGCACCTATCCGGGCTATTACCACACCGGCGACGGTGGTTACCTGGATGACGACGGCTTCGTCTACATCATGGGGCGCACCGATGACGTGATAAATGTCTCCGGCCATCGCCTGTCCACGGGCGAGATGGAGGACCTGGTGGCGCGTCATCCGGCGGTGGCCGAATGCGCGGTGATCGGCGTGCATGACGAAATCAAGGGGCAGGTGCCGCTGGCGCTGGTGGTGCTCAAGGACGGGCAAGGCATCAGCGAGGCACAGTTGCAGGGCGAACTGGTGGCCAGTGTGCGCGAGCAGATCGGCGCGTTGGCCTGCTTCAACCGCGTGCGGCGGGTCAAGCGCCTGCCCAAGACCCGCTCGGGCAAGATTCTGCGGGCGGTGCTGCGCAAAATTGCCGACGGGCAGGACTACGTAGCGCCCTCGACCCTCGACGATCCGGCGGTGCTGGGGGAGATCGAAGGGGTGCTGGCGGATTTGCCCAGGGCGGGTTGAACCCATTGACCTGACACGGCCTCTGTAGGAGCGGCTTCAGCCGCGATCTCCCGCGAAGCGGGTGCCAGGCACCGCGATGCCTGCATCGCGGCTGAAGCCGCTCCTACAGGGATGGATTGCCCCGCGGTATCGTCAGGCCGGGCCAATCCGATGCAGCTGCCCCAGTCGGCTTCGTGTACGCATCAAATCGGCGAGCGCCCCGCCAAGGCTCTGCTCCAGCGGCCGCTGGCCGATCACAGTTACCCGGCAGTCCTGGTCATACAGCACATCCACCAGGTTGACGAACCGCTGTTGCGCGGCGAGCGAGCACTCGGCCAGGTCGTCCAGGCCATCGATGATCCAGTGCTCGAAACGTTCGGCCAGCGCCAGATAGTCGATCACTGCGGTGGGCTGTTCGCACAGGTCATCGAAGGCGAACATCACCTGCCGATCTTCGCAGGCCAAGGCGCGCAGCGGCCGCTTGTTGATGTCCAGCAGGCATGGCGTAGTTGTCGGCAGCGCCAGCGCCTGGCGCTGTTGCGCGGAGCCAGGCCATACGTAATGCCCCCGGGTGAAGCGCTGCTGCTCACGGTTGGCCGGCAGGCTGCGAAAATCCGTGTCGCCCCCGACTTCAAGTACCTGCATGCGGCTGTTGATCAGGCGGATCACCGGCAGGAAGCGTTCGTGGTACAGCGGGTTCGGCAGCAGCCCTTCGGGGGCGTAGTTGGAGGTCACCAGCAGGTGTACGCCGCGTTGGAACAGGGTGCTGAACAGCCGGGTGAGGAGCATGGCATCGCCGATGTCGTGCACATGGAACTCATCGAAGCACAGCACCTGGCAATCGCCCAGCAGCACGTCGAGGGTCGCCCCCAACGCATCGTCCAGTGCCCGGTGATGGTGCATGCCCTGGTGCAGGCGGGCGAAGAAGTCATGGAAATGCAGGCGTCGCTTGGCAGGCGTGGGCACGGCCTGGAAGAAACCGTCGAGCAGCCAGCTCTTGCCGCGCCCCACCGCGCCATGCAGATACAGGCTGCGCGGCTCACCCGTGTCGAGCGTGGCCAGTGTGCGGGCCATGGCTTCGATCACCCGCTTCTGGCTGTCGCTCAGGGTGTAGCCATGCTCGATCGCCTTTTGCTGGAAGTGGCCTGGCAGCGCGCTGTCCCCGACGGGTTCGCTGCGCAGGCGCTGGCTGAGTTGGCGCAGTGGAGCGGGAATCCAGGTGGACAAGGGGCAGGTTCCTCGAACAGGGACGGGCAGGGCGCAGCTTGCGCGAGCGCGGGCATTTTGACCAATCGAGAATGTGCCGGGCAATGATCGTGAAATGCGATAGGTAGGCGGCCCTTTTCAGCCCTTGTGTTCAAGCTGGCGCTCGATCATGTACTTGATCGCCAGGCGGCGCTCCTTGAGGTGGCGCAGGTCGTCATCGACGAAGTTGCCCGCCGAGATCGATTCGGCGGCCAGCACCTGGTTGTCGATGTCGATGTACTCGTCCAGCAGGCGGTCGAGTTGCGGGTCCTGTTGGCGGCGTTGCTGGACGATTTCGCGGGGGTAGTGCAGGTCCTGGTAGAGGTCATGGGAAACTGGCATGGCGCCCTCCTTGTGATGCGCAGATGGGGTCTATCTGATTGGAAGGGGGGAATGCGATTGCGTTGAGGCGCGTCGGGGGAAAAGCGACGAGTGGTCAGCGCTCAGGGTTCATTGCGCTGCCTGCGATAAGCGCCCGGCTGCACCCCCACCGCCTTGGCAAACGCCCGCGTAAAAGCCGCCACCGATTGATACCCCACCTGCGCCCCCACCTGCTCGACGGTATTCCCCGCCTTGAGCAACTGGCAGGCATGGCGCATGCGCAGCGCCAGCAGCACCTGCCCCGGCGACTGCCCGGCCAGTTCGTTGAAGCGCTTGAAGAACGCCGAGCGTGAAAGCCCCGCGCAGGCTGCCATGCTCTCCAGCGTCCAGGCCTGCCCAGGCTGCTCGATCATCTGCTCCAGCAACCCGGCGAAGGCCGGCAGGCGGGCGAGGGCGACCAGGCCCCCGAGCGAGGGCCCTTCATGCACCTGCCGGCGCAGCACGTAGAGGAACAACAGGTGAGTCAGCCGTTCGAGCAGCGTGGCCGACGGTTGAGGCGCGCGCCGACACTCCGCCAGGATCAGCTCGAACAGCGCCCGTGCCGCGCTCCCGGCCGGGTCTGCGGCACGGAGCAGGATCCAGCCCGGCAGCCCCTCGACGATCAGCGTCGAAAGCCCCGTCTGGAAATGGAAGAACCCGCACACCAGCCCCACGCCATCACCCGCTTCCAGATCCAGCCCCTGCATCGTCTGGCGTGGTTGTGCGCAGGCATCGGTTGCGTTGCGGTCACTAGACAGTCGATAGCCCAGGTCACGCAGCAGGAACACCGCGTCGCCGCTTTCCAGCCGCAGCGCCTCGGGCTGGCCATCGATGTGCAGCCAGCAATGCCCCTGCACCACGAGGTGGAAACTGGCCCGGCCCATGCCCTGGGTGCTGGCATGCCAGCCACCGCAGTAGCGGCCGACATGAAACAGGCTGGCGTCGAGCTCCAGGCCTTCTAATAACCAATCGACGAGGTGGCTGGATGAAATCATCTAATGCAAGGACTCTGGAGCAAGGAAAGGCGACTGATGAATATGGATGCTACTTCTTATAACCAACAGACTGTAGCGACCTACATCAAAGGAGACCACTCCATGTCCGCGCGCATCACTTTACACAGCCTGCAGACCGCCCCGGAAGCCGCGCGTCCGTTCCTCGAGAACGCGCAGAAGAACTCAGGCTTCATCCCCAACCTGCTGGGCATCCTGGCCAACGCCCCGGCCGCCCTGGAAACCTACGTCACGGTGTCGGCGCTCAATGGCAAGTCGCAGCTGACCCTGGCCGAGCGCGAAGTGGTGCAGTTGATTGCCGCCACCCAGCACGGCTGCGACTTCTGCGTGGCCGGCCACACAGCCGTGGCGCTGAACAAGGCCAAGTTGCCGCAAGAGGTGGTCGATGCGCTGCGCGCCCGTGGTGAATTGCCGGATGCCCGCTTCGAGACCCTGGCCGAGTTCGCCCGCGAAGTGATCGCCACCCGCGGCAATGTCAGCGATGCCACCTATCAGGCCTTCCGCGACGCTGGCTTCACCGAGGGCAATGCCCTGGAAGTGATCCTCGGTGTGAGCCTCGCAACCCTGTGCAACTTTGCTAATGTGTTCGCCCAGACGCCGCTCAACGACGAGCTGGGCAAGTACCGCTGGCAGCCTTCGGCGTAATAAACCACGCCCGGTGCCGGCGTGGCCGGCGTTTCAAAGGAGTAGGGACATGCTTGATTCCGCATTTCGCCACTGGCTGGATGCCAATGCCGAGGCCATCGATCAAGGCCGGTGCGACCCGCACCTGGTCCTGGCGCACATCGCCGAGTCGCAACTGTTGCGCGTCGGCGTCGACCCAGCCCTTGGCGGCTCGGGCGGCGACGTCACCGAGGCGGTGGAAGCCATTGCCGCCATCGCCAGCCGCTCGCTGGCCGCAGCCTTCGTCTGCTGGGGGCAGCGCGCCTTCATCGAATACCTGCTGCAAAGCCAGAACCTGGCCCTGCGCGAGCGCTTGATCCCCGACCTGCTCAAGGGCGAGCTGGCCGGCGCCACGGGGTTGTCCAACGCTATGAAGTTCCTGTCCGGCATCGAGGCCCTGCAAATACGCGGTCGGCCCGAGGCGGACGGCTGGACCCTGGAAGGCCGCTTGCACTGGGTGACCAACCTGCGCAAATGCGGCTTCGTGGTGGCCGCGGCCATCGAGGACGATGCCGGTGGCCCTCCGTTCGTGGTCGCGATTCCCTCCACCGCTACTGGCCTGGAGCGTTCCGACGACCTGCAACTGATGGGGCTGCAATCGAGCAACACCGCCGCACTGGCCTTCCACCAGGTGGGGCTGGCCCGCGACTGGCTACTGCACGACAATGCCCGCGAATTCCTGCCCAAGGTACGCCCGGCGTTCCTCGCATTGCAGTGCGGTATGGCCATCGGCCTGGCACGGCGCGCCCTGGACGAGGTACAGGAGCACCTGCAAGGCCGTGGCTCGTTCCTCGAAGAGGCCCGCCTGGTGCTCAAGGAGCGCCTGGAGAACACCGTCGGTGAACTCAAGCAGGGCCTGCTTGACGGCCGCTTCCTCAAGCAGCCGGCAGCCCTGTTCAAGCTGCGCATCACCCTCGCCGAAAGCGCCGCCGACGCCGTGCAACTGGAACTGCAGGCCAGCGGTGGCAAGGCTTACCTGACGGCCTATGGCGAAGGGTTCGCCCGCCGCTGGCGCGAGTCGGCGTTCGTGCCGATCGTCACCCCGAGCCTGGTGCAACTGCGCGCCGAGTTGCAACGCCAGGCGGCCACGGCATGAGTGAAGCGTTGCTCGAGGCCCGGGACATCAGCCTGGGCTACCCCCGCGAGGGTGGCTGGCAGGCGGTGCTGGCGCAGTTCGACCTGACTCTGGCCGCTGGCGAGGTGGTCACCATTCTCGGCCCCAGCGGGGTGGGCAAGTCCAGCCTGCTGCGGGTGCTGGCGGGTTTGCAGCAACCACGCGCGGGCATCGTCACGCTGCATGGCGAGGCGTTGCAGGGGCCGCACCCGCGCCTGGCGGTGGCGTTCCAGGACCCGAGCCTGCTGCCCTGGCTCAGCCTGGAGAAGAACGTCGCCTTTGGCCTGGATTTCGCCCGTCAGCCCAAGCTCTCGAGCAACGAGCGCCGCGTGCGGATCGACCATGCCATCGAAGCCGTCGGCCTGGCCCATGCGCGCGCTCAGTACCCAGCCCAGTTGTCCGGTGGCATGGCCCAGCGCACCGCGCTGGCCCGCTGCCTGGCCCGCCAACCTGAAGTGTTGCTGCTCGACGAGCCGTTCGGTGCGCTGGACGAGGTGACCCGTGCCGACATGCAGCAACTGCTGCTGCAACTGATCGCCACCCACAACACCGCTGCCGTGCTGATCACCCACGACATCGACGAAGCCCTGTTGTTGTCCGATCGCGTGCTGCTACTGGGCGACCACCCGGCGCGCACCCTCGGCCAGTGGCGTATCGACCTGCCGCAGCCGCGCGCACAGCGGGTCGAGGAGCTGGGCGCCTTACGTATCGACATCCTGAAAACCCTACGGCGGGCAAGCCGCGTAGCCGAACCCACTCCATCCCCCTTGCCCTCGGAGGCTGTCCATGTGCATGGATGACTGCTGTTCCTCGACGTCTCGTCGCGATTTCCTTAAGTTGAGCGCCATGCTCACCGCCGCCGGTGCGTTGCCGCTGCTGTCCAGCCTGCAGGCCCGCGCCGCCGCCGAACCGGATGCGCCGGTGCGCATCGGTTACCTGCCGATCACCGACGCCACGCCGCTGCTGGTGGCGCACAACAACGGCCTGTTCGAGGCCGAAGGCATCAAGGCCGAGCGCCCAGTGCTGTTGCGCAGTTGGGCCCAGGTGATCGAGGCGTTCATCTCCGGCCAGGTCAACGTGATCCACCTGCTGTCGCCGATGACCGTCTGGGCGCGCTACGGCAGCAAGGTGCCGGCCAAGGTCGTGGCCTGGAACCACGTCGGTGGCTCGGGCCTGACCGTGGCCCCGGACATCACCGACATGAAGCAGCTCGGCGGCAAGACCGTGGCCATCCCGTTCTGGTATTCGATCCACAACGTGGTGCTGCAACAGATGCTCGCCGACAACGGCCTGAAGGCGGTGTCCAAGCCTGCCACCGCGCAACTGGCCGCCAACGAAGTCAACTTGCTGGTACTGCCACCCTCGGACATGCCTCCGGCCCTGGCCAGCAAGCGCATCGCCGGCTACATCGTCGCCGAGCCGTTCAACGCCCTGGCCGAGAATCTCAAGGTCGGTCGTGTGCAGCGTTTCACCGGCGATGTCTGGCGCAACCATGCCTGCTGCGTGGTGTTCATGCATGAGCACGATCTCAACAATCGCCCCGAGTGGTCGCAGAAGGTGGTCAACGCCATCGTCAAGGCCCAGCAATGGACCCGCGAGCACCGCGCCGAGGCGGCCGCGTTGCTGTCCAAAGCTGGCCCCAACAAGTACACCCCACACGAGCCGGCGGTGCTCACCCGGGTGCTGGCACCGTCGGCCGACGACCGCGCGGGCTATATCGCTAGTGGCGCCATCCAGCACCAGCAGTGGGATGAAAAACGCATCGACTTCCAGCCGTACCCATACCCCAGCTACACCGAGGAGCTGGTCAAGCGCCTGAAGAACACGCTGATCGAAGGCGAGAACGGTTTCCTCGCCAATCTGGACCCGGCCCACGCCGCCCGCGACCTGGTCGACGACCGTTTCGTGCGCAACGCCATCGCTGCTGTCGGCGGCCCGGCGGCCTTCGGTATCGCCGAGAACTTCGAGCGTAGCGAGGAGTTCGCGGTCTGATGCGCAAGCACGTCGTACATGGCGCCCTGGGCCTGGCCGGCCTGGCAGCGCTGTTGTTGCTGTGGTGGCTGGGGGTGCGGGTGTTCGGCGAGGTTGACGGTTTGTCCGCGCGCTTTTCGCCCCAGGCCACCTTGCACAGCCTGGTGGAGCTGCTGGGGCAGGGCGAGGTGTACGGGCATGTCTGGGTGAGTCTCAAGCGCATCCTGGTCGGCCTGCTGCTGGCGCTGCTGATCGGTGTGCCGCTGGGGTTGCTGGTGGGCAGCTACCGGCACCTGGAGGCGGCGACCACGCCAGCGTTCCAGTTCCTGCGCATGATCTCGCCGCTGTCGTGGATGCCGGTGGTGGTGATGTTGATGGGTGTGGGCGATCAGCCGATCTACTTCCTGCTGGCGTTTGCCGCGCTGTGGCCGATCCTGCTCAACACGGCGGCGGGCGTGCGCCAGCTCGACCCACGCTGGCTGCAGTTGAGCCGTAGCCTCAGCGCCACGCGCTGGGAGACCTTGTGCAAGGTGATCGTCCCCGGGGTGATCGGCCATGTGCTGACCGGGGTACGCCTGGCCATCGGCATCCTGTGGATCGTGCTGGTGCCGTGCGAGATGCTCGGGGTGAGCGCGGGGCTGGGTTACTTCATTCTCGATACCCGGGATCGGCTGGCGTATTCCGAGCTGATGGCGATGGTACTGTTGATCGGCGTGCTCGGCTTCATGCTCGATGCGCTGGCACGCGGGCTGCACCGGCGTTGGGTGCATGCCTGAAAATGGCCGTGGGGCGCTTTGCGCCCCTTTCGCCGGCAAGGCCGGCTCCTACAGGTGTGGCGCTGGTCCTGCGGGCGACGCGGGCAAGGTAGGTGCCGGCTTTACCGGCGAATAGGCCGCGATGTTCTCTCTCAATGCCGCGTAAGCCTTTGCTTCACGCAAACCCTGGCCTGCTCTGCCAGCTCATCCAGCCGTGCGTCGCGCAGCTGCTCTGCCTCCACCATCGCCTCCTCACCCTGCTGCTTGAGCAGGTACGCATGGATCTGCCGCACTTCGACGGTCTGGTAGATCGGCGCGATGTCCAGCCGCCCGATCAGCGCCCCGCTGGCATGCCCGGTGCTGCTCATCAGTACCTGCGGCCCGGCGCTGGCCACCACTTGCAGACCCATGGCTTCGAACCACGGTACCTGTGCGGCGAAGGCGCTCAGCTCGACGCAGCTGTAACGCGCGCGCAGGTCGTCCAGCAGAGCGCGAGCGATGCCTTGGCGGCGATGCCGGGGATCCACGGCAAGATAGGCCAGGGCACAGGCTTGCGGGTTGTCTTGTGCCGGTAGCGCCAGGGCGAAGCCCAGCAGCTGGTCCGGGGCCTCGGCGTCCAGCGCCAGGGTCAGCTCCACGGCCAGGCCACGGGTGCCGTCCAGGGCCATCAGGTATTGGTGCACCTCCAACCCCACGCCGTACTGGTACAGCGGGTAGAGCGGGTTGTCCGCGCTGATGGCGACACTGCTGAGCTGGCCGACATGGTCGATCACCAGCTGGCGGATCTGGTTCTGGAAGGATTCGGGCGGCACGCCGTCGAGGCGGCGGAGGATGAACATCGCGGGCAGGGCTCCGGTTGGAACGTGACGAAGCTGCCATTCTACCCGCTATGTAGCCAGGTGTAGGAGCCGGCTTTGCCGGCGACGCAAGGCGCAGCCTTGCCCGCTGTCAAAGCGGCTCGCCAGCAAGGCTGGCGCCTACAGGGCGGCCAGCATCAGGTCGAGGTTCTGTACCGCAGCACCCGAGGCGCCCTTGCCCAGGTTGTCGAACACGGCGGTCAGCAGCACCTGGCCATGCTCGGGGTTGGCGTACAGGGCCAGGCGCAGGTCGTTGCTGTCGTTCAGCGCCTGTGGGTCCAGCGCGGTGGCCGGGCCGTGCTGATGCAGCGGCATGACCTGCACATGGCGGGCGCCCTGGTAGTGCTGTTCCAGGCAGGCCTGCAACTGTTCTGCTGCAACCCCCGGAAGCAGGCGCAACTGCAGCGGGATGCTCAGCACGATGCCCTGGCGGTAGGCGCCGTAGCCCGGCACGAACACCGGGCGCGCGCTGAGCCCGGCGTGCTGCTGGATCTCCGGCACATGCTTGTGCGCCAGCTCCAGGCCATACAACTGCAGCGTCGGCAGGTAGTCTTCGCTCGGCTGTTCATGGCGTTCGACTGCGGCGCGGCCGCCACCGGAGTAGCCGGAGATGGCGTGGATGCTCAGCGGGTAGTCCGCAGGCAGCAACCCAGCCTCGACCAGCGGGTGCAGCAAGGCGATGGCGCCGGTGGGGTAGCAGCCGGGGTTGCTCACCCGCTTGGCCTGGGCGATGCGCTCGGCTTGCTGGGCGTGCAGCTCCGGCAGGCCGTAGACCCAACCCGGGCTGGTACGGTGGGCGGAGCTGGCGTCGATCACCCGCACCGCCGGGTTGTGGATCGTCGCCACGGCGTCGCGGGCGGCGTCATCGGGCAGGCAGAGCAGGGCGATGTCGGCACTGTTGATGGCCTCGGCGCGGCGCGCCGGGTCCTTGCGGTCGGCGTCGGGCAGGGTAAGCAGGCGCAGGTCCTGGCGGCCGTTGAGGCGGGCGTGGATCTGCAGGCCGGTGGTGCCTTGGTCGCCGTCGATGAAGACGAGTGGCTGGTGCATGGCGGGTGTCCGTAGGGAAGGAGTAGGGAATATCCTCGCCTGCGGCTGGATGAAAGAAAATTTGCATATCATGATGTTCAAGTTCAGAAAAAATGAATAATTTTGAAACCGGCCCAGCCCTCTGTAGGCGCGGTGTCATTCACCAAACGCGAGACCCCATGCGAGAAATCAGCCTCGACCGCCTGCGCACCCTGGTGGTGATCGCCGACCTCGGCTCGTTCGCCGACGCTGCCCGCCAGCTCAACCTGGCGCCGCCGACCATCAGCCTGCATGTCGCCGAACTGGAGGCACGGATCGGCGCGCCATTGCTCACCCGTACCCGGGGCCAAGTGCGGCCCACCGCCGTCGGCGAGACGTTGCTGGCCCGCGCCCGACGTTTGCTGGCTGACGCCGACCAGGCGTTGGACGAGGTGCGTCGGCAGGTCGAGGGCCTGACCGGCCGGGTGCGTCTGGGCGCTTCGACCGGTGCCATCGCCCACTTGCTGCCCCAGGCTCTGGAAGCCTTGCGCGTGGATCACCCAGGGATCGACGTGCAGGTCCAGGTACTCACCTCGCAAGCTTCGCTGGCGCGCCTGCGCGAGGGCACCCTGGACATCGGCCTGGTGGCGTTGCCTCAGGTGGCGGGCAAAGGGCTGCAGGTCACCCCCTGGCGACGCGACCCGATCATGGCCTACGTACCCGCCGACTGGCGGCCACCGGCGCGGGTCACGCCGGGCTGGCTGGCCGGGCGGGCGTTGATCCTCAACGACAGCACCACGCAGTTGTCGCGGGTGACGTCGGAGTGGTTCGCGGCTGCCGGGCTGTACCCCGAGCCGCGCATCGAATTGAACTACAACGATGCGATCAAGAGCCTGGTGGCGGCAGGGTACGGGGCGACGCTGCTGCCCCAGGAGGGCGAGGTGCAGCAGCACAACCCGCGGATTGCGCAACGGCCGTTGCGGCCGGGGTTGTGGCGGCAGTTGGGGATCGCCTGCCGCGAAGGTGAGGTGGAACGGGCGACGGGCCATGTGCTGGCTGCACTGCAGAGGTTGCGCCAGTAGTCGTGGGTGCGGGCTTGCCCCGCGATGCACGTGCGCGGGGCATGGTAAGTGTTTGCGGGGCAAGCCCGCTCCCACAGAGGCCGGCACGCCGTCAGGTTGTTCGTTCACGCCGACGCAGCGCCGTCACCGTCTTGCCTAGCACTGCCCAGTTATCGGTGGGCACCGCTTCGATCACCACGAAGGTACTGGCCGGCCTGCCACGCGTTGCTCAAGGAGACGAAGGGAGCACAGGCCAAGGGTGACATGGAGACCTGCATGAGCCAGGCCGACCGTGCCAAGACCATTTACAACAAGGCGCGCGGCAAGTAGCCAACGGTAATTTCCGAAGGCGGTCAGGTCTCGTGTAAGCTCGCGCCCGACCTTCCACGAGACCGCCGCATGAACCCGACCCATCCGCGCCTCGACAGCCTGCTCACCGGCAGCGCCCGGCCGTTCACCCGCCCAGGCTCGCACAGCGCCATTGACAAGCACCCCCGCGAGGGCGCCTTGCACGTGACCTCCCTTGGTATCGCCGGGGATGAACAGGGCGACCTGCGTGTGCACGGTGGGGTCGACAAGGCCATCCATCACTATCCCCGCGACCACTATCCGGACTGGGCCGCCGAACTCGGCGATCACCCGTTGCTGGCCAAGCCAGGCGCCTTCGGCGAGAACTTCAGCAGCCATGGCTGGCGTGAAACCGACGTCTGCCTGGGCGACCGCATCCGTGTCGGTACGGCGCTGCTGGAGATCTCCCAGGGCCGCATGCCGTGCTGGAAACTCAACGATCGCTTCGACGTGGCGCAGATGGCGCTGCGGGTGCAGCAGAGCGGGCGTACCGGCTGGTACTACCGGGTGCTGGAAGAAGGGGTGTTGGCGGCGGGCGATACCCTGGAGCTGGTCGAGCGGCCCCATGGGCAATGGTCGGTGGCGCGCCTGTCGGCGGTACTGTTCGACAAGCGCCTGGAGCCCGAGCTGCTGCGCGAATGCCTTGAGCTACCGCTGGTACCGAGCTGGCGCCGCACCCTGGAAAAACGCCTGGAGCAGCACCAGGTCGAGGATTGGACATCGCGCCTGCAAGGCCGTACCGACGCCTGAGCCCAGGGTGTTTTCAACTGTTTTCATGACAAGGATTGCCCCATGCCTTTCGAACTGGATGACCGCCTGGTGATCGGAGTCGCTTCCAGCGCGGTGTTCGACCTGAGCGAGTCCGACGCGGTATTTCGCCGCGATGGCGAGGCCCAGTACCGCAAGTACCAGGAACAGCACCTCGACGTGCCCCTGGGCAAAGGTATCGCCTACCCGTTCATCAAGCGCCTGCTGGCCCTCAACGACCTGCGCGATGACCCGGAAGATCCGCTGGTGGAAGTGGTGCTGCTGTCGCAGAACGACCCGGACACCGGCTTGCGGGTGATGAAGACCATCGGCCATTACGGGCTGAACATGACCCGGGCCATCTTCACCCAGGGCCGCTCGCCCTACGAATACATCCCGGCGCTGAACATCGCGCTGTTCCTGTCCGCCGACAAGCAGCACGTCGACGCGGCAATCAAGGCCGGTTACCCGGCGGGGCAGGTGCTGGATTCGAAGTTCGATGACGATGAAAGCGACGACAACCTGCGCATCGCCTTCGACTTCGACGGCGTGTTGGCTGGAGACGAGTCGGAGGCGGTGATGCAATCGGGCGGGCTGGACAGCTTCCACGCCCACGAAGTGATGAATGTCGCCCAGCCACATAATCCGGGGCCGCTGAAGGAGTTCTTCGTGCGTATTGCGCGGATCCAGGCGGCGGAGGAGCAATACAAGCTCGAGCACCCCGGTTACGAGAACCGCTTGCGGGTGTCGATCGTCACCGCGCGCAACGCGCCATCCCATGAACGTGCGCTCAACACCCTGAAAAGCTGGGGAGTGATGGCCAACGACGCGTTCTTTCTCGGGGGCATCGAGAAGCGCCGGGTGTTGCAAGTACTCAAGCCACACATCTTCTTCGATGACCAGTCGGGGCACCTGAAGAGCACCAGCACCGTGGTGCCTTCGGTGCACATCCCCTTCGGCGTGACCAACCAATCACTGTAGGCGCCGGCCTTGCTGGCGAACCGAGCCAATCCCGATCTCTGGTCTGCGTGCGAAGTTGTTCGCCAGCAAGGCTGGCTCCTACAGGGGGCGTGCCTGGTTTCAGAACCAGCGATCGTTGCGCTTGCGGCCACGAGTCAGCGCCGGCAGGATCAACCCCACCAGTAGCCCGGCACCGGCGATGCTGCCGCCGTAGACCATGTAGCGCATCATCACCTGCTTGTTTTCGTCGCCCAGGCGCGCCTGGGTGTCGCGCAGGTTCGACTGGCTTTGTTCCAGTTGTTCGTTGAGTGCCTTGTTGCGAGTTTCCAGCTCGTCGATCAGCGCCTTGCGCGAATCAAGGGTTTCCTGCATGCCCTGCACACGGCTCTTCCAACTGTCATCGATGGTCTTGAGCTGGCCGGACAACTCCGCCACCTGAGCGTCGAGCTGTGGCAGGCGCTCGTTCTGCCCCGGTACCGCCTGCAGGTCGCTGGTGAGGATCCATACCAGGTCGCCGCTTTGCCCACGTACCTGGCTGTAGTTGCCCTGGGTGGTCTGCAGCGTGACCTTCTGCCCGGACTTGAGCGTGCCGACAATGCGGTGGCCATCGGTGGGGCCACTGCGCACATAGGTGCTCAGGCTGTCGCTGACCCAGCGCGCATCGCTGGCCGGTTCTTCGGCGTGGGCAGGCGCGGCCAGGGCGATCAGGGCGGCGATCAGGCCGCCGCGCAGGGCGGGCAGGGCGGAGGAGGCAGGCTGGTTTTCTGGCATGGTGATCTTCGCTGCAACAGGACAAGTAAAGGCCCGATGACTGGGCCGGCGATCCGGTCGGGTGGATTGACCGTCAGCGAAAGACCGCATTTTTGTAGGCAGGTTCACTGCTTGCGGTGGGGATTGTCTGCAGGATGTTGCTTGATGCGATGCATGCGGGGGCGCGGTGGGCGCCATCAAGCGCCCACGGCGGGGTATCAACGGGTGGCGGTCTTGCCATCCAGGCGGGCCTGCTCCAGCAGCAGGTTCAGTTGTGCGACCTGCTGGCGCAACTGGTCACGTTCATCCTTCAATTGGCGCAGTTCGTCACGGCGCACAGTCACGTAGAGGGTCTGGGTGGGAGTGGCAGGCATCAAGGTACCCATTGGCACACCTCGCTTGGCTGGTGACATTCAAAAGCGTAGACGCTTCAGGCGGCGCGCATTCTGAATTCTTTGCAGGCCCTTTGGAACTTTTTTGTTTATCGTTGTCACCCCGTTCGTCGGTGAACCCTCGAGCGGATCGCTGGACTAATCTGAAATCTTCAAATGTTGTCATCCAAATCCAAGGGGAGCGTCGCTACATGCAACTGGGAATCATCGGGCTGGGCCGCATGGGCGGCAATATCGCAAGGCGCCTGATGCGCGATGGCCATCGCACCGTGGTCCATGATCGCAGCCGCGAGGCTATCACCGCGTTGGAAGGCGAGGGCGCGCAAGGGGCCCACGACCTCGGCGCGCTGGTGCAGAAGCTCAAGGCGCCGCGCGCGGTGTGGGTGATGCTGCCCGCTGGCGAGCCTACCGAGCAGACCATCGCCCAACTGGCCGAGCTGCTCGAGCCGGGCGACGCGATCATCGATGGCGGCAACACCTTCTACAAGGATGACGTGCGCCGTGCCGCCGAGCTGGCCAAGCGCGGCCTGCACTACCTCGACGTCGGCACCTCTGGCGGCGTGTGGGGCCTGGACCGCGGCTATTGCATGATGATCGGTGGCGAGAAAGCGGTGTTCGAGCGTCTCGAACCCCTGTTCAAGACCCTGGCCCCCGGCGTAGGCGAAATCCCGCGCACCCAGGGCCGCACGGGCGAGCCCGAGCGTGCCGAGCACGGCTACATCCATGCCGGCCCGCCCGGTGCCGGCCACTACGTGAAAATGGTCCACAACGGCATCGAGTACGGCCTGATGCAGGCCTACGCAGAAGGCTTCGACCTGCTGCGCAGCAAGGGCGGCAACGAGCTGCCGGAAGACCAGCGCTTCGACCTCAACGTGGCGGAAATCGCCGAGGTGTGGCGCCGTGGCAGCGTGGTCACCTCCTGGCTGCTGGACCTGACCGCCGATGCGCTGGTCGCCGATCCGCAGCTCAGCGAATTCAGCGGTTCGGTCTCCGATAGCGGCGAAGGGCGCTGGACCATCGATGCCGCCGTCGAGCAGGCCGTACCGGTACCGGTGTTGTCCAGCGCGCTGTTCGCCCGCTTCCGTTCGCGCCAGCAACAGGGCACCTACGGCGACAAGATTCTCTCCGCCATGCGCCTGGGCTTTGGCGGCCACGTCGAGAAGAAGGGCGAATGACCAAGCAGACGACCCCTGCCGCGCCGCCTTGCACGCTGTTCCTGTTCGGCGCCAATGGCGACCTGGTCAAGCGCCTGCTGATGCCGGCGCTGTACAACCTGGCCCGCGATGGCCTGCTCGACCGCAACCTGCGTATCGTCGGGGTCGACCACAATCCCGCTAGCGCCGAAGCGTTCGCTGAACGCCTGCATGCCTTCATGCAGGAGCGCGACAAGGGGCATGAAGGTGATGAGCGCTGCTTCGATGCCGCGCTCTGGGAGCGCCTGGCCACGTGCATCGACTACCAGACGGGTGATTTTCTCGACCCCGAGACTTACAAGGCCTTGGCGGCGCGCATCGACGCGACCCGCCACGGCAATGCCATCTTCTACCTGGCCACCTCGCCACGCTTCTTCCCTGAGGTGGCCCAGCGCCTGGGCGCGGCCGGCCTGCTCGACGAGTCCGCTGGCGGTTTTCGCCGGGTGGTGGTGGAGAAGCCCTTCGGCACCGACCTGGCCAGCGCCGAGGCGCTCAACGCTTGCCTGCTCAAGGTGATGAGCGAGCGGCAGATCTACCGTATCGACCATTACCTCGGTAAAGAGACGGTACAGAACATCCTGGTCAGCCGTTTCTCCAACGGCCTGTTCGAGGCGTTCTGGAACAACCACTACATCGATCACGTGCAGATCACCGCCGCCGAGACCGTCGGCGTCGAGACCCGTGGCGCCTTCTACGACAGTACCGGCGCCCTGCGCGACATGGTGCCCAACCACCTGTTCCAGTTGCTGGCCATGGTGGCGATGGAGCCGCCGGCTGCGTTCGGCGCCGACGCCGTGCGTGGCGAAAAGGCCAAGGTGATCGGTGCCATCCGCCCCTGGTCGGCGAAGATGGCCTTGAAGAACTCCGTGCGCGGCCAGTACACCGCGGGCAAGCAACTGCCCGGCTACCGTGAAGAACCTAATGTCGACAAGGACAGCCAGACCGAAACCTATGTCGCGCTCAAGGTGATGATCGATAACTGGCGCTGGGCCGGGGTGCCGTTCTACCTGCGTACCGGCAAACGCATGAGCGTGCGCGACACCGAGATCGCCATCTGCTTCAAACCTGCGCCCTATGCCCAGTTCCGCGAAAGCGAGCTGGAGCGGCCCAAGCCCAACTACCTGAAGATCCAGATCCAGCCCAACGAGGGTATGTGGTTCGACCTGCAGGCCAAGCGTCCGGGGCCGGAACTGGTGATGGAGAATGTCGAGCTGGGGTTCGCCTACAAGGACTTCTTCAAGATGACCCCGGCGACCGGTTATGAAACCCTGATCTACGACTGCCTCACCGGCGACCAGACCTTGTTCCAGCGCGCAGACAACATCGAGAACGGCTGGCGCGCCGTGCAGCCGTTCCTCGATGCCTGGGCTGCCGAGGGCAGCGAGGTGCACGGTTATCCGGCAGGCGAAGATGGCCCGGAGGCTGGCAACGAGTTGCTGGCGCGCGACAAGCGGGAATGGCACAAGCTGGGTTGAAGTACCTGTTCGCCGGCAAGCCGGCTCCTACAAAGTGACGCGCAACCTGTAGGCGCCGGCTTGCCGGCGAACCGCGTTCAACCGCAACGCGGCTCGCTCAGCGGAACGCCTACCCAATCCACGCATCCAACACTCCGAGTGCCCGCCACCAGGAGCCCAGATGCCCGCCCTGATCGAAGACTACGCCCTCATCGGCAACTGCCGCAGCGCCGCCCTGATCAACCGCGACGGTGCCCTTGATTGGCTTTGCCTGCCGCGCTTCGATGCCCCGGCCGTGTTCGCCGCCCTGCTGGGCAACGAAGAAAACGGCCGCTGGCGGCTGGCCCCCAGCGACCCCGTCGAACACACCTCGCGTCAATACCTCGAAGACACCCTGGTACTGGAAACCAGCTGGACCACTGCCAGCGGCCATGCCCGGGTGCTCGACTGCATGCCCTTGGGCGATGGCAACGCGGTGCTGCGCATCGTCGAAGGCCTGGTCGGCGAAACCGCGTTCGAGATGGATTTGGTGCTGCGCTTCGACTACGGCCGCAGCGTGCCCTGGGTGGAAAAGCTCGACCCGCTGACCCTCAGCGCCGTCGCCGGCCCCGATCGCCTGATCCTGCGCGGTACCACCGAAACGCACGGCCGCGACCAACACAGCGTCACGCGGTTTCGCGTCCGCGCCGGCGAACGCCAGGTCTTCAGTCTCTGCCACCAGCCCTCGCACCTGCCTGTGCAGCCGGGCTTCGATGCCGACCACGCCCTGGCGCAGACCATCGAGCAGTGGCAGTCCTTCGCCGCCCGCTGCCCCGACATAGGCCCCCACACCGCCCTGGTGCGTCGCTCATTACTGACGCTCAAGGCCATGACCTACGCACCCACCGGCGGTATGGTCGCCGCCGTTACTACCTCGCTGCCCGAGCGGGTCGGCGGGGAGCGCAACTGGGACTACCGCTATTGCTGGTTGCGCGACGCCACCATGACCCTGCTGGCGTTCATGAGCCTCGGTTACTTCGACGAAGCCCAGGCCTGGCGCGAATGGTTGCTGCGCTCGGTGGCCGGCAACCCCGAGCAGATGCAGATCATGTATGGCCTGGCGGGGGAGCGCGACCTGCCCGAGTTCACCTTGCCCTGGCTGGCGGGCTACGAGCGCTCGCAGCCCGTGCGCGTGGGCAATGCCGCCTCCGCGCAGCGCCAGCTCGACATCTACGGCGAACTCGCCGATGCCATGGCCCAGGCGATCAAGGGTGGCCTGCCACGTCACCCGCGCAGCGCTGCCATCTCCCGGGCGATCCTGCCCTATGTGGAGCGCATCTGGCGCGAGCCCGACGAAGGCCTGTGGGAGGTGCGCGGTGGCCGCCAGCACTTCGTCCACTCCAAGGTCATGGCCTGGGTCGCCTTCGACCGCGCGGCGGGGCTGGCCGACACCACCGAGGACGGTCGCGAGCACAGCCGCCACTATCGCCAGGTGGCCGACGAGATTCATCGCGAGGTCTGCGCCCTTGGTCTGGACACCCAGGGCAGGTTCTTCGTGCAGGCCTACGGTTCGGCCGAACTCGACGCCAGTCTATTGCAGATCGCACTGACCGGGTTCCTGCCGGCCGATGATCCCAGGTTCCTGCACACCCTCGAGCAAATCGAGCGGCGGTTGCTACGCAACGGGCTGCTGCTGCGCTATGACAGCGACAGCTGCAGTGACGGCCTGACGCCGGGAGAGGGGACGTTTCTGGTGTGTTCGTTCTGGCTGGCGGATGTGTATGTGCTGTTGGGGCGGCGGGAGGAAGCGCAGGCGTTGTATGCGCGGTTGACGGGGTTGTGCAACGACGTCGGGTTGCTGGCCGAGCAGTACGACCCGGTGGGCAAGCGCATGCTGGGGAATTTTCCGCAGGCGTTCAGCCATGTCGGGATCATTAACACGGCGTTGAACCTGCACCGGGCACAGTGCCCGGTGCGGGATCGGGTAAAAATGTGATTGAGGCGTGCAGCGTTACGCTTGAAGCATGGAGTTGAAGCCAGACCTTCAGGTGAGGTTATCTGGGATGGCTTCGATATCACTGATTTCCAGAACGGCCTTGGCATGCTTGAGTCGGCCTGTGACGCTGATGCTCACTTCACTGGCAAAATGTTCGACGACGTCGTCGTACAAGGTATCGCTGAAGGCGCATTTGAGTTCGGTTTCCGCGTCGGGACGACTGCGAAGTATGAACGTGAGGTTATCCTTATCCAGCTCTCGAATCTTGCCGCTGGTCTTCATGAGCTGATGCCTTGATGTCTGATGCCGTGCCAGGGTTTCACTGATCAGCTTTCGATGGGCGCGGGTGAGGCGAAACACGTGATTGTTGCTGATCAACTGACCACGAAGTTCGGCAGACTCCACTTGGCCATGGGTGGGGGGCGTTAGGTCCTTGAGGGCCTCCAGTACGGACAGTTCGGGTTCGCCACCTGATTGGTCGACGAGCCAGCGTAACCCGTTTTCGAGTACCTGTGCACTTTGGGTATAAGTGCTGATGCCCGGAACTTGCAAGTCCAATTGCTCGGGGCTGGGTGTGGAGAAGGATACTTCGAAACTGTTGTAGGCAAATCGCGTTGCCGGAAGGTCATACGATTTCCTGAAGCTTTCTTCCGGCCTTCCCTGGGCAATGCTCTGGGTGATGGTTTCCAGGATTTTCTTCAACGCATTTGCAGGGCTGTTCACTGCGCGCGCAATGACACTGGCGGGGACCGAGCCCTCTTTCAATCCTTGCCCTATCAAGCGATACGATAGTAGCGGCATGTGCTCCGGGCAAAGCGTGGCGTGGGGCTCTGGTTTGAACTTGGCGGGTACTTCATCCAGGCTTTCGAGATGCCAGGCTCTTGACGGCGACATGTCATAGCGCAGGTCTACAGCCCAGAGCCAGCTCTGCTTGAGCAGGTCATGCACCGATTTATGTCCGCACTTCAACTGCTGGATCAGCAAGGCGCTGCTTGGGGTAACCAGGTAGCGAATCAGTTTATCGTCCCGGTCTTCCTTGCTTTCGTACCAAAAGCGCAGGAAGCCATCCTGGTCAAGGGTGGTGAAGATCTTGGGGCCATCGAACTCGTAAAGAACCTCTGCGATTTGCAGGTCTTCAAAAGGTTGGGTACTGATGGCGGGTGAGGTGATGGGCCACAGCATGTTCAGGCCTCCACTGCCTTGAAGAGCACGCTGCGCTCGAGATCTTTGCGCGGCCACCAAGTCATGTGCCGAGGATTGCTTTTAGTGGGGGTGTTCATGGTTTTGCCGTGACTAGGGTCAAGTTGGGCGGCAACGATATGTTCTCCAAGCGAGGGGAACAAGGATTGCTGATGGCTGCAACTGGCGAAGTCGGGAAATACGGAAAGCCCGTGACGTGTGCATGCAAGATCGCCAGTTGCATTGACTGCGCGGCCACGCTCCGCCTGTGAGAGGCAATCCTGTTGGTCCACGGGGTTGTTGGGGGAAACCATGTAAATAGTTCCAGAGCAGCTCACGGCATTTGGCAGCGGGCAGTTTTCGGGTAGCCCATCGGGGAAAATCATTGGTGCGTCCTTTCGTGTCTGGCAGTTTAGGTCTGTAGCAGCGGAGCGTCCATGCGGCTCGACTCGATGGTTGGAAGCGTTTCGCAGGGCGTACTGTGTGAAGCCTCTATCGTAGGTGGGAATCGATGAGCTTGGGAACTGAGTCCGAACTCATTTTCTGCTTTGTTTTCTGTGGTCAGTTTCCCAAATATTGAGGGTACAAGCGGTCGCTGGAGGATGGTTTAGCGTGGTTGTTTATGCGCAAGTTGCTGGCTGGCCCGCAACAGCCATGAACGCTCAGGCCGGCTCGCCGATGCATCACCAGTGCTGTCACATCCTTGCACCATCAGCGCCACGCGGCTGTTCCAGGCAACCTGAAAACACAAAGCCCGGGGCGAAACCCCGGGCTTTGTCATTTACACCTGCCCCATGTGTCAGGCCAGTGCTTCACGCTCGCTGCTGGCGACCTTGGTATGGCGCAAGGTCGGGATCAGGAAGGCGATGGCCAGCACGCAGGCGCTCACCAGCAGTACGAAGCCGCCGTCCCAGCCGAAGTGGTCGACGGTGTAGCCCATCGCCGCGCTCGCCGCGACCGAACCGCCGAGGTATCCGAACAGGCCGGTGAAGCCGGCCGCGGTGCCAGCGGCTTTCTTCGGTGCCAGCTCCAGCGCCTGCAGGCCGATCAGCATGACCGGCCCGTAGATCAGAAAACCGATGGAGAACAGCGCGATCATGTCGATGGTCGGGTTGCCCGGCGGGTTGAGCCAGTACACCAGGGTGGCGACGGTCACCAGCGCCATGAACACGATGCCGGTCAGGCCACGGTTGCCACGGAAGATCTTGTCGGACATCCAGCCGCACAGCAGGGTGCCGGGGATGCCGGCCCACTCATAGAAGAAGTACGCCCACGAGGTAGTATCGACGCTGAAGTGCTTGGCCTCTTTCAGGTAGGTCGGCGCCCAGTCCAGCACGCCGTAGCGCAGCAGGTAGACGAACACGTTGGCCAGGGCGATGTACCACAGCAGTTTGTTGCGCAGCACGTACTCGACGAAAATCTGCTTGGCGCTGAACTCCTGCTCGTGGCTCTCGTCGTAGCCTTCGGGGTAGTCGTTCTTGTACTGCTCAACCGGTGGCAAACCGACCGATTGCGGGGTGTCGCGCATCATGGCGAAGGCGAACACGGCCACCAGCACCGCCACGGCGGCAGGCACGTAGAAGGCCGCGTGCCAGTCGTTGGTCCAGCCCAGGCCCAGCAGGAACAGCGGGCCAATCAGGCCGCCGCCGACGTTGTGGGCGACGTTCCAAACCGACACCACACCGCCGCGTTCTTTCTGCGACCACCAGTGCACCATGGTTCGCCCGCTCGGTGGCCAGCCCATGCCCTGGGCCCAGCCGTTGATGAACAGCAGCACGAACATGATTGCCACGCTGGAGGTGGCCCAATGCGCGAAACCGAAAATGAACATCACCCCGGCCGAGATCAACAGGCCAAAAGGCAGGAAGTAGCGCGGGTTGGAACGGTCCGAGACCAGCCCCATGAGGAACTTGGACAGGCCGTAGGCAATGGCGATGGCCGAGATGGCCAGGCCCAGCTGGCCACGGGTATAGCCCTCTTCCTCGATGAGGTAGGGCATGGCCAGGGAGAAGTTCTTGCGCAGCAGGTAGTAGCCGGCATAGCCGAAGAAGATCCCGGCGAAGATCTGCCAGCGCAGGCGGCGGTACGTGCTGTCGACGCGCTCGTCGGGCAGCGGCGCCCGGTGCGGGGCAGGGCGGAAAAAGGCAAGCATCTGAAGCTCCAAGCTTGTTATAGGTATGCGAATGCGAATATTACATTTTCGTTACAGAAAAAATATCGCTTTTATTGTGTAGGCCTGTTGGTTTGTGAACCTTTTGCCGAGTGCAGGCCTGGCTGTCGCAGCGGTGAGGGCGCGGCTATGCTGTCTAGGGCGGGGGTTGAATGGGGGATCACTTCATGGCGACGCTGGAGCGGGCTATTGCGATGGCCATCAAGGCACATGAAGGGCAGTTCGACAAAGGCGGTGCGGCTTACATCCTTCATCCGTTGCGGGTGATGGAGCGGGTGATCACCCCGGAGCAACGTATCGTCGCAGTGCTGCACGATGTACTGGAAGATACGCCGCTCACGCTGTCCGACTTGGCCCGCGAGGGTTTCCCGCTGAAGATCCTCGCTGCACTGCTGGCCCTGAGCCGCCGCGAAGGCGAAAGTTACGAGGCGTTCGTCATCCGCCTGGGCGTCGACCCCCTGGCCCGCCAGGTCAAGCTGGCGGACCTGGCTGACAACAGCGACCTGTCGCGCATTGCCCACCCGGGCCCGGCGGACATGGCACGGCTTTCCCGCTACCGGCAAGCCAGCGCCTATCTGCAGACGCTGACCTGACAGCGCTCAACCGCAGGCCTTGAGGTTGACCGGGCCGACGAACTCGTTGCCGCGGCCCATCACGCAGGCCACCTGCTGGTTGCGCTGCAGCTCCCAGGCTTGTGGTGGGTAGGTCTTGTTCCAGGCCTCGAACAGCTGTCGGTCCTGCCTGGACAAGCGCAGGTCGTACTGCTTGCTCATATAGAAGTAGGTGCGCGCGATCATGCCGCGAATCGACGGGCGTGGCATCACCTTCTTGGCCTTGAAGTCGACCTGGGTCAGGCAACTGCCGTACTGGCCATGCTGCTCGGGCAACCAGCCAAAGCTGAAGTTGCTGCGATCGCCGTTGACCTCACCGATGCTCGGTACCAGGTTGTGCAGGTCAGCCTCGGCACGCTGGTAGACCTTATCGTTGCGCGAGCAGTTCTTGCGCCCGCCGTCCTGCCAGCACTGGCGCTGGTGGCCGATCTGCCAGGCCGGGACGATGTGTTCCCACTCGATGCGCGAGGCGCGGTTGAGGTTCTTGCGTGGTTCATAGCCACAGGAGGCCAGGTCGACCTTGTTGCCCTTGTACTTGCAGCCGCAGTAGAACTCGGTGGACTGCGGCGCGTACAGCTTCCAGGCGACCTTCTTGGCCTCCTGGAAGGTGCGTGGGGCGTCGGCGTGGGCGAAAGGGGTGATCAACAGCAGGCAGGCGGTGAAAAGTGAAGCTCTCATGCGCGGTCAATCTTCCTTCGGCACGGTCCAGAAAATCTGCACGCCACCATCGTCGCGATGGGCGAGGGTGACGTTATCGTTCTCGGCGATTTCCTCGAGCAAAGTTTCCCAGTCGTCGGGCGACTCGTGCTCCAGGCGGAAGATCAGCGCGGCGCGGCTGCGCTGGGCGATCGGGCTGTTGATGATCTTCTGGATGCGCTGACCCAGTTGCTCATAACTGCTTGGCGAGGCGGAAGAGGGGTTGGCCACGGGGCTGCTCCTTGTTTTGCTGTATGTGCATACAGTATTTGACTGTAGGCCATTTCGCAACATCAGGTAGGGCGAAAGCCCCATAAGACCGTGGTAGCGGGATTGGTTCCCTGGGAGGGGTGTTCGCCGGCCAGCCGGCTCCTACGGGTGTGGCGCAATCCCCTGTAGGAGCCGGCTTTGCCGGCGAACCGGCCGCAGCAAACAACGCCTCGGCCCATTTCAAACGCCGATCAATATTCCCAGAAGATCCGCTGCAGCTCCTTGCTGTCCTGGGTCTTGGTCATCGCCACCATGGCCAGGATCCGCGCCTTCTGCGGGTTCAGGTCATGGGCCACGACCCAGTCGTTCTTGTCGTCAGGTTGCTCGGCGTTGCGCAGTACGAAACCACCCTGGTTGACGTGGGACGAGCGGATGATCTGCACGCCGTCCTTGCGCAGCTCTTGCAGGGCCGGCACCACGCGCGACGACACCGAACCGTTACCGGTACCGGCATGGATGATCGCTTTGGCGCCCCCCTGGGCCAGGGCCTTGTAGGCGGTGTCGGTGACGTTGCCGTAGCCATAGGCGATGTCCACGGCTGGCAGGCTGCTGATGGTCTTGATGTCGAACTCGGAGTTCAGCGTGTGGCGCTTGGCCGGCAGGCGGAAGAAGTACGACTTGCCTTCCACGACCATGCCCAGCGGGCCCCACTGGCTCTTGAAGGCTTCGGTCTTGATGTTGACCGCCTTGCTCACGTCGCGACCCGACTGGATCTCGTCGTTCATCGTTACCAGCACGCCCTTGCCGCGGGCATCCTTGCTGCTGGCCACGGCCACGGCGTTGTACAGGTTGAGCATGCCGTCGGCGGACATGGCGGTGCCGGGGCGCATGGAGCCGACCACGATGATTGGCTTGTCGGTCTTCTCTACCAGGTTGAGGAAGTAGGCGGTCTCTTCCAGGGTGTCGGTGCCGTGGGTGATGACGATGCCATCGACATCCTTGCTGTCGGCCAGTTCGGCGACGCGCTTGCCCAGTTTCAGCAAGTCGTCGTTGCCGATGCTTTCGGAGGCGATCTGCATCACCTGCTCGCCGCGAACGTTAGCCAGGTCCTGCAGCTCCGGCACCCCGGCGATCAACTTGTCGATGCCCAGTTTGGCCGCCTGGTAGGTGGCGCTGTTGGCGGCGCTGGCGCCAGCGCCGGCGATGGTGCCGCCGGTGGCCAGGATCACCACGTTGGCAAGCTTCTGTTGTTGCGCGGCTTCCTTGGCGGAAACCGAGGTTGGCAGGACCAGCAGCAGGGCCAGGGCGCCCGGTGCGAAGGTCTGGAATGCGGATTTCATCATTTCTGCTTCTCTCTTCCTGGGTGAGATGTGCGTTATGTCGCACTTCTGGCAAGGCAGATTTCGTACCAGCAACTACCGCTCGTCGTATTTCATCTTCAAATCCCCTGAAAGGACTGGGGGTATCAGGAGCTGACCAGAAAGTCATCAAGGTCACGCAGGTTCGGTTTTCCGAACAGCTTCAGGAAAAGTTGTTCGGTTTTCCGGATAAATTGCGGATAATCCGACCGGCGTAGTCAGGGGCGGCCTGCGCATGGATTTGACAAAAGCGGCGCCTGTTTCCATAGTTGCTCACCGCAAACGTTTGCGATCCGATAAAAACCACAAGATTCGGAGTCATTTCCATGAAACTGCCGTTCTCCGGCCGTCCGTTGGCCCTTGCCGTACTGTCTTCGCTGATCTTCTCCATGTCCGCCGCCCACGCCGAGAACACGCCCGGCGCGCCCAAAGTTGCCCTGGTGATGAAATCCCTGGCCAACGAGTTCTTCCGCACCATGGAAGACGGCGCCAAGGCCTACCAGAAAGAACACCCGAACGACTTCGAGCTGGTGGCCAACGGTATCAAGGACGAGACCGACACCGGCAACCAGATCCGCATCGTCGAGCAGATGATCGCCACCGGCGCCAAGGCGCTGGTCATCGCCCCGGCTGACTCCAAGGCGCTGGTGCCGGTAATCAAGAAGGCCATGGACGCCGGCATCACCGTGGTCAACATCGACAACCGCCTCGACCCCGAGGTGCTCAAGAGCAAGGGCATCAGCGTACCGTTCGTAGGCCCGGACAACCGCAAGGGCGCGCGCCTGGTCGGCGACTACCTCGCCCAGCAGAAGCTCAAGGCCGGTGATCAGGTCGGGATCATCGAAGGTGTGCCGACCACCACTAACGCCCAGCAGCGCACCGCCGGTTTCAAGGACGCCATGGAAGCCTCGCAGATGAAGATCGTCTCGGTGCAGTCCGGCAACTGGGAGATCGACAAGGGCAACGCCGTGGCCGCCTCGATGCTCAACGAATACCCCGAACTGAAGGCGCTGCTGGCCGGCAACGACAGCATGGCCCTGGGCGCGGTCTCGGCGGTGCGCGCCGCCGGCAAGACTGGCCAGGTGCAGGTGGTCGGCTACGACAACATCAATGCCATCAAACCGATGCTCAAGGACGGCCGCGTGCTGGCCACCCTCGACCAGGCGGCCAGCGAGCAGGCGGTGTTCGGCATCCAGGCGGCGTTGAAGATGCTCAAGGGCGAGAAGCCCGACGTGGATGCCGACAACGTCATCCAGACCCCGGTCAAACTGATCACCGAGTGACTGTAGGCGCGGCTGAAGCCGCGATGCAGGCATTGCGGTGCCTGGCACCCGCTTTGCGGGTGATCGCGGCTGAAGCCGCTCCTACAAAGGCGGTATGTCTATCTAGGAGTAATGGCCATGTCATTACCGGCCAATGAAACCGTGCTTGCCGTCAGCGGCCTGGGCAAGACCTACGCCCAGCCCGTGCTCGGCGACGTCACCCTCGCGCTGCGCGGCGGCGAAGTGCTGGCCCTGACCGGCGAGAACGGCGCGGGCAAGTCGACCCTGTCCAAGTTGATCAGTGGCCTGGAGGTCCCCACCACCGGGCAGATGACCTATCGAGGGCAGCCTTACAGCCCCGTCAGCCGTGCCGAAGCCGAGCGCCTGGGCGTGCGCATGGTGATGCAGGAGCTCAACCTGCTGCCCACCCTGACCGTGGCCGAGAACCTGTTCCTCGACAACCTGCCCAGCCGCTTCGGCTGGGTCAATCACAAACGCCTGCGCCAGTTGGCCACGGCGGCCATGGCCCAAGTGGGGCTGGACGCCATCGACCCGGACACGCCGGTAGGCGAGCTTGGCATTGGCCACCAGCAAATGGTCGAGATCGCCCGCAACCTGATCGGCGACTGCCATGTGCTGATCTTCGACGAACCCACGGCCATGCTCACCGCCCGTGAGGTGGAGTTGCTGTTCACCCAGATCGAGCGCCTGCGCCAGCGCGGCGTGGCCATCGTCTACATCTCTCATCGCCTCGAAGAGTTGCAGCGCGTGGCCCAGCGCATCGCCGTACTGCGCGACGGCAAACTGGTGTGCGCCGAGCCGATCCAGCGCTATAGCAGCGAACAGCTGGTCAACCTGATGGTCGGCCGCGAACTGGGCGAGCATATCGACCTGGGTCAGCGCACGATCGGCGCGCCGTTGCTCAAGGTCGACAAACTCAGCCGCAGTGACAAGGTGCGCGAGGTGTCGTTCGAGGTCAGGGCAGGGGAGATCTTCGGCATTTCCGGCCTGATCGGTGCCGGGCGCACTGAGCTGCTGCGCCTGATCTACGGCGCCGACCGCGCCGACAGCGGCCAGGTCGCCCTTGGTCAGCCGCCACAACCGGTGGCCATCGACTCGCCCAAGTCCGCAGTCAAGGCCGGCATCGCCCTGATCACCGAGGACCGCAAGGGCGAAGGCCTGCTGCTGACCCAGTCGATCAGCGCCAACATCGCCTTGGGCAACCTCGGTGCCGTGTCCCGCGCCGGGGTACTCGACAGCAACGCCGAGCGTGAACTGGCCGAACGCCAGATCGGCGCCATGCGCATCCGCAGCGCCAGCCCTGCGCAGGCGGTGGGCGAGCTGTCCGGCGGCAACCAGCAGAAGGTGGTGATTGGCCGGTGGCTGGAGCGCGACTGCCAGGTACTGCTGTTCGACGAGCCCACCCGTGGCATCGACGTCGGCGCCAAGTTCGATATCTATGGCTTGCTCGCCGAACTCGCGCGCCAGGGCAAGGCCATCGTCGTGGTGTCCAGCGACCTGCGCGAACTGATGCTGATCTGCGACCGCATCGCCGTGCTCTCGGCCGGGCGCCTGATCGACACCTTCGAGCGCGACCGCTGGAGCCAGGACCAGCTCCTCGCCGCTGCCTTCGCCGGCTACCAGAAACGTGATGCCCTGCTGCACGACGCAGCCCCCAGGATGGACGCATGAAAACCACACTCGACACCCCGGGCACAGTGCCCGCCCGCCGCAGCGGCAACTACTATGGCCTGGGCACCTACCTGGGCCTGGCCGGCGCGTTGCTGGCGATGATCGTGCTGTTCTCGATGCTGAGCAGCCACTTCCTCTCCTATGCCACCTTCAGCACCTTGGCCAACCAGATCCCCGACCTGATGGTGCTGGCGGTGGGCATGACCTTCGTGCTGATCATCGGCGGCATCGACCTGTCGGTGGGCTCGGTGCTGGCCCTGGCCGCCTCGGCCGTCAGCGTGGCCATCCTCGGCTGGGGTTGGAGCGTGCTGCCCGCCGCCTTGCTCGGCATGGCCGTGGCGGCGCTGGCCGGCAGCATCACCGGCAGCATCACCGTGGCCTGGCGCATCCCCTCGTTCATCGTCTCACTGGGCGTGCTGGAGATGGCCCGAGGCCTGGCCTACCAGTTCACCGACTCGCGCACCGCCTACATCGGCGATGCCTTTGCCTGGTTCTCCAACCCCATCGCCTTCGGCATCTCGCCGGCCTTCATCATCGCCTTGCTGGTGATCGTGCTGGCCCAGCTGGTGCTGACCCGCACCGTGTTCGGCCGCTACCTGATCGGCATCGGCACCAACGAAGAGGCCGTGCGCCTGGCCGGCATCGACCCGCGCCCGTACAAGATCCTGGTGTTCACCCTGATGGGCGCGCTCGCCGGCCTGGCCGCGCTGTTCCAGATCTCCCGCCTGGAGGCCGCCGACCCGAATGCCGGTGCCGGCCTCGAGCTGCAGGTGATCGCCGCCGTAGTGATCGGCGGCACCAGCCTGATGGGCGGGCGCGGCTCGGTCATCAGCACCTTCTTCGGCGTGCTGATCATCTCGGTGCTGGCTGCGGGCCTGGCCCAGATCGGTGCTTCGGAACCCACCAAACGCATCATCACCGGGGCGGTCATCGTCATCGCCGTGGTGCTCGACACTTACCGTAGCCGGCGCGCGAACCGGCGGAACTGAAACCATGGCAACCATCAAAGATGTCGCGGCACTGGCGGGTATTTCCTACACCACCGTGTCCCATGTACTGAACAAGACCCGCCCGGTCAGCGAGCCCGTGCGGCTCAAGGTCGAGGCAGCGATCGCCGAGCTCGACTACGTGCCCAGCGCCGTGGCCCGCTCGCTCAAGGCGCGCAGCACCGCCACCATCGGCCTGCTGGTGCCCAACAGCGTCAACCCGTACTTCGCCGAGCTGGCCCGGGGTATCGAGGATGCCTGCGAGCGCAATGGCTACTGCGTGATCCTGTGCAACTCCGACGACAATCCGCAAAAGCAGCGCAGCTACCTGCGCGTGCTGCTGGAAAAGCGCATCGACGGGCTGATCGTCGCCTCGGTGGGCGAGGACCAGGACCTGCTCGACAGCCTCGGCGGCGTGCGCACGCCCATGGTCATCGTCGACCGCGCCCTGGACGGCGTGGCCGCCGACCTGGTGCGCATCGACCATGAACATGGCGCCTACCTGGCCACCCGTCATCTGCTGGAGCTGGGCCATCGCGAGATCGCCACCATTGCCGGCCCCGCCGATACCGGCGTGAGCCAGCTGCGCCTGGCGGGCTTCCGTCGCGCCATGGCCGAAGCCGGGGTGGCGGTGGCCAAGGGGCATGTGCTGCACAGCGACTTCACCAGCCCCGGCGGCCATGCCGCGGCGGCGCGGCTGCTCGATGGCGAGCGGCCCACGGCGATCTTCGCCGCCAACGACATGATCGGCTTCGGTGTGCTGCGCGCGGCCGCCGAGCGCAACATCGACGTGCCGGGCGAGCTGTCGGTGATCGGCTTCGACGACATCGAACTCAGCCGCTACGTGTACCCGGCGCTGACCACGGTCGGCCAGTCGATCCGCGAGCTGGGCGAAAGCGCTGCGGGCCTGCTGCTGTCGCGCATCGGCGCGCGTCAGCACGAGGGCGCGGAGCAGCGCATCGTCGCCCCGCGCATCGTCCTGCGCGAATCCACCGGGCCGCGCCCGGACCTGTTCAACGATTACCGTTAAGGAATACCCATGGATGCCAAGGTGGTAGTGGTCGGCAGCCTCAACATGGACCTGGTGGCCCGCGCCCAGCGCCTGCCCCGGGGAGGCGAGACCCTGGCTGGCGAGAGTTTCTTCACCGCCCCTGGTGGCAAGGGCGCCAACCAGGCCGTGGCCGTGGCCCGGCTGGGCGCCAGCGCGGCGATGGTCGGCAATGTCGGCGACGACGCCTATGGCCAGCAGTTGCGCCAGGCCCTGCTGGCCGAGGGCGTCGATTGCCAGGGCGTGAGTGTGTGCGAGGGTGTGTCCAGTGGCGTGGCGCTGATCGTGGTGGATGCCGCCAGCCAGAATGCCATCGTCATCATTCCTGGTGGCAACGGCCTGCTCGGGCCGGAGTCGGTACGCCGTTTCGACCACCTGCTGCAGCAAGCCGAAGTGATCATCTGCCAGCTGGAAGTGCCCGGCGCCACCGTGGCCTGGACCCTGGCCCGCGGTCGCGAGTTGGGCAAGACGGTGATCCTCAACCCGGCGCCGGCCAGCGGCCCGCTGCCGTCCGAGTGGTTCGCCCATATCGACTACCTGATCCCCAACGAGAGTGAGGCCGAGGCCTTGGCCGGCGTGCCCGTCAGTGACCAGGACAGCGCCCGCCGCGCCGCCGAGCGCCTGCGCCAGCTGGGGGCGGGCAAGGTGATCGTTACCCTGGGCGCCGACGGCGTGCTGCTGGTCGATGCCGCCGGCAGCCGGCACTTTCCGGCCCCTCGGGTACAGCCGGTGGATACCACCGCGGCGGGCGACACCTTCGTCGGCGGCTTTGCCGCTGGCCTGGCGCACGGCCTGTCGGAAGAGCAAGCCATCGGCTTCGGCCAGCGCGCCGCCGCATTGTCGGTGACCCGTGTTGGTGCGCAGCCGTCGATACCCTACCTGAAGGAGTTGGTGCCATGAAAAAGGGGCCACTGCTGAATATCGCCCTGTCGCGGACCATCGCCGGCCTGGGGCATGGCGACATCCTGGTGATCGGCGATGCCGGCTTGCCGGTTCCACCTGGCGTGGAGGTCATCGACCTGGCGCTGACTCCAGGCATTCCGGACTTCACCAGCGTGCTGCGCGTGGTGCTGAGCGAGATGCAGGTGGAGCGGCATGTGCTGGCCGAGGAAATGTTCCAGGCCGCTCCGCTGGGCCTGATCGAGGTTGAACAAATGCATGCCCGTGGCGAGATCGGTCAGCGGGAAGTGATGAACCATGCCGATTTCAAGGCGCTGTGCCGGCAGGCGCGGGCCGTGGTTCGTACCGGTGAGTGCCGGCCCTACAGCAATATCGCGCTGGTGGCTGGCGTCACCTTTTGAATGGGTGCGCGGCCACCGTAGGAGCCAGCTTTGCTGGCGAAGAGGCCCTGGCAAGGCTGTGCCTTGCATCGCCAGCAAGGCTGGCTCCTACAGGTGCCCCGTTAGCCTGAAACCTAGCAACAAGGAGTGCTGAATGTCCCTCAAACGCCTGCTCCAAGGAGCCGTCCTCATGTCCGCGCTAGCCGCCACCGCCCTGCAGGCCGCCCCTCGCGACCTGATCATCGACACCGACCCCGGCGCCGACGACGTGGTGGCACTGCTGCTAGCCATGGCTTCCCCTGAGGAGCTGAAGATCCGCGCCATCACCACCGTCGCCGGCAACGTGCGCCTTGAGAAAACCTCGCGCAACGCCCGCCTGGCCCGTGAGTGGGGTGGGCGCGAAGAGATCCCGGTATACGCCGGGGCAGGGCGCCCGCTGGTGCGCACACCCATCTACGCGGCCAACGTGCATGGCGAGGAGGGGCTCACCGGCGTGCAGGTCCACGAGCCGAAGAAGCCCTTGGCCAAAGGCAACGCTGTGCAGTACCTGATCGATACCCTGAGCACCGCCGAGCCCCACAGCATCACCATCGCCATGCTTGGCCCGCAGACCAACCTGGCCCTGGCACTGATCCAGAAGCCCGAGATCGTCAACGGCATCAAGGAAGTGGTGGTGATGGGCGGTGCCCACTTCAACGGCGGCAATATCACCCCGGCCGCCGAGTTCAATCTGTTCGCCGACCCCCATGCCGCCGAAGTGGTGCTGGCCAGCGGCGTCAAGCTTACCTACCTGCCGCTGGACGTCACCCACAAGGTGCTCACCAGCGAGGCACGCCTCAAGCAACTGGCCGCAGTGAACAACCACGCCAGCAAGCTGGTGGTGGACATTCTCGATGCCTACATCAAGTACGACATGGATACCTATGGCATCCCTGGCGGGCCGGTGCACGACGCCAGCGTCATCGCCTACCTGCTCAAGCCCGAGCTGTTCAAGGGGCGCCAGGTGCACCTGGCGGTCGACAGTCGCGAAGGCCCGACCTTCGGCCAGACCGTCGCCGACTGGTACGGCGTGCTCAAGCAGCCAGCCAATGTGATGTGGGTGAAGGAGGGCGATGCCCAGGGCTTCTTCGACCTGCTCAGCGCACGGCTGGCGCGATTGAAATAGCCCCCTGCGGCGCGTGGTGCTCGAGCACCTGCTCGATGAAGCTGCGCGCCGCCTCGCCGCCCAGGTCGCGTACCAGCAGGTCGATGGCGATCAGTACCAGCTCTTCGGGCGTGCCCGGGCTGTAGGCGCTCTGGCCTTCGTCCCACTTGACCTTGATGTCGGCATCGATGCTGTGGCTGCTCATGGGGCGGTTCTCATTGTGGCCTTTGTGATAGGTCGAATACCGCGTCCTGGCGTTCGAAGGGGAGGCATGTCGCGCTCCACTTCTTGCAGTAAATCATGCCTTTGCGTCAAGCGGCCTGCGACTTAGGCATAAGGGGCGGCTTTGGCCGAACCGGCGGTTCGGTGCAATATCCGTTCACGATTGCCTTTCGCGTCAAGCGGCGAGTTCGGGCAGAATTGTGCGGTTTTGCAACAAACATTCCGCGGTACTGTCGGATAAGGCAGTACCCAGATCGATCTAGGAGGATTCATGTTCCGTACCCGCGCTTCCCTGGCGACCCTGCTGCTGGCCACTGTTCTGGCAGGTTGCAGCACTGGCGGCTCCTCGGGCGGCGGCAGCGCCCCAAGCGCCCCGGCCGGCAACGACGGCCGCTGCGAAGCCAGTGGCGCCGACTTCACCCTCGGCAAGCAGGCCACTCCAGCGCTGCTGGATCAGGCGCGCAAGGCCAGTGGTTCGCAAATGGCGCGGGTGCTCACCCCGCACGACGTGATCACCCTGGAGTACCGTTCCGAGCGGCTGAACCTGAATGTCGATGAAAAGGGCGTGGTGACCCGCGTCAACTGCGGTTGACCCAAGGCCTGCAGCTATCCCTGTAGGAGCTGCAAGGCTCGAAACGCGCCCAATAAAAAACCCGCCACAAGTGGCGGGTTTTTGTTTCGATCCGAATTACTCCGGACGAACCTGTGCAGCCTGCATGCCCTTCTGGCCTTTCTCGGCAACGAAGGTTACAGCCTGGCCTTCTTTCAGGCTCTTGAAGCCGTCGGATTCGATGGCCTTGAAGTGTACGAACAGGTCGTCGCCGCCGCCTGCTGGGGTGATGAAGCCGTAGCCTTTTTCATCATTGAACCATTTGACGGTGCCGTTTTGGCGATTGGACATGAGGTGAATCTCCAGAAACATGATTTTTATCGAAGTGCGATGTTGCCGAGGCTACAGGTGCACCGGCGACATCATAGTCCATTTCTGCGCATCTAGCGCCTTTTACCTTCGCAGGATGTTGATCCAGCGCAAAAGATGCGTCGAATCGTCCCGCGGCCCCTCTATTTCGGCTTGCAGGCTGCCTGCACGGCCATCTGGGCCTTCTGCATCAGCTTGGCATCCACGCCGTCCTGGCTGTCGAGGTCCTCGATCTCCTTGTCGTTGAAATTCTTTTTGATGGTTTGGGCGCCGCACTCGCAGTGCTTCTTCGCCTTCGCCTCGTCCAGGCCCTGGCCCGTTGCCACTTGCTGGCATTGGGTCATGTAGGCCGCTTCCTTGCCTGCTGGGAAATTGCCTGCATGAGCGGCCAGGGGCAGCAGCAGGGCACTTGCGGCGCAGGCAGCCAGAAGGGACTGAAGTCGCATAACCAGACACTCCTTGGGTTAAGGTCTCATCAAGAGTAGGTTGCTTCAGAAGGTCTGATAGAAAATTTTCCGTACAAGTTCACCCCAAGGCCGTAATTTCCAAATATTTCTGCTTTCCGGTGCAACCTGCGTGCTAGCATGCTCGGCTTGCAGCTCGCCACTTGCGGCTTGCAGCTTTTACCTTCCAGTCACTCTGGTTCGTCCCTGGCAGACCGAACAGGTCTCTGCCACTGTGAGGCAGGCTTTCCCGCGGGAAAGGCAGGGCGGATCTTGTACTGGCTCATCCCAACCCACGTGACCTTTGGTAGGGGTCACCACTAGGAGAGGAGGCGCCATGCCCGTTATTACTCTTCCCGATGGCAGTCAACGCACGTTCGACCAGCCGGTATCCGTAGCCGAAGTCGCCGCCTCGATCGGTGCAGGCCTCGCCAAGGCGACGCTCGCCGGCAAGGTCGACGGCAAGCTCGTCGATGCCTGCGACAAGATCGACCACGACGCCACCCTGCAGATCATCACCCCTAAAGATGAAGAGGGACTGGAGATCATCCGTCACTCGTGCGCCCACCTGATCGGCCACGCGGTGAAGCAGCTGTACCCGACCGCCCGCATGGTGATCGGCCCGGTGATCGACGAAGGCTTCTACTACGACATCGCCTACGAGCGTCCCTTCACCCCGGACGACCTCGCCGCCATCGAAAAGCGCATGCAGCAGCTGATCGACACGGACTACGACGTCGTCAAGAAGATGACCCCGCGCGCCGAAGTCATCGACGTGTTCACCCAGCGTGGCGAAGACTACAAGCTGCGCCTGGTCGAGGACATGCCGGATGAACAGGCCATGGGCCTGTACTACCACGAAGAATACGTCGACATGTGCCGTGGCCCGCACGTGCCGAATACCCGCTTCCTGAAAGCGTTCAAGCTGACCAAGCTCAGCGGTGCCTACTGGCGCGGCGACGCCAAGAACGAGCAGCTGCAGCGCGTGTACGGTACCGCCTGGGCCGACAAGAAGCAGCTGGCCGCCTACATCCAGCGCATCGAAGAAGCCGAAAAACGCGACCACCGCAAGATCGGCAAGCAGCTCGACCTGTTCCACCTGCAGGAAGAAGCCCCAGGCATGGTGTTCTGGCACGCCAACGGCTGGACCGTGTACCAGGTGCTCGAGCAGTACATGCGCCAGGTCCAGCGTGAAAACGGCTATCAAGAGATCAAGACCCCGCAGGTCGTCGACCGCATCCTCTGGGAGCGTTCCGGCCACTGGTCCAACTACGCCGAGAACATGTTTACCACTTCGTCGGAAAACCGCGACTACGCGGTAAAACCGATGAACTGCCCGTGCCATGTGCAGGTGTTCAACCAGGGCCTGAAGTCGTACCGCGACCTGCCGCTGCGCCTGGCCGAGTTCGGTGCCTGCCACCGCAACGAGCCGTCCGGCGCCCTGCATGGCATCATGCGCGTGCGTGGCTTCGTGCAGGACGACGCGCACATCTTCTGCACCGAAGATCAGGTGAAGAAGGAAGCCGCCGACTTCATCAAGCTCACGCTCGATGTGTACAAGGACTTCGGCTTCACCGACGTCGCCATGAAGCTGTCGACCCGTCCGGCCAAGCGCGTGGGTTCCGAAGAGCTGTGGGACCGTGCCGAAGGCGCCCTGGCCGACGCCCTGAACGAATCGGGCCTGGAGTGGGAATACCAGCCGGGCGAGGGCGCGTTCTACGGCCCGAAGATCGAATTCACCCTGCGCGACTGCCTCGGCCGTAACTGGCAGTGCGGCACCCTGCAGTACGACCCGAACCTGCCGGAACGCCTGGACGCCAGCTACATCGCCGAAGACAACAGCCGCGTGCGCCCGGTGATGCTGCACCGCGCCATCCTCGGCTCGTTCGAGCGCTTCATCGGTATGCTGATCGAGCACTACGCCGGCGTGTTCCCAGCCTGGCTCGCCCCGACCCAAGCCGTGATCATGAACATCACCGACAAGCAGGCCGATTTCGCCCTCGAAGTGGAAAAAGCCCTGAACGGTAGCGGATTCCGTGCCAAGTCGGACTTGAGAAATGAGAAGATCGGCTTTAAAATCCGCGAGCATACGTTGCTGCGGGTCCCTTATCTTTTGGTTATAGGGGATCGCGAAGTCGAAACGCAAACCGTCGCTGTGCGCACCCGCGAAGGCGCAGACCTGGGCTCGATGCCCGTCGCGCAGTTCGCTGAGCTGCTGTCGCAAGCGGTTTCCCGGCGTGGTCGCCAAGAATCGGAGTAATGACTATTAAGCGTGAAATGAGAAACGATAAACGAACTGCACCGAAAGCCCCGATCAACGAGAATATCTCGGCACGCGAGGTTCGGTTAATTGGTGCTGACGGCGAGCAGATTGGCATCGTCTCGATTGATGAAGCGCTGCGTATCGCTGATGAAGCGAAGCTGGATCTGGTGGAAATCTCTGCAGACGCGGTACCGCCCGTCTGCAAGGTGATGGACTACGGCAAGCACCTCTTCGAGAAGAAGAAGCAGGCCAACGAAGCCAAGAAGAACCAGAAGCAGATCCAGATCAAAGAAATCAAGTTTCGTCCAGGGACGGAAGAAGGGGATTACCAGGTAAAACTACGCAACCTGGTACGTTTCCTTAGCGATGGGGACAAGGCCAAGATCTCTCTGAGATTCCGCGGCCGTGAGATGGCCCACCAGGAGCTGGGCATGGAGCTGTTGAAGCGGGTCGAAACCGACCTCGCCGACTATGGCACCGTTGAGCAGCATCCGAAGATGGAAGGACGCCAGCTTATGATGGTCATCGCCCCCAAAAAGAAGAAGTAATCTCCCGGGCACGGCAGGCCTGATGATTATTGTGTAATTTTTATTCGAATGCGGAGTTCCAACATGCCAAAAATGAAAACCAAGAGCGGTGCTGCGAAGCGCTTCCTGAAGACGGCTTCCGGCTTCAAGCACAAGCACGCTTTCAAGAGCCACATCCTGACCAAAATGTCGACCAAGCGTAAGCGTCAACTGCGCGGTGCCAGCTTGCTGCACCCGTCTGACGTGGCAAAAGTCGAGCGCATGCTGCGCGTTCGTTAATTCTGGTTAAGATAGAGGAAGTTACTCATGGCTCGTGTTAAGCGCGGCGTTATCGCTCGTAAGCGTCACAAAAAAATTCTGAAACTGGCTAAAGGCTACTACGGTGCGCGCTCGCGCGTATTCCGCGTTGCCAAGCAAGCGGTCATCAAGGCAGGCCAATACGCCTACCGCGACCGTCGCCAGAAGAAGCGTCAGTTCCGCGCACTGTGGATCGCTCGTATCAACGCCGGTGCCCGCACCAACGGTCTGTCGTACAGCCGTCTGATTGCTGGCCTGAAAAAAGCGTCGATCGAAATCGACCGTAAGGTTCTGGCTGATCTGGCAGTGAACGAAAAAGCGGCGTTTGCTGCGATTGTCGAGAAGGCTAAAGCCGTACTGGCTTAAGTACCCACGACAATCATCCGGCGGCGCCTGCGCCGTCGGGTGTAAAACGTCATCGGATAGGGGAAGAGCCTTCAAAAGCTCTTCCCCTATTTTCGTATCTGGAGTCTGTACATGGAAAACCTGGACGCGCTGGTCGCCCAAGCCCTCGAGGCCGTGGAACGCGCTGAAGACATCACTACCCTGGAACAGATCCGGGTCCAATATCTCGGCAAGAAAGGCGAGCTGACCCAGGTGATGAAGACCCTGGGCAACCTGCCAGCCGAAGAGCGCCCCAAGGTCGGCGCGCTGATCAACGACGCCAAGGAACGCGTCACCGACGTGCTCAACGCACGCAAGGCCGCTTTTGAAGAGGCCGAGCTGAACGCTCGCCTGGCCGCCGAATGCATCGACGTCACTCTACCAGGCCGTGGCCAGACCACCGGTGGGCTGCACCCGATCACCCGTACCCTCGAGCGCATCGAGCAGTTCTTCACCCATATTGGCTACGGCATCGCCGAAGGCCCCGAGGTCGAAGACGACTACCACAACTTCGAAGCGCTCAACATCCCCGGCCACCACCCGGCCCGGGCGATGCACGACACCTTCTACTTCAACGCCAACATGCTGCTGCGCACCCACACCTCGCCGGTCCAGGTGCGCACCATGGAAAGCACCCAGCCGCCGATCCGCATCGTCTGCCCAGGTCGTGTGTACCGTTGCGACTCGGATATCACCCACTCGCCGATGTTCCACCAGGTCGAAGGCCTGCTGATCGACCGCGGCATCAACTTCGCCGACCTCAAGGGCACCATCGAAGAGTTCCTGCGGGTGTTCTTCGAGAAAGAACTGGCCGTGCGCTTCCGCCCGTCGTTCTTCCCCTTCACCGAGCCGAGCGCCGAAGTCGACATCCAGTGCGTGATGTGTTCCGGCAAGGGCTGCCGCGTGTGCAAGCAGACCGGCTGGCTGGAAGTGATGGGCTGCGGCATGGTCCACCCGAACGTGCTGCGCATGTCCGGCATCGACCCGGAAGAGTACCAGGGCTTCGCCTTCGGCATGGGCGCCGAGCGCCTGGCCATGCTGCGCTATGGCGTCAACGATTTGCGTCTGTTCTTCGACAACGACCTGCGGTTCTTGGCTCAATTCCGCTAGGCCCAATCGACGCAACTTTCAGGAGAACAGCATGAAATTCAGTGAACAGTGGCTGCGCGGTTGGGTAAACCCGCAAGTCTCCCGTGACGAACTGGTCGCCCGCCTGTCCATGGCCGGCCTCGAAGTCGACAGCGTGACCCCCGCTGCCGGCCAGTTCAGCGGCATCGTGGTGGGCGAGATCCTCACCACCGAACAACACCCGGACGCCGACAAGCTGCGCGTGTGCCAGGTGAGCAACGGCGCAGAGACCTTCCAGGTGGTCTGCGGCGCCCCGAATGCCCGCCCAGGCATCAAGATCCCGTTCGCCATGATCGGTGCCGAACTGCCGGGCGACTTCAAGATCAAGAAGGCCAAGCTGCGCGGCGTCGAGTCCTTCGGCATGCTCTGCTCGGCTTCCGAGCTGCAGATCAGCGACGAGAACGACGGCCTGCTGGAACTGGCCGCCGACGCCCCGGTTGGCCAGGACATCCGTCAGTACCTGAACCTGGACGACGCCAGCATCGAGATCGGCCTGACCCCGAACCGCGGCGACTGCCTGTCCATCGCCGGCCTTGCCCGTGACGTCAGCGCCCTGTACGACGTGCCGGTCACCCGCCCGGTGGTGCCAGCCGTACCGGCTGCCCACGACGAAGTGCGCCCGGTCGACGTCAGCGCCCCGGCCGCCTGCCCGCGTTACCTGGGCCGCGTGATCCGCAATGTCGACCTGAGCAAGCCGACCCCGCTGTGGATGGTCGAGCGCCTGCGCCGCAGCGACGTGCGCAGCATCGACGCCGCCGTCGACATCACCAACTACGTGATGCTCGAGCTCGGCCAGCCGATGCACGCCTTCGACCTCGCCGAAATCAACGGCGGTATCCGCGTGCGCATGGCCGAGGAGGGTGAGAAACTCGTCCTGCTGGACGGCCAGGAAGTTGCCCTGCGCGCCGACACCCTGGTGATCGCCGACCACACCCGCGCCCTGGCCATTGCCGGCGTGATGGGTGGCGAGCACAGCGGCGTCAACACCGAGAAGACCCGCGACCTGTTCCTCGAGAGCGCCTTCTTCGAGCCGATCTCCGTCGCCGGCAAGGCCCGTTCCTACGGCCTGCACACCGACGCCTCGCACCGCTACGAGCGCGGCGTGGATTCGCAACTGGCCCGTGAAGCCATGGAGCGCGCCACCGCCCTGGTGCTGGAGATCGTCGGCGGCGAAGCAGGCCCCGTAGTCGAAGCCGTGAGCGAGCAGCACCTGCCGAACATCGCGCCGATCACCCTGCGCGACGAACGCATCACCCAGATGCTCGGCATGCAAATGCAAGCCGCCCAGGTCGAGCAGCTGCTCAACGCCCTGGAGCTGAAAACCAGTGCAAGTGGGGCAGGGGAGTGGACTGTCACCGTCCCAAGCCACCGCTTCGATGTCAGCCTGGAAGTCGACCTGATCGAAGAGCTGGCCCGCCTGTACGGCTACAACAACCTGCCGGTCCGTTACCCGCAAGCCCGCCTGGCCCCGCAAGCCCGCCCGGAAACCCGTGGCGAGCTGCCGAACCTGCGTCGCCTGCTGGTTGCCCGCGGCTACCAGGAAGCCATCACCTACAGCTTCATCGACCCGAAACTGTTCGAGCTGTTCACCCCAGGCGTCGAGCCGCTGCTGCTGGCCAACCCGATCTCCAACGACATGGCCGCCATGCGCGCCTCGTTGTGGCCGGGCCTGGTCAAGGCCATGCAGCACAACCTCAACCGCCAGCAAGACCGCGTGCGCTTGTTCGAAAGCGGCCTGCGCTTCGTCGGCCAGCTCGGTGACCTCAAGCAGCAGCCGATGATCGCCGGCGTCGTCACCGGCAGCCGCCTGCCGGAAGGCTGGGCCAACGGCCGCGACAGCATCGACTTCTTCGACGTCAAAGCCGATGTGGAAGCCCTGCTGGGTTACTCCGGTGCCCTGAGCGACTTCACCTTCGCTGCCGGCAAACACCCGGCCCTGCACCCCGGCCAGACCGCACGTATCGAGCGCGACGGCAAGGAAGTCGGCTACCTCGGCGCCATCCACCCCGAGCTGGCCAAGACCCTCGGCCTCGACCGCCCGGTGTTCGTCTTCGAGTTGGTGCTCGGCGATGTAGTCGAAGGCCGCCTGCCGAAGTTCAGCGAGCTGTCCAAGTTCCCGGAAACCCGTCGTGACCTGGCTTTGATCGCAGGACGTGATGTAGCTTCTAGCTCGGTGCTTGAAGTAATTCGTGACAATGCGGGCGAATGGCTCACAGACCTCAGGCTGTTTGACGTCTACCAGGGTAAAGGCATTGATCCTGATAGAAAAAGCCTGGCGGTCGGCTTGACCTGGCAACATCCATCGCGCACTCTTAACGACGATGAGGTGAATGAAACCCTGCAAACCATCCTCACCTCGCTTGAACAAAAGTTGAACACCACGTTAAGGAAATAACGGCATGGGTGCTCTGACGAAAGCTGAGATGGCCGAAAGGCTGTACGAGGAGCTGGGGCTTAACAAGCGTGAGGCCAAGGAGCTGGTCGAGCTGTTTTTCGAAGAAATTCGGCACGCGCTTGAAGACAACGAGCAGGTCAAGTTGTCCGGTTTCGGCAACTTCGACCTTCGCGACAAACGCCAGCGGCCGGGCCGCAACCCTAAAACAGGGGAAGAGATCCCGATCACCGCGCGCCGCGTCGTCACCTTTCGTCCAGGGCAGAAGCTGAAAGCCCGGGTAGAGGCCTATGCTGGAACCAAGCCATAACGACGAGCTGCCCCCCATCCCGGGCAAACGCTACTTCACCATCGGTGAAGTCAGCGAGCTCTGTGCGGTAAAACCGCACGTGCTGCGTTACTGGGAGCAGGAGTTCACGCAGCTCAACCCGGTGAAGCGCCGTGGCAACCGGCGGTATTATCAGCGCCAGGACGTGCTGATGATCCGCCAGATCCGCGCTTTGCTGTATGACCAGGGCTTTACCATTGGCGGGGCGCGGTTACGGCTCTCCAGTGATGAGGTCAAGGATGAGTCCAGCCAGTACAAGCAGCTGATTCGGCAGATGATTGCGGAGTTGGAGGATGTGCTGGTGGTATTGAAGAAGTGACCTGGTTGGCGACGAGTGGAAATTTTTGAAAAAAAGCTTCCATTATTCAAAAGGTTAGGTTAAATTCTTCAACGTTCTCAGCGGTATCGAGAATGATGTCGGGGCGTAGCGCAGCCCGGTAGCGCACTTGCATGGGGTGCAAGGGGTCGAGTGTTCGAATCACTCCGTCCCGACCAAAAATCCCTAAAAATCCAGTCACTTAGCGGTGACTGGATTTTTTTATGCCTACACATTTTGCTGCTGATAGAAATTTTGCCTCACTTTCTGCCCACCGAGATGTTGGTTAGATTTCGCGGGCTGCTTAGAGGCCTGAGTATGAGCTTACCGCCAAAGGCTTGCACCAACGCAGTGCGATACGAGGACCGACTTTCCACTGACGGCATTGGCAGATCTACAGAACTCAGCCATTAGCGAGAGACGCTAAACGCCGTACCGTTTGTTTCCCCCAGATGTGATGCAGTAGCGACCGCCTCTTGGGCCTATGCAGATACGACCCGAAGAGCAGGGGCACGATGAACCATATTCTGACGTTGTGCTGCGAGCTGGTTGTGGAGTGGGTCGCTCTCTTTTGGGCTGTAAGCTAATAAAGCAATTTACGCCGCTGCAGAGATTTTTATAGGAAATCCACCGCTGCGGCTGTCCATCAAGGCTGATGCGGGCCCACTCATTCTGCTGCTCATAGACCCGCACCTTCTCACCGCGTTTGAGCTGGGAAATCACTTTTCCGCCTGGCTGAGCGCGCAGGTTCAGCTTGTCCGCGTTGACGAAGTGCTCTGTTGTAGATTCTTGTGTTGTCTGTGGCGTCAGTGATGAGGCCGTTGTCAAGGGCCTCACGGGCGTCTGGCTAAGTGGCGCCTCTATTCTAGGCGAGTCCTTTTTGTTGACTGCCCAGACCACTACAAAGAAGACAAGCAGTAACAGCCAAGATTGACCCTTTTTGCGCATATCCCTTGCACCCTCGAATAGAACTGTCCCAGCGACGGAACCTCATGAAACGCCTCACCTTTTGGCCATCAAGGCAGGTTGTACAGCGAAAGTTCCGGTGGGTATGTATGCCTAAGCTTTTCAGCTTAGCCGAGTAGCGCAGTTAGCACGGAGGATTGTGACAAATTAAACTCAGCCTTCAATTGCGTTAAGTCGCTGCTTCAACTGCTCGTTGAGCGACACCCCGTGTAAACCTGAGTGAATTTCGCGATGGCAAGATGGGCAGACAGCACCTACGTACCGAGGGTGGTCGAGGCCTCCGTCGGAGAGCCGATTTACATGATGCGGCTCCAGGTATGGGGTTCCATCTTTCTTAAAAAATGGAGCTGGCTTGTCGCAGCTTTCACATAAGCCTTTGGCACGCATGAGGACGTAGTGAGCGACCTTCCGGCTGCGCTGGTAAATTTTGCGATGCGCCGATTGGTCCATTGCATTCGTTACCGGCTTGCAGGCAGCCAGAGCGGCTATCCGAGCAGCAGCTAACGAATCTTCGAGTTCAACCCCCGTCCCCAACTCAGTTTCGATATTCAGCTCTGGACTGCCCACAGGCACCAATCTGAATACAAGAGCAGTACGATCCTTGCCATCAACATCCGGCTGGGTTCGTTCAAAGACGTCGGCGCAGCAGAACTCACCTATATAGCGATTACCTTTTCCTTTGCCGAGCGACTTGAACAGATGAAGCACACGACCTGTCTCCGCATGCTCAGCGACAGCTCTGTTGCCACGGTTCAATTTCATAGGCCCACGCTTCCCTTCACCGGTGTAGAGAAACGCACCGTTGTCCCAGCTGTCGGCATAGCCATATTGCTCGCCACTATCGCCTGTAAACAAGAAAATCGCCGGGTGGGTAGCGGATGCCGCTATGCCGCTCTGCCGGCTACCCCCGAATGGTCCGTTGATTTCAGTCACGCGATCGTAAATGGCCCCAGGCTCGAACTGCAGGACTGGTTCTAGACCAGTGCTCTGCAGCTCGATGATGGAAAATCCACGCTTTTCTAAATAGCGGTTTGTGAGGTGTCCGCCTGGGAATTGGCTAACTGCGATGCCGGTAGCCAAGGAGACTATTTTCTTTGCTGGGTACGATGTACCCCCTACAGCAATCGCGTAGCGGTGGGCAGGGTTCGTCTCCCAACCATGCCACTCTCGTCTTCCTCTAAAGTCGCGGTCAAATTCCAGCAAAGCCTCATCAATACGTTCCTTCGATACAGCTTTGATCGCCACGTGCGCTGCCCTTTGTCGCCGATGTTTGTAGGAAATTTCCCCATCGTCGCCAAAGTGATCAAACGGTTCAAGAAAAACTGGCAAAGCGCCACTGCGATCGTAGCGTCCGCGCGAGAGTTCGTATGCGTTCCAGGTCCATATTCGTTGTGGCAGCAGGCGTGCCTAAGGTCTACGGAATCGGATTTTCCCTCTTCTCTGTAGTCCGTTTCCGAAACATACTTCTACCCCCTTACAGCCCGTTGCAGCCGCTGCATCACCCATCTAGTCTCGCCAAGTCGCTGCCAATTCAGCGAACGGTTTTGACAGACCGGGAAGATAGTAACGCGCGTGCACGGCCGTCTATGGTGGCTGTACGTGGGGCACTTCGGTGCGCCGGTTTCCTATTTTCCCGGTCTGTCAACCCGCGTACAGCTGCCACCTTTCTGTTTGACAGCAGAGAACGGTAGCTCCATTTGAAAATAGGAGCTCTACCATGCTGAAAATAGTCCCCGATCCACCCCAGCACGACAAATACACCACCCACACCCTCGAAGACCTCCTGGTCCAGATCTCCGAATACCTCGTCTGCGCCCTGACCGTCAGCCAGCAGACTGTCCTGCTCCACGCCAAACCCCCAGGCCAGGTCCTGACCCTCGCCGCCATGCACGAAATCGACAGCGCCCGCACCCTGGTGGAAGTGGCACTGAGCCGCGTGCAATCCCGGCACTGACCTGGCGAGCCTGGGCTCGTACTTGATGTTCACCGATCAGGCCCCGCGCCGTTCGCGGGGTCGCAGGAGGAATGGTATGGATAAGGAGTTGCAAATCCCGCGCATCAAGAAACTCGCCACCACTGGCGTCGGTCATTTCGGCGAAGGCGCGGAGGTGGGTGTGCGAGACCCGCTGTTCCGTGTGGTGGCGGGGCATCCGCTGGACCATGCGGTGGAGCAGGCGACCGTGCTGATGTGTGCGGTGCACAAAATCAGTGATCTGGCGATGGTGGAGACTGATCATCTGCCTACGCTGCTGACGGCGGTGCATTACCTCAGCGGCATGGCCAAGGCGTTGGCCCAGGATGTGAATCATGGGTTGATGGTTGGGCGGGGGGCTGAGTAGGGGAGGGTATCTGGCTGGGGCTTGGTTGCCTGGGCGGGCGCTATCGCGGTGCAAGCCCGCTCCCACGAGTCCGGACAGGCTTGCTTTCGCGTTCCGGCTAGCCGCTATGGCGCCAGGTTCAACCCGTTACAGCGGCCCTTGGTGGAGAAATCGTTGATCTGCCGCGCCTTGTTCACCGACATCAGGATCGTGCAGCCGCCAGGGTGGGCCACGTCGTCCCAGTAGTTGGTATGGACCATCACGTTGCCTTGCATCTCGGCGGTGCTGCCGACCACCTCCTTTTGCACGTAGGTGGTATCGCGGTACCAGCCCAACTGCACCCCAGCGCCGTCGGGCAACGGCTCCATGCGCATGGACGGGCCGAAGAAGTCGATGGCCTGCTTGGCGTCGCGCCCTTGCCATTGGTTGCCCGCCATCAGCTCCGGCAGGGTCGGGATGCAGCCGGCCAGCGCAGGCAGCAACAGGCCAAGTACCAGCAGAGGGCGCGCTCTCATCGTGGGGTGTTCGCCAGCATGTCGTCCAGCTCCTGCACCGCCTGGCTGTTGGCCTGGACGCCAATCAACTGGATGAACATGGTCTGGATGGTGGCGACCATCTTCGCCGCCGGCATCTTGCCGATCGACAGCATCTGGTTGCGCGCGCGGTTATCGGGGGCGCAGACGAAGGCGAAGGTGCGCTGCAACCAGTAGTCCTTCGGTGCGACCCAGCCTTTGACGCTGGTTTTTACATCCCTCTTGGCACCGTCGAAGCGATGTATCGCCCGGACGCTTTGCACGCCACCGAGCTTTTGCATGATGCCGACGGCATCGGCGACGTAGACCTCGTTGTGTCTTTGCCGTAGATGATCCAGTAGGCGCCCGCAGCTTGTTTTGCCATGGTTGAGGTGCTGCAGGCCAGAGCCAGGATGGCCTGACGCCTGTAGCAGTCAGGCGCAGTAAACAGGGCGTTCCGCGCCCGGCGAATATTTGGGATGCGTCCGGCATACAACGGGTTGTCGTTTTCGTAGGCTGCATCCCTTGTCTACAGGGAGAGCAGACCATGGCGTTCAATGGCTACATGAGTATCAAAGGCAATCGACAGGGGTTGATTTCGGCGGGGTGCAATACCCAGCCATCCATTGGCAACAAATGCCAGCTCGTGCACCAGGACGAAATAACGGTGCTGTCCTTCAATCACGCTCTTGCCACCCCTGATACCAACCAACGTGCTGTGCATCAGCCCGTGGTGATCACCAAGCACATCGACAAGGCCACACCCTTGCTGGCCCAGGCCGTGGACTGCCGGGAAGTGGTCGACTGCGATATCCAGCTGTACCGCATTCATTCGGCGGGCCATCGGGAAAAGTACTTCTCCGTAAGGCTGGAGGGTGCGGTGGTCGTCAGCCAGGAGCTGGACGTGCCCCACGCGACGCTCTTGACCGACCAGGATGCCGAGGAGCGGCTGCTTATCAGCTATCGGGCCATCAGCTGGATTCATCACGCCGCTGGTACCACCGGGTACGCCACGTGGGGGGAGCAGCTATGAGCCAGCGCGAGGAATATGGTGAGCGGCTTGATGAGGCGTATTGGGAGGTGAATGCGGCGGCATCTAGGTTGATCAGTTATGGCTGTGGGGTCAGTGCCAAACACCTGAGCGATCGGCGGTTGCGGATGCAGTTCAATCGGGAACTGGCTTATTACGCGCGGCGAGTTTTGGACGATGTGTACCACCGTAAATCCAGTGCTGGGGATGCACTTATTGAGCTGAGGAATGAGAGGGACAGGCTGAAAGCTCAGTCGGAACGCATCACTTTGCAAGCGATTGGTGTTATTGGCGGGACAGGACAGATTATCACCGGTGCCGGTATTTGTTATGGGTCGCTTGGGTTGCTGTGCGCAACTTTGGGAGCGCCAATGATTGCGCACGGAGGAAATAATATATATGAGAGTGCAAGGGGGTTGTATGAGGGTCGTGATGATATAGAGGGGCCGGTCAAAAAAGGCTATCGTGAAGTCTCTAAGAGTTTAGGGTATACCGAGCGGGAGGGTACACTAGCATACTTGGCCGCCGATGCAGCGCTGTCGGTGGGCGCTCTGTTTCGGCCAGTTTTAAAAGCGGATGCATGGAGACTTTACAAGTACTATTCCGTTGATAATGAGGCTGCGATACGACAGATGAGCACAGCAGCGGGTGTTGTAGAAACAACCACAACCGGTGCCACGGCATATCAGTTTAATAAAGAATACAGGGAATGAGTGTGTTTGAGTTTCTTCTGATTATCGTCGTGGACGTGCCGACTACGTTGCTGATCAGACGCTACTTGTGCTCCACGAAAAGCAGTGTATTCCTTGTGGTGCTGGCCTATATTCATGCGATTGTGATAGGAGGCTTCTATGTCACGCTCTTGAAGGGTGATGACGTGTTTTTTGTGGAAATAGACTATGGAGATAACTTTTTTCGTGACTTGATTTTTGTCAATGTTGGGGTTTTTGTCATGGTCATGTTTCATGGCTGGTCTGTTTCTTCGCGCTATAAATAATGTTGTGCCTTGCGTTATGCGCCGTCTTGGCTGCTGGCGAGTTTAGTGAGAAGTGCGTGGGATGAGTGTGTTCGAATTTATGTTGGTGATTTTGGTGGATGTGCCGGTGACGCTATCGAGGGTAGAGAAGGGGTTATTCGTTTTTTCACGGCGCGGCTTAATGACGTGGGCTTTTGGTTTGTGATCTCCGTTACTGAGAAAATGGTTTTTTCATATTTGGGCTATGGCCTCGCGAAGCGTTGACTGGTCCCAAGTTTTGGCCATGGCTGAATAGTAGGGGCATGGTGGTGTTTCATGGGCGTGCAAGATGGCTTTATGAGGGCGAGATGGCGTGGAAGGGCTGGTCAGGAAAGGCTATCAGGAGGTCTCGAAACGCTTAAGGTATACCTAGTGTCCCGCACGGTTAATTCGTTTATCTACTTAAATGGTTTCGCCCAATGATTCCGGGGCTTTTAGATTAACGAACTACCCGAGCGGGACACTAGCAGGAGGGGCACTAGCCCACTTGGCCGCCGATGAGGCGCTGTAGGCGGGTACGCTGTTAGATCGTGCCCCGCGAAAGGTTGGCGATGGCACTGCATCCAGCCAATTCTGTAGGTCCTACAGCCATTCTTCCGATGTTCGTGTAGTCCTTTTCCTAAAGGGGCGTTTTTCCCTGTTCGGCCGTTGTCGCGAGGGGATACGCGCTTTAGTCTCGCCCTGCCTGTCGTGTTTCACCGTCCGGGGTTGGCCGGGCTTCTGGGCAGAACGCCGCGCAAGGATCGCGCGGTCTGGTCCGGGGGCCCTGGAGGGTGAAATGCGGCGGGCTCATTCTTTTCTTGGGGGTTAAGTCATGGACAAGGACGAGCAAGCGAAGGGCACTGGGGATCCGAAAATCATCAGCCTGGTCGAGCGCAGCAAACGGCGTTCGGTACGCGACTGGGTGCAGGCGATCCCCGGGTTGCCGACGGAGGACGTGCTGCAGGAAACATCGATCATCCTGGGCTGCATCACCGGGCTGACGTACCAGGCATTGAGCAAACCGAAAGAGGCGCAGACGCTGATGCGCGCCACCTACTACCTCAGCGGCATGGCCAAGGCGATGATCGATGGGCAGTTGCCGGGGAGCCAGGCTGGCAAGGGTGAGCGCGAGTGATTCCGCCAGGCCTGTGCTGAACGCAGGCAACACGAGTTTCACACAAGCCGCTTCCGATACCTTCGGAAGCGGCTTTTTCATGCTTACTCGGTGGGTCGCAGGGAACAAGGCAGGGCAGGGTGGAGCACCGACCTGGGATAAACATCCCGTGTAAAAGCGGGCCGGCAATTTCAGACGCAGCTGGCATACACGGCGGAGTCGAGCCCGTAGCCTGCTGGCCTGGTCAACAAGGAGTCGACCCCATGGCTTATCACGGCTACATGCGCATCATCGGCAAGCTTCAAGGCCTGATATCGGCAGGCTGCGGTTCCCAGGCGTCCATCGGTAACAAGTGCCAGGCGGGGCACGGCGACGAGATCATGGTGCTCTCGTTCAATCACAGCCTCTCCAACCCCATCAATGCCATACGCAGTACCCACCATCCGGTAATCGTCACCAAACTCGTCGACAAGGCCTCGCCCTTGCTTGGCCAGGCAGTGGATGGCCGGGAGGTGGTCGACTGCGATATCCATTTCTACCGTACGCACCCGGCGGGGCACCGGGAAAAGTACTTCTCTGTCAGGCTCGACGGCGCGTTGATCGTGGCTCAGGACCTCGATGTGCCCCATGCGGTGCTCATGACTGATCAGGAGCCCGAAGAGCGATTGTACATCCGCTATCGCACCATCAGCTGGATTCATCACGCGGCCGGTACCAGCGGGCATGCCTCGTGGGGAGAGCAGCCATGAAGCAGAAGGATGAATTTGGCCTGCGGCTGGATGAAGCGTTCTGGGAAGTCAATGCAACGGCCTCTCGGCTGATTAGTTATGGATGTGGTGTCAGCGCGCGGCATTTGCAGGACCGGCGCTTACGGATGCAGTTCAATCGGGAGCTGGCGTACTACGCAAAACGGGTGGTGGAAGATGTTTATGAGCAAAGAATCAGTCCGGATGAAGGACTTGGGCTGATCAAGCGTGAAAAAGAAAGTCTGTACGCTCAGTCATCCAGGATTTTGAATCAGTTAGGTGGTATGGCGGGAGGGGGCTCACAAGTCTTGACAGGCGTGGGGAGTTGCCTTGGGTCTTATGGTGTTGGTTGTGTAGCGCGTGGAGGACCGATTCTCGCACACGGGTTAAATAATTTTTATGAGAACGCCAAAGGGCTATATGAAGGGCGAACGGATGTTGTGGGTCCTGTCAGAAAACGCTATCAAGATGCCGCCAAGCGTTTGGGGTATGAGGAGCGCGAGGCAAATATCGCTTATTATTCTGCAGACTTGTACCTTTCTGGGAGAGCGCTTAGGCGGATGGTCCCGAGGCGAGATGCATGGCGCCTGTTTCGGTATATGGAGAGCGACAAAGAGCGAGCTTTCAGGCAAATGAGTAAAGCTGGGTTAGCCCTTGAAGTGGCAACGTCCTCGATAACAATAAAAGATTTAATTAATGAGATTTTGAAATGAGCGTATGGGGGCTGATATTGCTCACGCTGGGGGATATTGCTTTCACATTGGCGCTAAGCAGATTCGTGTTCAGGGATCTTGTTACCGGTTGGCAGTTTTGGGGCGCCTTGCTATATGCGGCATTCGTGAGTGGGTCCTATTACGAGTTGATGAGTGGACAAGGATTCGTTCCTTTTGCCCTAGAGGAGTTTTCACTGTTCGAATATGTCGTTCTTGTAATTTTCAGCTTGTTGATGACTGCCTTTCATTTCTGGGCGTTAAAAATATGGTAGGGGTACTACCGAATACGTGTGCTGCATGGCACCGGCTATGCCGGTGATCGCGGGGCAAGCCCGCTCCAGGGAGGTGCAGGCCGGGAAGGCTGCGTTGTCACGTGGAGAACAGAGCCCTTTGTAGAAGCTTTAGCCGCGATGCAGGCAACGCGGTGTCGGGCACCCGCCTGCGGGTGATCGTGGCTGAAGCCGCTCCTACAGAATTCGCTGAAATTCAATTCGGGTTTGTCCCGCGATCAGCACGCCTCACCCTTCGGCAAACTGCCGCAACCGCTCGCCGTCCAACCGGTAGCGAACCCATTCATCCTGCGGCTGCGCCCCCAGCGACTGGTAGAAACCGATCGCCGGTTCGTTCCAGTCCAGCACGCTCCACTCCAGGCGCCCGCAGTTGTTCGCCAGCGCTTCACGGGCAATGTGCCGCAACAGCTTGCGCCCGGCGCCGTCGCCGCGTTGCTCGGGCGTCACGTAGAGGTCTTCCAGGTAAATGCCATTACGCCCCAGCCAGGTGGAATAGCTGTAGAAGTACACGGCAAAGCCAATCGCCTGGCCGTCGCGCTCGCACATCAGGCTGCGCACGGTGCTGCCTTCGTCGAACAGGCTGTGCTCGATATCGGTGAGGGTCGCCACCACTTCGTGGCGGGCGCGTTCGTAGTCGGCCAGTTCGGTGATGAAGGCGAGGATCTGCTGGGCATCGCCGCGCACCGCAGGGCGGATGGTCAAGCTCATGGCGTGTCTTCCTTGTGAAAGGCTAAGGACCGTATCAGTAATGTGTATCTGTGCAATTTTCACGAACTGTACCGGTCGATTGTCGCCGGGCTCCGTTAGTGTGGCCACACGATAACCAGAAAACGGAAATGCCCGCCATGCTTGCCTCTCTCGACCTGCTCAGCGCTTTCGTGCTGTTCGCTTTCGTCTCGTCCATCACCCCAGGCCCAAACAACACCATGTTGCTGGCCTCGGGGGTGAATTTCGGGGTGCGTCGCACCATCCCCCACGCGTTGGGGATCAGCGTCGGGTTCATGGTACTGGTGCTGGCGGTGGGCCTGGGGCTGGGCGAGGTGTTCAAGGCCTGGCCGCCGCTGTACAGCATCCTGCGCTATGCGGGCGCCGCGTACCTGTTGTACCTGGCCTGGAAGATCGCCACCTCCGGGCCGATGTCCGGTGATACCGCCAGTGGCCGCAAACCGCTGGGTTTCTGGGGCGCGGCGGCGTTCCAGTGGGTCAACCCCAAGGCCTGGGTGATGGCGGTGGGGGCGATCACCACCTACACACCGGCCCAGGGCTATGTGTTCAACGTCATCGTCATCGCCGCGGTGTTCGCCCTGGTGAACCTGCCCAGCGTGGGGATCTGGGTGATGTTCGGCAGCGCGCTGCGCAACCTGTTGCGCAACCCGCGCGCGGTGGTGCTGTTCAATGTCCTGATGGCCGTGTTGCTGGTGATTTCACTGTATCCGCTGCTGTTTGTAGAATCGGCGTTTTCCTGAAGCAATGAGTGCAGTCGATGGAGTTGATTCCCTGGTCCCATGAATGCGCCGAAGGCTTCACCCTGCGGGGTTGGCGCACACCACCGAGTGGCCGGCCGCTGTTGCACTTCCTGCATGGCAATGGTTTTTGCAGCCTGGCCTACCAGCCGCTGCTGATGCGCCTGGGCGAGCATTTCGACCTGTGGCTGAGTGATGTCCAGGGCCATGGCGATAGCGACCATGGTGGTGTGTTCCGCGGCTGGAACCGCACGGCGGCGCTGGCGGTGGAGGCATTCGCGGCCGAGCGTGGCGAGTATGGCGAGGTACCTCGGTATGCCGTGGGGCACAGCTTCGGCGGGGTGCTCACCGGGTTGATCCTGGCGGCCGAACCTGGGCTGTTCCAGCGTGCGGTATTGCTCGACCCGGTGCTGTTCAGCCGCGGCATGATCGGCATGATGGGGGCGGCGGCGATGGTCGGCCTGCACCGTCGCCATACCCTGGCGCGCAAGGCCGCGACCCGGCGCAGCCACTGGCCTGACCGCGAGGCGGCGCTGGCGTCGCTGCAGGGGCGGGGGATCTTCAAGGGCTGGAGCGACACCGCCTTGCAGGCGTATGTGGAGCATGCCATCGGCGATTGTGGTGAAGGGGTGGTGCTCAAGTGCCGGCCCAGCCGCGAGGTAGAGATCTTCAGCTCGTTCCCCGAGCGCATGTGGCAGAACCTGGCGCGAATCCAGACCCCGACGCGGATTCTCTATGGTCAACACACCTACCCCTTCGTGCCGCATTCGGTGCGCCGGCTGGCCGAGCTCAATGCCCAGGTGACCGCGCAGCAAGTGGCGGGCGGGCATTGTTTCATGCAGGAAGATCCAGCCGCCGCCGCAGAGCAGGTGGTGGCGTTCCTGCAGGGGTGACCCAGTCTCGGCGGTGAATTGTGCAGGCTGCTGTCCATTACGCGACGATTGCCTGCCGATTCGCGCGCGAACGACAGGTGCAGATTCCTTACGCTGACGCTCCCCCAATGGAAGGAGCCCCAGCATGAACCAGGCGGTCAGCCCAGACCCACAGCCTACCCTCGAACACTCCCGTGCCCGGCACCGGCAGCGCTGGCTACGTTTCGGCCTGGCCGGCGCGGTTGGCCTGGCGCTGCTGGCCTACGGCGGCCATTGGTGGCTGGCCGGGCGGTTCCTGGAGCAAACCGACGACGCCTATGTGCGTGCCGACTGGGCGCCGATCAGCGCACGGGTCAGCGGCTATGTGGCCGAGGTGGCGGTGGCCGACAACGCCACGGTCAAGGCCGGCGACCTGCTGGTGCGCCTGGATGCACGCGACTTCCACGATCGCCTGCGCAAGGCCGAGGCGCGCCTGGCGGTGAGCGAGGCGGCCGTGCAGGTGCAGCGCATGCGTTTGCGCACCTTTGCCGCCGAACAGGACGAACAGGTCCAGGCCATTGCCCGCGCCGAAGCCGAGCGCGGTGGCAGCCGGGGCGAGGCGCAGCGTGCCGAGGCGGACTGGCAACGCTATCAGCGCCTGGCCGAGTGGCAGGCGGCCAGCGTGCAGCGCATGGAGCAGGCCCGTGCCACGCGGATCCAGGCCCACGCCCTGCAACGCGCCGCCGATGCCGAGCTGGCCCGCCAGCAGGCGCGCAAGGCGGTGCTGGCCCAGCAGGGGCGGCAGCTGGAGGCGGAGCTGGTGCAGCGCCAGGCCGACCTCGACCAGGCCCGTGCCGAGGTTGCGTTGGCCCGCAGTGCCCTGGCCGATACCGAGGTCCGCGCACCGTTCGATGGCGTGGTGGGGCAGCGCAAGGTGCGCCAGCAGCAGTACGTCACGCCCGGCCTGCCGCTGCTGGCGGTGGTGCCGGTGGCGCAGGCCTACGTGGTCGCCAACTTCAAGGAAACCCAGCTGGCCCACCTGCGCCCGGGGCAGCCGGTCACGCTCGAGGTGGACACGTTCGGCCAGCACTGGCGGGGCACGGTCGACAGCCTGTCGCCGGGCTCCGGCGCGGTGTTCGCCTTGCTGCCGCCGGACAACGCCACCGGCAACTTCACCAAGATCGTCCAGCGCTTCCCGGTGCGTATCCACCTCGATCCAGCAGCGGACGGTGCGCCCGGGTTGCGGCCTGGCATGTCGGTGATCGCCACCGTGGATACCCGGCAGGCACGTCATGAGCGCTGAGGAGAAAGTCAGCGCGCGCGCCTGGGTGGCGGTGATCGGCGGGTTGTTCGGCTGCTTCATGGCGGGCATGAACGTGCATGTCACCAGCGCCGCCTTGCCCGAGATCGAGGGCGCGCTGGGCGCAAGCTTCGAGGAGGGCTCGTGGATCTCCACCGCATACCTGGTGGCCGAGATCAGCATGATTCCGTTGACGGCCTGGCTGGTGCGGGTGTTTTCGTTGCGCCGGGTGATGCTGGTGGGCTCGGCGATCTTTTTGGTCAGCTCGGTGAGCTGCGCGCTGGCCCCCAGCCTGGAGGCGATGATCGCGCTGCGGGTGATTCAAGGCGCTTCCGGGGCGGTGCTCATTCCGTTGTCGATGCAACTGATCATCACCGAACTGCCGGCCAGCCGCATTCCGCTGGGGATGGCACTCTTCAGCCTGGCCAACAGCGTGGCCCAGGCAGCCGGCCCGTCGATCGGCGGCTGGCTCACCGACATGTATTCCTGGCGCTGGATCTTCCTGCTGCAGTTGCCGCCCGGCGTGGCGCTGCTGGCGGCGGTGGCCTGGTCGATCAAGGGCCAGGCCGGGGACCGCAGTGCCCTGCGCCAGGCCGACTGGTTGGGCATCGCGGCCATGGCGCTGGGCCTGGGGGCGTTGCAGGTGGTGCTGGAGGAGGGCGGGCGCAAGGACTGGTTCGATTCGCGTTTCATCGTCACGTTCAGCATCGCCGCGGTGGTCGCCCTGGCCTTGTTCATCCAGCGCCAGCTGTGGGGTACGCGGCCGTTCATCAACCTGCGCCTGTTGGGCAGCTACAACTTCGGCGTCTCCAGCCTGGCCATGGCGGTGTTTGGCGCGGCGACCTTCGGCCTGGTGTTCCTGGTGCCCAACTACCTGTCGCTGGTGCAGGGTTACAGCGCCAGCGAGATCGGCAAGAGCCTGATCGCCTATGGGCTGGTGCAGCTGTTGCTGGCGCCCTTGCTGCCACGGTTGATGCGCTGGCTCAACGCCAAGCTGCTGGTGGCCAGCGGGTTCGCGATCATGGCCCTCGGTTGCTGGCTGGGGTCGCAACTGACGGTGGATTCGGGCAGCAATGTGATCATCCCATCGACCGTGGTGCGTGGCATCGGCCAGCCGTTGATCATGGTGGCGCTGTCGGTGCTGGCGGTGAAGGGGCTGGACAAGGCCCAGGCAGGCTCCGCCTCGGCGTTGATCTCGATGTTGCGCAACCTGGGCGGCGCGTTGGGCACGGCGTTGCTCACGCAGCTGGTGTCGCAGCGTGAGCGCTTTCATTCGGTGCGGGTGGGGGAGGGGCTGACACCCTTCGATGCCGCGCTGCAGGCGCGCCTGCCGGGGGGCATGGTCGACCCGCAGTCGCCCGAGGTGATGCAGGCCCTGGCGCTGATCGACCGGAGCGTGCGGGAGCAGGCCTACCTGATGGCCTACTCGGATGCCTTCTACCTGTCTTGCGTGGCGCTGCTGGGGTGTGCGTTTGCAGCGTTGCTGCTGCGTAACCGCTAGGCCTCTTTCGAGTAGGCGGCTGACGGTGTTGGCGATACACAGTGGCCCTGCAGCCAGCGAATTCATGCCGGGCCTTCGACCCGGCTTGAAAGCGTTCAGCTTGCCTGGTCGAGCCAGGCGTGGATCTGCTCCAGGGTGGCGGTGGCACCGCCGCAGACGATGACCAACACATTGCCCTGCGCAGGCAGCGCCTCGGGGTGGTTCAGCAGGGCCAGCGCCGCGCCGCAAGCGGGCTCGACCAGCAGCCGGTGGTCGAACAGGAACCGCTCGCACGCCTCCAGCGCCTCGCGATCACTGACCAGGTGGCTGTGCAGCGGATGGTTGTGCGCGCAGGCCAACGCTTGTTCGGCCACGCGCTTGGCGCCCAGCGATGTGGCCACCGAGGTGATGGCCGGCAGCTCCACGGTGTGCCCGGCGGCGATGGCCGCGTGCAGCGAGGCGGCGCCTGCGGTTTCCACGGCGAGCACCGGCACATCGTGCCAGCCGTTGCGCTCAAGGCCCTCGACCACGCCGCTGAGCAACCCGCCACCGCCGACCGAGAGCACCACCGCGGCAGGCTTGAGGCCTGCCGCCGCCACTTCGTCGATCATGCTGGCATGGCCCTGCCACAGCATCGGGTCGTCGAAGGGGTGAATGAAGGCGTCGCCGGGGCCGACCAGGGTCTGCGCATGGGCGTTGGCTTCCTGCCACGAACCGCCCTGGACCACCACCGTGGCGTCTTCGAGGCGCAACAGTGCCTTGGCGCGCTCGGTGGTGGTTTCGGGCACCACCACGGTGACCGGCACACCCAGCTTGCGCCCGGCGTAGGCCACCGCCAGCCCGGCGTTGCCACCGGACGAGGAGACAAAATGGCGGGCGCCTTGGGCATGGTGCGTTTCGCAGGCATGGCCGACGCCGCGCAGCTTGAACGAACCGCACGGCTGCAAGGCTTCGAGCTTGAGCCAGACCGGGCGGCCGGCGGCCAGCGACAGGGGGCGGGACTCGATCAACGGGGTGGCGATATGCAAGGGCATGGGGGGCTCCGGGGTGTCAGTCGCGGGCGGCCGGGGCGTGTTCGCCGCGCAGCTGCTCCAGGTAGTTGTAGATGGTGTAGCGGGTCACGCCGAGGGCTTCGGCGGCTTTCTCCACGCCGCCCTTGACGATGAACAGGCCGCGCTCCTGCATCACGCGCACGGCCTCGACTTTGGCCTGCCTGTTCATCCGGCCCTGGGCGCTGCGCTGTACAGAGGCCTGGATGATCTCGGCCATCAGCACGGTCATGTCGGCGGGTTCGCTGGCAGTGGGGGGCGCCGGCGTGGCACCGAGGGGCTGGAAGTGCTGGAGGAAGGCCATGGCCGCGTCAAGGCCGGTGACGTCGGTGTTCACGCACACGCTGGCGAAGGGGTGGCCGTGGCGGTCGCGGAAGATCGCCGTGGCGCTGCGCAAGGTGCGGCCCTTCAAGGTGGTGGGGTAGTCGGGCAGCACCACCGGTTCATAGCCTTGCTGGTCGGCGCAGGCCTGCATCAGGGCCTTGAAACCCTGGTCCTGCTCGGGGGCGGCGAGAATCGGGCTGCCGACCTGGCGCCCGGAAAGGTGGCCGTTGACGATGGCCACCACGGAGCGTTCCGGGTGGTCGAGGTCGTGCAGGAGGATTTCCAGGTTGCGCGGGGCGACGCTGCCCAGGGCCTGGAGCGTGGCCTTGAGGACGGTGAGGGTGAGTTGGCGTTCTTGGGTGGGGGTCATGGCATCATGCAAAAAATCAACACACGGTTGATATTTGCATGATTTGTTGAAATTCCCAAGGTGTTTCTTGTAGGAGCCAGCTTTGCTGGCGAACCGGTCTCATGGCAAGGCTGCGCCTTGCGTTCGCCAGCAAGGCTGGCTCCTACAAGCAAAAGGGGCGCTTTTGTGAATCAGCCCAGCTTGGGGGTGCGCGGCGGGATCATGCGCCGGGAGCCGGTCGACTCGAAGGCGGCGGCGAACTTCAACAGATTGTTATCGCTGTACGCGCGGCCGGCGAAGGTCAGCCCCACCGGCATGCCGATATCGGCCATCACGCCCATGGGCACGGTCACGGTGGGTACGCCCAGGTGGCGGATCGCCAGGTTGCCGTTGGCCACCCAGATGCCGTTGCTCCAGGCGATGTCCGCCGATGCGGGGTTGACGTCGGCGTCGGCCGGGCCCACGTCGGCCACGGTGGGGAACAGCACCGCATCCAGGCCTTTTTCGTCCATCCAGTCTTCCAGGTCGATCTTGCGGGTCTGCTCCAGGCCGCGCAGGCCATCGGGCACGGTGGCGATCTGGTCCCAGGCCTTGAGCCCACGCTTGGCCATGTTGACGTACTCGTCCATGCCGGCGGCCAGGTCGTCCTCACGGTTGGGCAGGGTGCCTGGGTCGTGGGGGAAGATCAGCGGGCCGTCGACATCGGCCAGGCGGTTGAGCTTGGGGTCGTCGTTGGCCCGCAGGAAGTCGTCGAAGGCCCAGCCGGACAGCTCCCATAGTTCGTCATGCAGGAATTCCTTGCTGACGATGCCACGGTTGAACACGGTCGGTGCGCCGGGGCGATCACCCTCGCAGTTGGAGACCAGCGGGAAGTCGGTCTCGACCACTTCGGCGCCGGCCGCTTCCAGCGCCTGGCGCGCCTGTTGCCACAGGTCGATCACGCTGGCGCGGGTGTGGATGCGCTGGCCGGTTGGGCCGCCGATGCCGGGTTTCTCGGAAGTACCGGCTTCGTCGTCGGCATTGATATACATGCGTGGCACGCCGAAACGCTTGCCTTTGAGCGAGTCGGCGTTCGCCGCCAGATCCAGGTACGAAACCGGGCGCACGCTCGAGGCGGCCGGGATCGGTACCCACGGCTGCAGGCGCCACAGGTCGCCACGCTTGTCGGGGTCGTCGGCCACCACCACGTCCAGAATTTCCAGCAGGTCGGCCATGGTCCGCGCGTAAGGCACGACCACGTCCATGGTCGGGGTCAGCGGCCAGTTGCCGCGTACCGAGATCACCCCGCGCGACGGGGTGTAGGCGCACAGGCCGTTGTTCGAGGCCGGGCCACGGCCACTGGACCAGGTTTCCTCGGCCAGGCCGAAGGCGCTGTAGCTGGCGGCGGTGGCGGTGCCGGCGCCGTTGGAGGAGCCGGAGGCGAACGGCGCGGTCAGGTAGCTGGCGTTGTACGGGCTTTCGGCGCGGCCATAGACGCCGCGCTGCATGCCGCCGTTGGCCATGGGCGGCATGTTGGTCTTGCCCAGGCAGATGGCGCCGCCGGCGCGCAGGCGCTCGACGGTGAAGGCGTCGCGTTGGGCGACCAGGTCCTTGAACGCCGGGCTGCCGGAGGCGGCGGTCAGGCCCTTGACCAGGTAGCTGTCCTTGGCGGTGTAGGGGATGCCGTCCAGCGGGCCGAGGGTCTGGCCTTGGGCGCGACGGGCATCGGAGGCCTCGGCCTCGTTGAGCGCTTCAGGGTTACGTACCACCACGGCGTTGAGGGCGGTGGCGGTGTCGGCTCCATCGTAGGCGTCGATGCGGGCCAGGTAGGCCTTCACCAGCTCGACCGCGGTGGTGCGGCCGGACTCGAGCGCGTCGCGCAGTTCGGCAATGGAAACCTCGGTTACATCGATCATGCTGTCACCAGTTGTGCAGGTGGAAATCATGGCGGCGAGTGTAGCAAGAAGGGCTTGCTGAACGCAGGCATGCACACCGGAAATGGTTCTGTGCACCGTGGCATTGCTGGTGTTTCGCAAAACCGGGATGCTGTGTTGCCAAATGCCACGCCACGGAGCCTGCATGAGCAAGCACGAATCGATCTGCCTCGACTTCACCGAAATTCCGCCGTCGCGGCCGCCTTCGTCGGACGTGAGTGCGTTCGAGAAGTTTGCCCGCGAGTTCTTCGTCACATTGTTCGATGCACAGGTGATCAAGACGGTGGGGCGCGGGGCAGACAACGGTGCTGACCTGGTGCTGAAGGTGGGCGATGAGCGTTGGTTGGTCAGTTGCAAGCACTACCAGGGTGGCAGTGTTCCTCGCAGCGTAGAGACGTCGCCACTGGGGGATATGCAGCAGTGGGGCTGCCAGCGGTTCATCGGCTTCTATCTGCCAGAGGCTTCGGACGGATTGGTGACCCGATTGAGGCAGACCGAAGAAAACTGCCCCGAATTCCGTCACGAAATCTTCGATAACAGAGTCATCGAGCGCCACCTGATCTCCAGCACCAGCGCGGACGGCTGGTTGCTGGCCAAGCGTTGGTTTCCGAGAAGTTACGCGAAGATCAGCAGGTCGCTGGTCTATCCGATCACCCATTACAACCACGGGGACATCATTAGCGAGCCGGGTAGTACCCGCATCGAAGGCATCCCCACGCGAATCTGGTTCAACCAAGACAATCCTGTCGCCGCGCAGGAGGCTGCGCAAGCACTCATTGCCCACGCCAATGAGCTGGAAACGGGGCGTGCCTATTCCAGTCTGTTCCTTGAACACATACGCAATTTTGCCTTGATGTGCCCAGGTGCTTTTTTGCGTTATTCGGGAACTGAAGACAAGGACGTGAATATCCGGGGGCTTGCCCCGAGCTGGGACATGGCGCTGGTGAGGCGGCTGTGCCTTGGGCAAAACCGCCATGCGCTGGAAAACCTGTGCCTGGTCTGGTCAATGTGGGGCCACGGCTTGGCCTGCCGGGTCTATCGTTTCGCACGCTATTGGCTGGATGGGGATATCGACGCACAGCAGGCGCTGGGGGTGATGTATGTCGAGGAGCTTGAGGCCCTGCTTGTCGCCTTTGAGCAGGACGAGCTGATCAAGCCAAAGGCCAGGCGCCTGGATCACGACTTGAGCTTCGCCCACGTGGCGGCATGTGGGCAGACACTCGAGCGCGGTTACTACGCGGCACTGATGTGCTTCAGCCCTGGCAAGTTGTATGGCCACCTGTCACGGGAGAGGGCACTGGTACGGTCAGCGATCCGGCATGGGGAGCAGGATCTGTTGCAGTCCGCGATCTGGGCTGTTGCGCAAACATACGAGATGAGCGACTGGCACTACATCGTCCAGAAATCCCCGACATTGGAGGAGCTGCTGGTGTCGATCAACGTCATCGACCATGACTACCTGACCCACGCCAGGGCCCAGGCAGCAGGGCTGCGCTGCCTGAGCGAACCGCTGCTGTCGGTCTGGGAGCCTGAAGGCAGTGTTGACCGGCAGTTGGCCATGGCGTTGGGTTTCATGCCGGATCAAGACTGACACTTTAGTTCAAAGGGCCGTGATGTCTGTTGCCGAGTGCCGCTCTGGCACTTGGCTGGCTTCATCGCCCCAGGTGCGGTTGACCCGGGTGCCGCGCTGCACCGCGGGACGCTGGGCGATGGCGTCGGCCCAGCGTTGCACATGCGGGTACTCGTGCACCGCCAGGAACTCGGCCGCGCCGTACAGGTTGCCGCGCACCAGCTGGCCATACCAGGGCCACACGGCAATGTCGGCAATGCTGTATTCGTCACCGCCCAGGTAGGCGCTTTCGGCCAGGCGGCGGTCGAGTACATCGAGCTGGCGCTTGGCTTCCATGGTGAAGCGGTTGATGGCGTACTCGAACTTTTCCGGCGCATACACGTAGAAATGGCCGAAACCGCCGCCCAGGTAGGGCGCCGAGCCCATCTGCCAGAACAGCCAGTTGAGCGTCTCTGTACGCGCAGCCAGCGACGTGGGCAGGAGTGCGCCGAACTTTTCGGCCAGGTAAAGCAGGATTGAGCCGGACTCGAACACCCGTACCGGCGGCTCGACACTGCGGTCGAGCAGGGCGGGGATCTTCGAGTTCGGGTTGACCCCGACGAAGCCGCTGCCGAACTGGTCGCCTTCGCCGATGCGGATCAGCCAGGCGTCATATTCGGCGCCCGTATGGCCGAGGGCCAACAATTCTTCGAGCAGGATGGTCACCTTCACGCCGTTGGGGGTGGCCAGCGAGTACAACTGCAGCGGGTGCTTGCCCACGGGCAGGTCCTTGTCGTGGGTCGGGCCGGCCACCGGGCGGTTGATACTGGCGAACTGGCCGCCTGAGGGGGCCTCGTGGGTCCAGACCTTGGGCGGGACGTAAGGGTGCTTGCTCATGCGTGAAACTCCTTGAGGCTCGATACGGGCACATACACGTGTGGACTCGCATCTATGCCATGGGTTCGGCGCAAAGGGCAAATGCAATGAGCGCGGGCGCAAGTAGGAGCTTTAGCCGCGATACAGGCACCGCGGTGTCTGGCCACCCGCTTCGCGGGTGATCGCGGCTGAAGCCGCTCCTACAGAAGTTGTGTCAGGTCAATGGGAAGGGTCAGAAGCTGTAGTCGACCGTGGCGAAGTACGAACGCGGCGCGCCGAGCAGCCATTGCTCGCCGCTGTGGGCCGAAACCACGTAGTCGCGGTTGAACAGGTTGTTCACCTGCAGGCCGAGACGCACGTCCGGCAGCACCTGCCAGCCGAGGTTGGCATCCACCACGGTATAGCCCGGCACGGCCTGTTCGTTGTCGACGCTGGCATAGCGCTCATCTACATAACGCAGGCCCACGCCGGCATCCAGCGTCTGACCGAAGCCTTTGCTCAGCCACAGGTTGGCGGTGCGCCGCGGCACGTTGGCGGGGCGGTTGCCGGCACGGTCCATCACCCCCTGCGCCGTGCTTTGCAGGTACTCGTCGTATTTGGCCCGCACCAGCGCGGCGTTGGCCGACAGCTGCCACTGGTTGCCCAGCGCCAGTTCCAGCGAGGCCTCCAGGCCGTCGGAGGTCTGCTGCCCGGCCTGCTGCTGGGTCTTGCTGGCCGGGTCGTAGACCAGCAGCTTCTTCTTGACGATGTGGTAGGCCGCCAGGGTCCATTCGCCTTGGCCGTCCCAGAAGCGCTGCTTGACGCCGAACTCGGTCTGCTTCGCCTCGGTGAGGTCGAAGTCCATCTGTTTCTGGCTGAGGCTGATCAGGTTGCCGACGCCGTCCTCGCTGGTGGAGTACTGGCCGTAGACCGACAGATCGTCGCTGAGCGCATAGACCAGCCCGGCGCGCCAGTTGCCGCCGCGCAGGCTGACGTCGCTGCGCGAGCCATCGATCAGGTTGTCGCGGTCGATGTGGTTCTGGTCGCGGCGCACGCCGGTGACCAGCGACAGGCGCTCGGTCAACTGGGTACGGTTTTCCGCGAACAGCGCGACGGTGTGGGTGGTGGAAAGGTTTTGCGGGCGCAGCGGTGAGGCGCTGTGGAACCCACTCGGTGCCGGGTTCCATGGGTCGACCAGGTCGACGCCGTCGTCGTTGTAGGGCGCGTTGCTGTCGACGTTGAAGCGGATCTTGTTGTACTCGACACCCACCACGGTCTTGCTCGCAAGGCCGAACAGCCCGTGGTCGAAGGTGAAGCTCTGGCGGTCGCCGAGCTGCTCCTGGTTGTGCTTGATCTCCAGGTAGCTGCCCCGTTGCAGCAGGCCCTCATCGGCGTTCCAGGTGTAGTCCTCGGCGTTGCGCCAGTGGCGGCGGCTTTTGATGTAGTACAGCAGGTTGCTGGCCGAGACCGTGTCGCTGAGCGTCCAGTCGGTGGTCAGGCGCGTCCACTCGTCGTGGTAGCGCTGCACGTCGTTCTGCACGTTGTAGTTCTTCTTGCGCAGGCTGTCGCGGTAGTGGCCGTCGATCAGCGGCGTGCCAAAGTAGTTGGCCGGCTCGGCGTCGCCACGCTCGTGGGCGAGGGTGAAACTCAGGTCGTCACTGGCATCGAAGCGCAGGGCGGCGCTGAGCGACAGGTTGCGCGAGTCGGTGCGGTCGACCCAGCCGTTGCCTTCCTGCTTGTTGAGGGTGACCCGGTAGCTCAGGCGTTCGCTCAGGCTGCCGCCGCTGTCCAGCCCCAGCTGTTGGCGATCCCACGAGCCGTAGCCCAGGCGCAGGCGGTTGTGGATCTCGCCGGCGAAGGGTTTTTTCGGGATCACGTTGACCACCGCGCCGGTGGCGCCTTCGCCGTACAGCACCGACGCCGGGCCGCGCAGCACGTCGATGCGCTCGACCATCCACGGGTCGACCGGGAAGGTCAGGGTGCCGGCGCCGGTGTACAGCCGCGCGCCGTCGAACAGTGTCATCACCGAACCCTGGCCGCTGAAACCGCGCGCCGACAGGCCGGTGCCGCCATCACCGGGGGTGCCGATGAAGGTGATGCCCGGGGAGCGGGTCACGGCGTCCTGCACGGTGAGGTTGTTGCGTTGCAGGATCTGCTCGGCGCTGATGCTGCTGGTGCTGGCCGGGGTTTCCAGGGCGCTGAGGTTCAGCCGTGAACCGGCCTGGGTCGGGGTGGCCAGGTCGATGGCCGAGGGCTCGCGGGTCTCGGTGACCGCCGTCGAGGGCAGGGTGAGCGGGGCACCCTGGTGGTCGTCGGCCAGGGCCGGGAGCGAGACGGCCAGGCAGGCCGCCAGGGTGTGAAGCTTGTTGAATCGGGACATGTCGTTCCACTGCTGCAGGAATGAATGGATCCCGGTGGAAAACACGCAAAGGCGAACCACATACGCAGGCGCGCACGCGATGACCGGCCTGCGCCCGCCCACCGCGGGTTGCCAAGTAAGGCTTCAGGCCGGTCTCCGGGCTTGCGAGGGGCATGAAACCTTCACCTTCCCATGCGGGTGCACAGTGGTCTGTCGAAGGGGTCGCTCGCTTACCGTTGCGGGGGCAGCGCCGGACTTGTCGTGACAACGACTCACCGGCTTCCCGTTTCACCCTGCGCACGGCGGCGCAGGACACCTGAAACTGGCGCGCATCTGACCATCGAACGAGGGGGGAGTCAATCATCTGGATGGGCCAGGCACTGTCAGTGCGCGACAGGTCTGCCCCGCGGCGTTCAATGCCCGAACGCTTTCAGGTTGCCCTTGCGGTTGGCTTCATAGGCTTCCTGCGCCATGGGCGTTGCCTGCGGGTTGCCCAGGTCTTCCATGGCCAGCCGGTGGGTCTCCGGCGCCAGGTATGCCGCGAACGCGCACACGCAGGTGATGAAGAATGCCAGCCCGCCCACCACCAGCGGGATGTTGTCCGAGCCCGGCGGTGCCACGGTGGCGAACAGCGCCGGCAGCATGGCGGTGAGCATGGTGCCGACGTTCTGCGCGATGGCCATGGCCGAAACCCGGTAGCGGGTCTGGAACAGCTCGGGGTAGAAGCTTGGGAACACCGCGTTGTAGCCCTGGTAAACCATGCCCCACATGACGATCGAGGCGGCGAAGGCCAGTGGCACGTTGTGGATGCTGATCGCATACAGGTAGACAAACGCCAGCAGGCCCGAGCCCAGGCAACCGGCGATCATGGTCGGGCGGCGGCCGATCCTGTCGGAGAGGTTGCCGACGAAGGGGATCACCAGCACCGCGACGATATTGCCCACCACCGGGATCCACAGATACACGCTCTTGTCGAAGCCCACGCCGTAGGCCGGCTGCACCGCGTAGGCCGCGCCAAAGATGGTGGCGACCACCGGGATCACGTTCATCAGCGCCATGAACATCACCAGCACCATGTGCTTCCAGCTGTGACGGAAGGCTTCGCTGATCGGCGACTTGGCGACCTTGTCCTGCTGCTCTTCCTGGACGAAGGCCGGGGTTTCGTGGACCTCCTTGCGGATGATGAAGCCGGCCAACAGCACCAGCGCGCTCATCAGGAACGGAATGCGCCAGCCCCATTCGTTGAAGGCCTCGCTCGGCATGAAGTAGGCCAGCGGCAGGAACACCGCCGCCGCCATCACCTGGCCGGCCTGCACGCCCTGCAGCGTGTAGCTGGCGTAGTAGCCACGGCGGCCGAACGGCGCGTGCTCCATGATCATCGAGCTGGCCCCGGAGATCTCGCCGGCCACGGCGAAGCCCTGGACCAGGCGCAGCAGCACCAGCAACGCCGGGGCGAGCAGGCCGATGTCGTGGTAAGTGGGCAGCAGGCCCACGGCCATGGTCGACAGGCCCATCAGGAACATGCACAGCAGCAGCACGTTCTTGCGCCCGCGGGTGTCGCCCCAGTGGCCGAGCACGAAGGCGCCCACCGGGCGGGCCAGGTAGCCGACGCCGTAGGTGGCCAGCGAGGCGATGATGGCCATTTTCGGGTCGGTGGAGGGGAAGAAGATCTGCGGGAAGATCAGCGCCGCGGCCTGGGCATAGATGAAGAAGTCGTAGTACTCGAGGGCAGAGCCGATCCATCCGCTGGCGGTGGCTTTCTTGGCTTGGGAGCTTGTGCGGGCCATGTTGTCTCCGTTGTTCTTGTCGGTGGCCGAAAGGTCAGCGCGCACAGGGCGCGTGAACCGTGGGGCGATAAGGAGAAGACGAACGTGACGGTGCGGATCGCAGGGCGAGGAACGTGAGCATAGGTCGGTACCCGTTTTATTGAACTTATTATGTGGTGACGTTGGGCGGTGCGGCGCAGGACCCGCCGAACGACCGGCGTGGCAGCGAGAAAGGCCGGCGGGGCCTGCGACTGGTGTTCATGGTTGTTCACGGGGGTGGGTGAATCAATTCGCCGGAACGGGTTTTGTTCGGTAATCGAACGAAAACTAACTGTTCCGTACAAAGTTCGTTGCCGGGGTGACTTTACCTGCGAATAATCGCTCATGCCAGGCCGATTGATGGGCTGTCGTTACCGCTGCCCTCATCGATCTGGCATGACCTCTGTAGGAGCGGCTTTAGCCGCGATGCAGGCGCTGCAGTGCCTGGCATCTGCTTCGCGGATGATCGCGGCCGAAGCCGCTCCTAAAGAGGAACGCCCCACAACAACAAGGAACCCCAGCATGCAGCGTTCGATTGCCACCGTGTCCCTCAGCGGCACCCTGCCGGAAAAGCTCGAAGCCATCGCCGCCGCGGGTTTCGACGGCGTCGAGATCTTCGAGAACGACCTGCTGTACTACGCCGGCAGCCCGCGCGAGGTGCAAAAGATGTGCGCCGACCTCGGCATCGCCATCACCCTGTTCCAGCCTTTCCGTGACTTCGAAGGCTGCCGCCGCGACCGCTTGCACAAGCAGCTCGACCGCGCCGAGCGCAAGTTCGACCTGATGCAGGAGCTGGGCACCGACCTGGTGCTGGTGTGCAGCAACGTGCAGCCCGACGCCCTGGGCGACGAGCAACTGCTGGTGGACGACCTGCGCCTGCTCGCCGAACATGCCGGCAATCGCGGCCTGCGTATCGGCTACGAGGCCCTGGCCTGGGGCCGCCACGTCAACACCTACCAGCAGGCCTGGAACCTGGTACGCCAGGCCGACCACCCAGCGCTGGGGGTGATCCTCGACAGCTTCCACACCCTGTCGCTCAAGGGCGACCCCCGGGCCATCCGCGATATCCCCGGCGACAAGATCTTCTTCGTGCAGATGGCCGACGCGCCGCTCCTGGCCATGGACGTGCTGGAGTGGAGCCGGCATTTCCGCTGTTTCCCGGGGCAGGGCGAGCTGAACCTGGCCGGTTTCCTCGCACCGATACTTGCCACCGGCTATCGCGGCCCACTGTCGCTGGAAATCTTCAACGATGGATTTCGCGCGGCGCCGCCCCGGCAGAATGCCGCGGACGGCTTGCGCTCGCTGTTGTACCTGGAGGAGAAAACCCGCCGCCAGCTCGAGCACGAAGCGCGGCAGGTGGAACCGGGCGTGCTGTTCGCGCCGCCGGCGGCCAGCACCTACGGCGGCGTGGAGTTCCTCGAGTTCGCGGTCGACGAGGCGGTGGGCGCGCGGCTCGGGGTGTGGCTCAAGCGCCTGGGTTTCGCCGAGGCGGGCGAGCACCGCAGCAAGGCGGTGCGCCTGCTGCGTCAGGGCGACATCAACATCGTGCTGAACGCCGAAGCCTATTCCTTCGCCCACAATTTCTTCGAGGCCCATGGGCCGTCGTTGTGCGCCACCGCCTTGCGGGTGAAGGACGGCCAGGCGGCCTTGCAGCGCGCCACCGCCTACCGGGGCCAGCCCTTCCGTGGCCTGGTCGGCCCCAACGAGCGGCAGATCCCTGCAGTGCGCGCGCCAGATGGCAGCCTGCTGTACCTGGTGGAGCAGGAGGCTCACGGCCAGACCATCTACGACAGCGATTTTCACCTTGCGCCGGGCGTACAGGGCACAGGTGGCCTGCAACGGATCGACCACATGGCCCTGGCCCTGCCGGCCGAGGCGCTGGACAGCTGGGTGCTGTTCTACAAGAGCCTGTTCGACTTCACCGCCGATGACGAGGTGGTGCTCCCCGACCCCTATGGCCTGGTCAAGAGTCGCGCGCTGCGCAGCCCGTGTGGCACGTTGCGGGTACCGCTGAACATCTCCGAGAACCGCAACACTGCCATTGCCCACGCGCTGTCCAGCTACCGGGGCTCGGGGGTGCACCATATCGCCTTCGACTGCGACGACATCTTCCGCGAAGTGGTGCGGGCCAAGGAGGCCGGGGTGCCGTTGCTGGAGATCCCGCTGAACTACTACGACGACCTGGCGGCGCGGTTCGAATTCGACGACGAGTTCCTCAGTGAGCTGGCGTATTACAACGTGCTGTACGACCGCGACGCCCAGGGCGGTGAGCTGTTCCACGTGTACACCGAGCCGTTCGAGGAGCGTTTCTTCTTCGAGATCATCCAGCGCAAGGGCGGTTATGCCGGGTATGGCGCCGCCAATGTCGCGGTGCGCCTGGCGGCGATGGCCAAGCGGCGCAGCGAACGCCCGCGCCCAGTCCTGTAGGCGCCAGCCTTGCTGGCGAACCGGGGCCAGCACGGACCCCAGGTTCACCAGCAAGGGCGCCGTGGGGCGCACTCACACCGCGCTTCCCTGCGCCGTCCGGCTCACGGATAATCCCCCGGATTCCTATAACGAGCCTGTGAGTCGGTATGCGTGATTCGGTAGCCAAGCCTGAAGTCGAAGGGGCGCGCAAAGCGCGCAAGAACAACCCGGAGAAGACCCGCGAGAATATCCTCCAGGCCGCCATCACCGAGTTCGTCCAGCAGGGCCTGGCCGGCGCCCGGGTCGACGCCATCGCCGAGCGCACCGCCACCTCCAAGCGCATGATCTACTACTACTTCGGCAGCAAGGAGCAGCTGTACGTCGAGTGCCTGGTCAAGCTCTACGGCGATATCCGCAAGACCGAGCAGCGCCTGGACCTCGAGTCGCTGCCTGCCGAACAGGCGATCCGCCGGCTGGTGGAGTTCACCTTCGACCACCACGACCACAACGTCGATTTCGTGCGCATCGTCTGCACCGAGAACATCCACTACGGCGAGTACGTCAAGCAATCGCCGGTGATCCGCGAGATGAGCAGCCTGGTGCTGGAGTCGCTTGGTCGCACCCTGCAACGTGGCGTGGAGGAGGGCGTGTTCCGCCCGGGCATCGAGGTGATCGACCTGCACATGCTGATGAGCGCGTTCTGTTTCTACCGGGTGTCCAACCGCCACACCTTCGGCGACATCTTCCAGATCGACCTGGCCGACGAGCAGATCAAGCTGCGCCACAAGCAGATGATCGGTGACGCGGTGATGCGCTACATCAAGGCCTGACCTGGCGGCACTGCAGCATTAGCGAGGCTCATGCTTGTCGCCAATGCGGCCCGTTTTACATTTTCATGACCACTGTCCAATATCCCCCTCGCAAAACGTTTTAAGCATATTCCCTCGTATCAGGAAGATGCTTCGCATCAAGGACGATGCACTCTTCACACAGGTCTTCGGCCGCCAGCCTACGCGATAACCTCGCGCGGCCCGGCCTGGCCTGGGTGAGGTCTGTCTTCAGGCCATCATGAAGAGGAGGGGCTGGCGCAATGGCCAACCTGGCGCAGGAGGTGCCTGCGTTCACTGCACCCAGCTTTCTGGCGATCACGCCGACAGCACTCGGGCAGGTGCGACTGAACGCCCGGCAATGGTTCTTCAGACTGGTCAACCAGGAAGAGCGGCATGGCTTGCTGGAGCTGGTCTGGACGCAGGTGACGCAGCGCTTGGCGGCGTATCGCGACACCGGCACGCTGCAAGCGGCCGTAGTCGACCAGCCATCGCGAGCGCTTCAACAGCGCCTGCGGGCCGACTATCCCGCGCTGATCCCCGATAACGCGCGCAAGCGTCACTTCTATTTCCAGCACGCGCCCTTGTTCAAGGTGATGGGGGGCTGGCTCGATGGTGTGACCTCGATCGCCCACGCCTGGCGAGCGGACAGCGGCCAGTTGCTCAAAATCCATGCGCTGATGGTCGGCGGTGGTTATCCGCAGCGTAGCCAGAGCCGGCTGTTCGACCAGGCGGCGCAGCGTGTGGGCATGGCCGTGGCCGAGGTGTTCAGCCATCGTTTCTGCGACGATCCCGCCATCGAAGACGCGGCATTCGAGCTGCCGGTGTTCCTGCTGGCCCTGGCCTGCTTCCCGCGGGCGCTCCATGCCGAGACGCTGGGCGTCAACCTGGCCCTGTGCGACTACGTCGACCAGCTCAATGCCCTGCGCGAAGGCGACACAGCGCTGTTTGGGCAGCCGCAGGCAACGGCCTACCATGGTATGGCCGTGTCCGCGCTCGATCTCTTCCTGCAACGGGCATCGGTGGCCGATAGCGCCCGGGTTGCCACCGGTTACCGCTGCGCACTGGCGATGATCGAAGCCCACGAGCGGCAATTGGCCCAGGTGCTGGCCGACCCACAGCGCTTCAATGAGCACGCCGCCATGGTCACCCTCATCGACAGGCTGGGGCTCCACGGCTGCGGTTACCACCAGCGGGGACAACTGGCGGGTGAGCCCATCGACCAGTGGCTGGCGCCGGCGACCTTCTGCCCCCACGCCACGGTCAAGGCATTGGCCGATTCGCGCTATGTCCGGCCGGGCCAGCCGACGCGCAGCGCGCTGCTGAACATCATCGGCAAACCCACCGGCAGCATGTTCGGGGTGTTCTCCAGCGACGATATCGCGGTGGTCGAGCGCTGGATCTCGACACTGGCACCTACCGCCGAGCACTCGACGGCAAGCACCGAGGGCCCCCCGCCCACGCCTGTGGCCGTGACCCTGTGCGACCAGGCATTGGCCCAGGCCAAGCGGCTCGCCTTGAGAAAGTACCGGCACTTGCCGCTGCGGGCCTTGTATCCCTTGTTCCTGCAGATCGACCAGGCGCCCGATGCGCTGCCGACGGCGCGCGCTTTCGCAGATGCCTGGCTGGCACGGCACCGGCTTGGCCTGCGCCGCGAAGGCCTGCCGTTCAGCCCATACAGCCACGAAGCCCTGGCGCAGTGGCTGGAGGCGCAGCATGCGCGCCAGGTACAGAGTTATCGCCCCTTGGTCGGCGCCCCCGAGGAAACCCGCGAGGAAATCATCGCCGATGCCTTGAGCCTGGCCCCCCTGACCCTGATCGATGGCGCCTGGCTGCGCCAGGTGGTGGCCCCTGCCAGCGTCACCACACCGATCGGCGCCTTGCTCTACCGCACGCTGATCGACGAACTGGGGCAGGGCGACAGCGCACTGCACCACGGCAACATCTACCAGCAGTTGCTGGCGAGCATGGGCCAGGAGGTGGGCAGCTTCGTCGAACCGGGCTTCGCCGCGGCGCACCATTTCGAGGAAGACGACCTGCGGGTGCCGGTGTTCTGGCTGGCCATCTCGCTGTTCCCGCAGCGCTATCAACCGGAAACCCTGGGCTTGAACCTGGCCATGGAGCTGTCGGGCGTGGGCGGCGAGTACCGGCGCTCCGCCGACGTCCTGCGCCACTATGGTTTCAGCGCGCTGTTCACCGACCTGCACAACACCATCGACAACGTGGTCAGTGGCCACACCGCCTGGGCCATCGAGGCGATCCGCCAGCACCTGGACGATGCCCTGCAGCGCGGTGGCGAGCAGGAGCAGGCGCGGCACTGGGAGCGGATCTGGGTGGGTTACCGCGCCCTGAGCCCACCTTCGGGGTCGCCGTTGCAGTGGGTCAAGGACCGCCTGCACAGCATTCGCCATACACTCACTCAACGACGAGGTACGCCATGACGTACGGCTTTCTCTCCTTTCTGCTGGCAGTCCTGATCATCAACGCCTCGCCCGGCCCGGCCATGCTGTACGTGATGAACCAGTCGCTGCGCCACGGCGTGCGCACGGGGCTCAAGGCCGCCGCCGGGGTCGAGTTCGGGGTGTTCTTCTACGTGCTGCTGGCGGCGTTTGGCCTGGTACTGATCTTCAAGGAAGTGCCGTTGCTGTACCGCATCGTCCAGGTAGCCGGCGCCCTGTACCTGTTGTACCTGGCCTACACGTGCTGGCCACGGCGCGCCGCCGCCGCCGGTGCCAGCGCCAGCGGCGAAGGTACGCCACCGCCGGCGCGCTTCGCCTTCGGCAAGGGCATGCTGATCAACCTGTCCAACCCCAAGATCGGCCTGTTCTTCGTCAGCCTGCTGCCGCAGTTCGTGCCGGCCGACGCCCAGCCGGCCTGGCTGTATTTCCTGATCTACGGCCTGGTGTTCAACATCGGCGGCATCCTGGTGAACATGACCGTGGGCCTGGCCGCCCACAACCTGCGGGCGTTCATCCAGCGCAGCTCGTGGTTCGACTACGTGCCACCGGTGCTGTTCCTGGCCATCGCGGTACTGACCCTGACACGGGAGTTCGCATGACTTACATTCTCGGGCTATCGGCCTTCTACCACGACAGCGCGGTCACCCTGATCAAGGACGGGCAGATCGTCTGCGCCTTGCAGGAGGAGCGCTTTTCCCGCATCAAGCAGGACCGCGGCTTCCCCCGCCATGCCCTGCGCGTCTGCCTGGAGCAGGCCGGCATCAGCCTGGCCGATGTCGCCTGGCTGGCCTACTACGAAGACCCAGAGGTGAAGTTCGAGCGCATCTGCACCACCTACAAGCGCAATTTCCCCCGCGGTGCGTTGGCCTTCGCCCAGCAGTACACCCGCTTTGCCGCGCGCCGGGACATCAAAGGCATCATCAACACCGAACTGCAAGGGCTGTTCCCGGACCAGCCGCTGCCGGCGATCTTCATCAGCCAGCACCACCTGAGCCACGCCGCGTCGGCGTTCTACCCGTCGCCTTATCAAGAGGCCGCCGTACTGTGTGTGGACGGGGTCGGCGAGTGGTCGACCACCACGGCCTGGCAGGGCAAGGGCAACCAGCTTGAGCCGCTGTTCGAGGTGCGCTTCCCGCACTCGCTGGGCTTGCTCTATTCGGCGTTCACCTACTACTGCGGCTTCAAGGTCGATTCTGGCGAGTACAAGCTGATGGGGCTGGCGCCCTATGGCGAGCCGCGTTTCGTCGACACCATCTTCGAGCACCTGATCACCCTCGAAGACGACGGCAGCTTCAGCCTCAACCGCAAGTACTTCGACTACGAAGTCGGCGAGCGGATGATCAGCACGGCGTTCGAGGCCCTGTTCGGCGCGCCGGCTCGCGAACCGGAAAGCCCCATCGGCCAGCGCGAGATGGACCTGGCGGCGTCGATCCAGGTGGTCACCGAGCGTGTCATGCTGGCCCTGGCACGGCGAATCAAGGCACAGACCCAGGCCGACTACCTGTGCCTGGCCGGTGGCGTGGCGCTCAACTGCGTCGCCAACGGCAAGCTGTTGCGCTCCGGGTTGTTCAAGGGCTTGTTCGTCCAGCCCGCTTCAGGTGACTCGGGTGGTTCGCTGGGCGCGGCGCTGCATTGCCATTACCAGACCAGCCAGGCGGCGCGCCAGGCCAACGGTGTGGACGATGCCATGCAGGGCGCCTACCTGGGCAATGCCTACGACAGCCCGCAGATCGAGCGCACCCTCAACCACCACGGCGCGCCGTACCAGAAGCTCGACCGTGCCGCGTTGCTTGCCGCCACCGCCGCGCACCTGGCCGAGGACAAGGTGGTGGGCTGGTTCCAGGGGCGCATGGAGTTCGGCCCACGCTCGCTGGGCGCGCGCTCGATCCTGGGTAACCCGCGTTCGGCGTCGATGCAAAGCGTGATGAACCTGAAGATCAAGAACCGCGAGTCGTTCCGCCCGTTCGCCCCGGCGGTGCTGGCCGAGCAGGCCGGGCAGTGGTTCGAGCTGGACACGCCATCGCCCTACATGCTGATCGTCGCCCCGGTGCATGCGCAAAAGCGCATCGCCGGGCTGGACGAGCGCGGTTACAGCGGCATCGAGAAACTGCAACTGGTGCGTTCGCACATCCCGGCGGTGACCCATGTCGACTGCTCGGCCCGGGTGCAGACGGTGGACGGGCGCCACAACCCGCTGTTCCGCGACCTGCTGGCCAGCTTTGCCGACCTCACCGGCTGCCCGGTGCTGATCAACACCTCGTTCAACGTGCGCGGCGAACCCATCGTCGAGAGCCCGGAAGACGCCTACCGCTGTTTCATGCGCACCGAAATGGATTGCCTGGTGCTCGGCGACTACCTGCTGGTCAAGGCCGAGCAGCCGCAGTGGCACGAAGTGGCCGACTGGAGAAGCCAATATGCACTCGACTGACAAGCCTGTACTGAGCCACCACGAGGCCGTGCAGGAGGTGTACCGCTGGACCCCGCAGATCCGCGACTACGACCGCTTCATGCACATCGGCGCGCGCTGGGTGCCGTACACCATGTATTTCCACGAAAAAATGTTCCGCTCACCCACCATCAACACCGATGCCCTGGGCTTTCGCTACACCGAGTTCGACGGCAAGCGCCATTCGGTGGCCGAGCGCCCGCTGGCGGGCAAGGTCAACCTGCTGGTGGGCGGCTCCACCGCCCTTGGCGTGGGCTCGACCCACGACGGCGCCACGGTGGCTTCGTACCTGAGCGCGATCACCGGCGAGGTGTGGCTGAATTTCGCCGGGCGCGGCTATAACGCCACGCAAGAGCTGCTGATGTACCTGATGCAGCAGAAACGCATCGGCGAAGTCGGCCACGTGGTGGTGTTCAGCGGCATCAACACCCTGGCCCTGGAGGGCATTCCCGACGCCTTCGCCAGCGACCATGGGCGCTACTACTACTCGTTCGAGTTCCAGCACTACATGAACAAGTTCAACGAGGACATGAAGCGCAAGAAGAACACCTTCGGCGGCGCCGGCGGCGAATCGCTGTTCAAGCGCTGGAAGAGCGCCCTGTTCGACGAGAACCCGGCGGATGAGGTGATCACCGACGAAGGGGTCTCGCTCGATGAGCGCCTGGAACGGGCAGCCCTGGCGATCACCGATGCGCTCAAGCAGTGGCGGTTGCTGCTGGCCGGCCATGGCGCCAGCCTGAGCTTCGTCCTGCAACCGCTGGCGCACTGGTGCCGGGAGCGCCTGACCGCTGAAGAAGAAGCGGTGTTCCATGCCATCGACAGCTGCCCGAACAACTTCTACCGCCTGTTCAGCGGCGTGCTCGGCAAGGAGGTGCATGCACCGTTCTTCCAGCACATCCAGGCCAGCGCCGACGGCATTCCCTGCCTGGACATGAACGCGATGCTCAAGTCCAGCCCCGTCTTCGAGGAAACGCTGTTCGTGGACCGTGTCCACTTCAACGACCTCGGCAACCAGCAACTCGCTCAATTGATCAGTGACGAACTCGGCCTTTATCAGGAGAAAAGCCATGAGCCTCATTCGCAAGCTGTTAAGCCTGTTTAAGCGCAAGAAGAAACGCGGCGGGTCGATCTACCCGCTGCGGTAGCTGTAGGAGCGGCCTTGCGCCGCGAAAGGGCTGCGTGGCAGCCCCAGGATTTCAGCTTTAGCAAAGATCGCCGGGGCCGCTCTGTGGCCCTTTCGCGGCGCAAGGCCGCTCCTACAGGGGGCGCGTTGAACCCGAACCATGTTCAGCCCAGGCGGGCGAAATGCGCCTGCATGCGCCCGGCATCGGCCGGGCGGCCGCTGAACAGCTCGAACGCCTTGACTGCCTGGAACACCGCCATGGCGCCGCCATCGAGGGTGCGGCAACCCCGCGCCCGGGCCTGGCGCAGCAGCTCGGTCTCCAGGGGAAAGTAGATGATTTCCGCCACCCACAGCCGTGCCTGCAACAGCTCGGCGGGCAACGGCATGCCCGGCAGCTTGGTCATGCCCACCGGGGTGGTGTTGACCAGGCCATCGGCTTCGGCCATCGCGCTTGCCAGGTCCTGGCCGAGCACCGCGCGCCCGGCACCAAAACGCTGCGCCAGATTGGCCACCAGGGCCTGGCCACGTGCTGCGTCCACCTCGAACAGCACCAGCCGCTCGACACCTTCAGCCAGCAGCGCATGGGCCACCGCCGAGCCTGCGCCGCCCGCGCCCAACTGCACTACCTGGCGCCGCTCGACATCCGGCAGGCCACGCCGAAAGCCCTCGGCAAAGCCCAGGCAGTCGGTGTTGTGGCCAATCCGTCGACCGTCGCGCAGTACCACGGTGTTGACCGCGCCGATGCCCCGGGCCTCCTCCGACAATTCATCGAGCAACGGCAGGATCGCCTGCTTGAACGGGAACGTGACGTTAAGCCCGGTGAAGCCGGTGCGCTGGGCGGCGTCGAGCAGCTGGGGCAGGGCGCTGTCGTCGACGCCCAGTTGGTCGGCGTCGATCAGCCGGTAGAGGTAGCGCAGCGCCTGGGCGTCGCCTTCGGCCTCGTGCAGCGCGGGGGTGCGCGAGGCCTGGATGCCACGGCCGATCAGGCCGGCGAGAATGCCGGGAGCGCTCATGCCGTCTGCTCCTTGAACAGCCCGCTGAAGTAGCCGAGGGCCATGGCGTAGCCCTGGCTACCGAGGCCGCAGATCACGCCGACAGCGATGCTGGAGACGAATGACAGGTGGCGAAAGGGCTCGCGCTTGTGCACGTTGGACAGGTGTACCTCGATCACCGGCAACTCGGTGGCCAGCAGCGCATCGCGGATGGCCACCGAGGTGTGGGTCCAGGCGGCGGGGTTGATCAGGATGCCGTGGCAGCGGCCACGGGCGGCGTGGATCCAGTCGATCAGTTCGCCTTCGTGGTTGGTCTGGCGGAACTCCAGTTCCAGGCCTAGCTCGCGGGCGCTGGCGGCGCACAGGTTGGCCAGGTCGGCGAGGGTTTCGTGGCCGTACTGGGTGGGTTCGCGGGTACCCAACAGGTTCAGGTTGGGGCCGTTGAGCACGAGGATTCGAGGTGTCATGGCGGGGCATCGCTTTGTTGTTTTTGGATGTTTTTATATATGTACCACCTAGTTAGTTTCGTCAAATGTCGACCCCTGGATAATGGGCGATTATCGAACTTGGTTTGCTTGGCACGCTCTCTGTAGGAGCGGCCGCGATCACCCGCGGAGCGGGTGCCAGCCACGGCGTTGTCTGCATCGCGGCTGAAGCCGCTCCTACGGAGATAACCGTTCGGCATGGCTTGATTACAGAATTGTAATTTTCCCGCCACCGCCCCGATAACCACCCCTCCCTAGAGTCCCACGCCAAAGCATTCCGCCGCTTTGTCGACGAGGACTCACGCCGTGCCCATCCCCCGCAAGATCGCCTTGCTCTGCCTGCTCCTGGCCGGCCCCGCCGGTGCCCAGGGCCTGAGCCTGGAACAGGCGCTCGACGCCGCCTACGCCCGCAACCCGGACCTCGCCGCCGTCGGCCGCGAAATCGGCATCGCCGAAGGCGAGCGCCGTCAGGCCGGGCTGATCCCCAACCCCGAGCTGTCCTGGGAGGTCGAGGACACCCGTCGCGATACCAGCACCACCACCGTCACCCTCAGCCAGGCCCTGGAACTGGGTGGCAAGCGTGGCGCACGCATCGAAGTCGCCGAGGCCGGCCAGGCACTCGCCCGGCTGGCGCTGGAGCGCCAGCGCAACGGCCTGCGCGCCGACGTGATCCAGGCTTTCCACGCCGCCCTGCGCGCGCAGACCGCGCTGGAGCTGGCGCAGCAGTCACAGGCGCTGACCGAACGTGGCCTGCGGGTGGTGCAAGGGCGGGTCAAGGCAGGCCAGTCCTCGCCGGTGGAGGCCACCCGCGCCCAGGTGCAACTGGCCCAGGCTCAGGCCGCGGTACGCCGCGCGCAGACCGAGCGTGGCGTCGCCTGGCAGTCATTGGCACGCCTGACCGGCAGCGCGCAGACAAGCTTCGACCGGCTCGACGCCACGACCCTTTCACCGGGGCCGGCGCCCAAGCCCGAGCCGCTGCTGGCCAAGGTCGAGCAGACCGTCGACTGGCGCCTGGCCGCGGCGCAGATCGAGCGCGGCGAAGCGAGCCTGGGCTCGGAGAAAGCCCAGCGCATCCCCAACCTGACCGTCAGCCTCGGCAGCCAGTACAGCCGCGAGGACCGCGAGCGGGTCAACGTGGTCGGGCTGTCGATGCCGCTGCCGCTGTTCGACCGCAACCAGGGCAACGTGCTGGCCGCCGCGCGCCGCGCCGACCAGGCCCGCGACCTGCGCAACGCCGTGGAGCTGCGCCTGCGCAGCGATACCCGCAGCGCCCTGGAGCAATGGGCCACCGCCATGGGCGAGGTGCAGGCCTACGACCGCACCATCCTGCCGGCTGCCCAGCAGGCGGTGGACACCGCCACCCGTGGTTTCGAGATGGGCAAGTTCGCGTTCCTCGATGTGCTCGATGCGCAGCGCACGCTGATCGAAGCGCGGGGGCTGTACCTGCAAGCACTGGCTTCGGCCACTGATGCGCGGGCGCAGGTGGAACGGATTTACGGCGATCTGGCGGTAGGCCGGTGATGCATTCGTTCGCCGGCAAGCCGGCTCCTGCATGACCCGTAGGAGCCGGCTTGCCGGCGAAAGGGCCGCGCAGCGGCCCCGGCGATTCGACTGACGACCCTTTCCAGCAGGAACGACAATGACCAACCCACGCAAACTCGCCATCCTCGCCGCCGCCATTGCCGCCCTCGGCCTGGGTGGCCTGGCCTGGACCGGCTCCCTCGGCCAGGCCTCCAACGGCCAGGCCCAGCACGACAACCATGGCCATGAAGAAAAGCAGGACGACGGCCACGGCGCCGCCGAAGGCGAGGGCGAAAGCCACGGTGAGGAGGAGGGCACGCTGCACCTCAGCGCCGAGCAGATCCAGGCCGCCGGCGTGCAACTGAGCACCGCCGGCCCGCAGACCCTGGGCACCGCCATCAGCTTCCCCGGCGAGATCCGCTTCGACGAAGACCGTACCGCCCACGTGGTGCCCCGGGTGCCGGGCGTGGTCGAGTCGGTGCACGCCGAGCTGGGCCAGGCGGTCAAGCGCGGCCAGGTGCTGGCGGTGATCGCCAGCCAGCAGATCTCTGAGCTGCGCAGCGAGCAGCAGGCCGCCCAGCGCCGCCTGGAACTGGCGCGGCTGACCTTCGAACGCGAAAAGCAGCTGTGGCAAGAGCGCATCAGCGCCGAGCAGGACTATCTGCAAGCCCGCCAGGCCTTGCAGGAGGCCGAGATCGCCGCCGCCAACGCCGGGCAGAAGGTCGCCGCCGTGGCCCCGGCCGGCAAGGGCAACCGATATGAACTGCGCGCGCCGTTCGACGCGGTGGTGGTGGAGAAGCACCTGACCGTGGGCGAGGTGGTGGACGAGACCAGCAACGCCTTCACCCTGTCCGACCTGAGCCGGGTCTGGGCCACCTTCGCCGTCGCCCCGCGCGATCTGGACAAGGTGGTCAGCGGCCGTGGCGTCACCGTCAGCGCGCCGGACCTCGGCGCCCAGGTCGAGGGCAAGGTCAACTACGTCGGCAGCCTGCTCGGTGAGCAGAACCGCGCCGCCACCGTGCGCGCTACCCTGGCCAACCCCAACGGCGCCTGGCGCCCAGGGCTGTTCGTGAATATCGCGGTCACCGTCGAGCGCTTCGACGCCGCCGTGGTGGTGCCGCAAAGCGCCCTGCAAACCTGGGAGGAGCAGACCGTGGTGTTCGTGCGCAACGACGAAGGCTTCGAAGCCCGCCCGGTCAAGCCTGGGCGCCGCGACAGCGGCCATGTGGAGATTCGCGAGGGGCTGGCCGCCGGCACCGTGGTGGCTGCCGCCGGCAGCTTCGTCCTCAAGTCCGAGCTGGGCAAAGGCTCGGCCGCGCACAGCCACTGACCGGGAACGCTGACATGTTCGAACGCCTGATCCAATTCGCCATCGAGCAGCGCCTGGTGGTGATGCTCGCCGTGGTGCTGATGGCCGCCGTGGGCATCCACAGCTACCAGAAACTGCCCATCGACGCCGTGCCCGACATCACCAACGTGCAGGTGCAGATCAACACCGCCGCGCCCGGTTACTCACCGCTGGAAACCGAGCAACGCATCACCTTCGCCATCGAGACCGCCATGGCCGGCCTGCCGGGCCTGAAGCAAACCCGCTCGCTGTCGCGTTCGGGCTTGTCGCAGGTGACCGTGATCTTCGATGACGGCACCGACATCTTCTTCGCCCGGCAACTGGTCAACGAGCGCCTGCAGGTAGCGCGCGAGCAGTTGCCCGAGGGTATCGAGGCGGCCATGGGGCCGATCTCCACCGGCCTTGGCGAGATCTTCCTGTGGACGGTCGAAACCAAGGAAGGTGCGCTGAAGGACGATGGCACGCCCTATACCGCCACCGACCTGCGGGTGATCCAGGACTGGATCATCAAGCCGCAGCTGCGCAACGTGCCCGGCGTCGCCGAGGTCAACAGCATCGGTGGCCACGCCAAGCAGTACCTGGTTGCCCCCGACCCCAAGCGCCTGGCGGCCTACAAGCTCACCCTCAACGACCTGGTCGCCGCGCTGGAGCGCAACAACGCCAACGTCGGCGCCGGTTACATCGAGCGCAACGGCGAGCAGTTGCTGATCCGCGCCCCAGGCCAGGTGGCTTCGGCCGAGGATATCGCCAACATCGTCATTTCCAGCGTCGACGGCACGCCGATCCGCGTCAGCCATGTGGCCCAGGTCGGCCTGGGCCAGGAACTGCGTTCCGGCGCTGCCACCGAGAACGGCCGCGAGGTGGTGCTGGGCACCGTGTTCATGCTGATCGGCGAGAACAGCCGCACGGTGTCCCAGGCCGTGGCGGCCAAGCTCGAGGAGATCAACCGCAGCCTGCCCAAGGGCGTGGTGGCGGTCACCGTGTACGACCGCACCAACCTGGTGGAAAAAGCCATCGCCACGGTGAAGAAGAACCTCATCGAAGGCGCGATCCTGGTCATCGCCGTGCTGTTCCTGTTCCTGGGCAACATCCGCGCCGCGCTGATCACCGCCATGGTCATCCCGCTGTCGATGCTGTTCACCTTCACCGGTATGTTCAGCAACAAGGTCAGCGCCAACCTGATGAGCCTCGGGGCGCTGGACTTCGGCATCATCGTCGACGGCGCGGTGGTGATCGTCGAGAACGCCATCCGCCGCCTGGCCCACGCCCAGCAGCATCACGGGCGCATGCTGACCCGCTCCGAGCGCTTCCACGAGGTGTTCGCCGCCGCCCGCGAGGCACGTCGGCCGCTGATCTACGGGCAACTGATCATCATGGTGGTGTACCTGCCGATCTTTGCCCTCACCGGTGTCGAGGGCAAGATGTTCCACCCCATGGCCTTCACCGTGGTGATGGCGCTGCTGGGGGCGATGATCCTCTCGGTGACCTTCGTGCCGGCGGCGCTCGCGCTGTTCGTCACCGGCAAGGTGAAAGAGGAAGAGGGCGTGGTCATGCGCACCGCCCGCCGTCGCTACGCGCCGGTGCTGGACTGGGTGCTGGCGCGCCGCAACCTGGCCTTCGCCGGCGCCGCCACTGTGGTGCTGCTGTCGGGTGTGCTGGCCAGCCGCATGGGCAGTGAGTTCATCCCCAGCCTCAGCGAGGGCGACTTCGCCCTGCAGGCCCTGCGCGTGCCGGGCACCAGCCTGTCGCAGTCGGTGGAGATGCAGCAGCGCCTGGAGCAGACCATCATCCAGCAGGTACCGGAAGTGGAGCGGGTATTCGCCCGCACCGGCACCGCCGAAATCGCCTCCGACCCGATGCCGCCGAATATTTCCGACGCCTATGTGATGCTCAAACCACGCGAGCAGTGGCAGGACCCGAGCAAGCCGCGTGACGCGCTGATCGCCGAAGTGCAACGCGCCGCGGCCAGCGTGCCGGGCAGCAACTACGAGCTGTCGCAGCCGATTCAGCTGCGTTTCAACGAGTTGATTTCCGGGGTGCGCAGCGATGTCGCGGTGAAGGTGTTCGGCGACGACATGGAGGTGCTCAACCGCACCGCCGCGCAGATCGCCACGCGCCTGCAGCGCGTGCCGGGCGCTGCGGAGGTGAAGGTCGAGCAGACCACCGGCCTGCCGGTGCTGACCATCGACATCGACCGCGACAAGGCCGCCCGCCATGGCCTGAACGTCGGCGACGTGCAGGACGCCATCGCCATTGCCGTGGGCGGGCGCACGGCGGGCACCCTGTATGAAGGCGACCGCCGCTTCGACATGGTGGTGCGCCTGTCGGAGACCTTGCGTACCGATGTCGACGGCTTGTCCAGCCTGCTGATTCCAGTGCCGGCCAGTGCCAGCAACGGCGCCGCGCAGATCGGTTTCATCCCGCTGTCGCAAGTGGCCACGCTGAACCTGCAGTTGGGCCCCAACCAGGTCAGCCGCGAGGACGGCAAGCGCGTGGTGGTGGTCAGCGCCAACGTGCGCGGGCGCGACCTGGGCTCGTTCGTCGAGGAGGCGTCGCAGGCGCTGATCGACCAGGTGCCGATCCCACCAGGCTACTGGACCCGCTGGGGCGGCCAGTTCGAACAGCTGCAATCGGCGGCCGAGCGCCTGCGGGTGGTGGTGCCGGTGTCGTTGCTGCTGGTGATGGCGCTGCTGCTGATGATGTTCAACAACCTCAAGGATGGCCTGCTGGTGTTCACCGGCATCCCCTTCGCCCTGACCGGTGGGGTGCTGGCGCTGTGGCTGCGGGATATCCCCTTGTCGATCTCGGCGGGCGTGGGCTTCATCGCGCTGTCGGGGGTGGCGGTGCTCAACGGCCTGGTGATGATCGCCTTCATCCGCAACCTGCGTGAAGAAGGGCGTGGCTTGCGCGCGGCGGTCGAGGAGGGCGCGCTGACCCGCCTGCGGCCGGTGCTGATGACGGCGCTGGTGGCCTCGCTGGGCTTCATCCCCATGGCCCTGGCCAGCGGTACCGGTGCCGAGGTGCAGCGGCCGCTGGCGACGGTGGTGATCGGCGGCATCCTGTCGTCGACGGCGCTGACCTTGCTGGTGTTGCCGGCGCTATACCAGTGGGCGCATCGGCGGGAGGAAACGAGCGAGTAACAGCGCCACTGAGGGGCCCATGCTCCCCCCACGGATTTTGCCCCCATGTCGGTTCCTTTTAGGAGCCGGCTTTGCCGGCGAACAGGCCTCACCTTCAGCGCACAGTGCCTGATTCTTGTGCTGGATGTGCCGGCCCTTTCGCCGGCAAAGCCGGCTCCTACGGAGCGGAGAGTCAGGCGGTGCGCATCCGCGCCTTTGCCAGCTGCTGCATCTCCAGCCCGTCGAGCAACGCCTCGACCACCGCCTTGGCGGTATCCAGCCCATGGTCGTTGCCCAGCAACAGGTCGCGGCAGGTGCCGGTCGCCTGTTCCATTGCCTAGAGGTTGGTCGCGAATGCGGCCTTGAGCAGCGTGGAGAGATGCACCAGCGCATCTTCAAGGTCGACACCCTCGCGCACGGCGAACAAGGAAGGGTGGCTGCACTCGCAGTTGCCGAAGCTGGAAGGGGCCGTGGTGGCGCGAGACGGAGGATCGGGTAAGGCTTTTGTCATTGTGTCGCTCCTTGATTCAATGGAGCCGCCACTCGACGTGACCAAACGAAGGGGTGGCGACTGTGCGCGGGTTGGTCAACCGGGAATCAAGGAAACCGGCGCGCACGGAGGCGCCCCACGCACAGCCGCCATAACATGAGACAGCCGGCCACAAAAAAGCGCCAACTGAATAGCTATGCGGCGCTTGTGCGCCTTGATGTTCGCGGGTGACCAAACCCGGCTGCTGGATTTACAGCAGCGCGCAGAGGTTACCGGGCTCGGGAACACGTTTCAAGGCGGGGTCATGTGCGGATACACTTCGTGCCTCCCCAACACGGATTGGGCCCCCATGCCGGTCCCTGTAGGAGCCCGCTTTGCCGGCGAACAGGCCTCACCTTCACCGCACAGTGCCTGATTCTTGTGCTGGATGTGCCGGCCCTTTCGCCGGCAAAGCCGGCTCCTACGGAGCGGAGAGTCAGGCGGTGCGCATCCGCGCCTTTGCCAGCTGCTGCATCTCCAGCCCGTCGAGCAACGCCTCGACCACCGCCTTGGCGGTATCCAGCCCATGGTCGTTGCCCAGTAACAGGTCGCGGCAGGTGCCGGTCGCCTGTTCCATTGCCTTGAGGTTGGTCGCGAATGCGGCCTTGAGCAGCGTGGAGAGATGCACCAGCGCATCTTCAAGGTCGACACCTTCGCGCACGGCGAACAAGGAAGGGTGGCTGCACTCGCAGTTGCCGAAGCTGGAAGGGGCCGTGGTGGCGCGGGACGGAGGATCGGGTAAGGCTTTTGTCATTGTGTCGCTCCTTGATTCAATGGAGCCGTCACAAATCGCTACCAAACGAGTGGTGACGGCTGTACGCAGGTTGGTAGACCGGGAATCAAGGAAACCGGCGCGCACGAGTGCGCCCTACGCACAGCCGCCATTGAACGAAACTAGCGGGCACAAAAAATGCGCCTACTGAATCGCAGAGCGGGCGCTTGTGCGCCTTGATTGATCGCGGGCTACCAAACCCGGCTGCTGGACTTACAGCAGCGCGCAGAGGTTACCGGGCTCGGGAACACGTTTCAAGGCGGGATCATGTGCGGATACACTTCGTGCCTCCCACCCCCACAAGGATTGTGCCCCATGCCCGACACTACCTCCCTCCTGGCCTTCGCCCTGATCTGCCTGGGCATGGTCCTCACCCCCGGCCCGAACATGATCTACCTGATCTCCCGCGCCATCTGCCAGGGGCGCATGGCCGGGCTGATCTCGCTGGGCGGGGTGGCCGTGGGCTTCGTCATCTACATGCTGTGCGCGGCACTGGGCATCACCGCCCTGGTGATGGCCGTGCCGTTGGCCTACGACGCCTTGCGCATCGGCGGCGCGTTGTACCTGCTGTACCTGGCCTGGCAGGCCCTGCGCCCAGGCGGTCGCTCGCCGTTCCAGGTCCGCGACCTGCCAGCCGACAGCCCGCGCCGGCTGTTCGGCATGGGCTTGCTGACCAGCCTGCTCAACCCCAAGATCGCGGTGATGTACCTGTCGCTGATGCCGCAGTTCATCGAACCGGGCCACGGCAGCGTGCTGGCCCAGTCCCTGGTGCTGGGTTGCACGCAGATCGCCATCAGCGTCACGGTGAACGCGATGATCGCGATGATGGCCGGTTCGATCGCCGTGTTCCTCGCCGGGCGGCCACTGTGGCAGCAGGTTCAGCGCTGGCTGATGGGCACCGTGCTGGCGGGGCTGGCGCTGCGCATGCTGGCCGAAGGGCGTCGTTGAACGCTTTGTTGGCCTGACAATCGAATTGATTGGAACGTCTGGCGCCGGCTGATTTCATACGCTGTGAAGGATGGCAATCTGACAGGATCGACCATGGCCTGCACAACATGAAATCAGCCCGGCACTCTCCCGCCAAATGCCGCGATCCCGCGGCGAACTTCCTGCTCCACGGCGGCGTGGTCAGTGGCCTGCTGCAAGCCATGGACTGGTCCGCCTCACCGCTGGGCCAGCCGGTTGACTGGTCGCCCGGCCTCAAGTCGGTCACCGCCACGTTGCTCTCGGCCCAGGCCCAGATCGTGCTGTTCTGGGGGCCGCAGTACATCGCCCTGTACAACGACGCCTACTTCCCGACCATCGGCAACAAGCACCCCCGCGCGCTGGGGCGGCCCGGGCAGGAAAGCTGGGGCGAGCTGTGGGACGACCTGGAACCTTTGCTGCGCGGTGTGCGCGAAACGGGCGACACATTCTCGGCGAAGGACCGGCCGTTCTACATCGAGCGCAGCGGCGCGGGCGAAACGGTCTATTTCGATGTGTCCTATTCCGCCGTGCGTGAGGCCGACGGTGGGGTGGGCGGGGTGTTGGGCATCGTCACCGACACGACGCAGCGGGTGCGTTTCGAGCGTCGCCAGGCATTCCTCCTGGAACTGCGCCAGGCCTTGCCCGAACTGGGCGATGCCGAGCATATCGAAGGGCATGCCACGCGCCGGCTGGCGGAGGAGCTGGGCGCCGCGCGGGTGTGTTTCGGCGAGCACCTGGGCGATGGCAAGCGCTTTCGCGTCGCCCACGAATGGGCCGATGGCGTGCCCTCGCTGCTGGGCGACTTCCCCTTCTCGGACTTCGACTCGAACCTGTACGGGGCCATGCAGGCTGGGCACGTCGCCCGGCACAGCTACCAGCAGGGCGAGCCACGCCCGTTGCACCTGGAGGGGCTGTGCGCCGCGCTGCATGTGCCAGTGCTGCGCGCCGAGCGCCTGGAGGCGATGCTGATCGTGCATTTCCATGGCGCGCACCCGGTCCTGGACGATGAATGCCTGTTGGCCGAAGAAGCCGCCGAGCAGACCTGGACGGCGATCACCCATGCCCGGGCCGAACGCGCCCTGCATGTGCTCAACGAACACCTGGAAGAGCGCGTGGCGACCATGCTGGCCCAGCGCGAGGCGGGCCTGCAGCAACTGCATGAAGCGCACAAGATGGAGATGATCGGCCAGCTCACCGGCGGTATCGCCCACGACCTCAACAACATGCTCACGCCGATCATCGCCTCCCTGGAGCTGCTGCGTCGCCACCCCGAGCCGGCGCGGGGCCACCGCCTGATCGACGGCGGCCTGCAGGCGGCGGAGCGGGCGCGCAACCTGGTCGGGCGCCTGCTCAGCTTCGCCCGGCGCCAGACCCTCAACCCGCAGGTGGTCTCGCTGGCGCTGCTGGTCGACGGCATGCGCGAGCTGATGGCGCGTTCGCTGGGGCCGACCATCGCCGTGCAGGTGCGCATCGATGCGGCGCTGCCGCAGGTGCTGGTCGACCCCCATCAGCTGGAACTGGCTTTGCTCAACCTGGTGGCCAACGCCCGTGATGCCATGACCGAGGGTGGGCGCCTGAGCATCGTTGCCGGCCTGGATGACGACAGGAAGGGGCCTGGCAGGCCCGTCGGACTAGCTGCGGGCCGCCAGGTGTGGCTGCAGGTGGCGGATACCGGCTGCGGCATGAGTGCGGACGTGTTGAAGCACTGCATCGAGCCGTTCTACTCGACCAAGGGCGTGGGCAAGGGCATCGGGTTGGGATTGCCGATGGTTCAGGGCTTGGCGGTGCAGTCTGGCGGTGGCTTTGGCATTCGCTCGCGGCCGCAGAAGGGGACCGAAGCGACCTTGTGGCTGCCTGTCAGTGACAGCGAGGCAGCCGCTGTCAGGCCCGCCGAGTTATCACGCCCGCAGCGGCCGCCCCGGGTGTTGCTGGTGGAGGACGAGCCGCTGGTGCGCCAGGCCACCGTGCTGCTGCTGCGTGAGTTGGGGTATGAGGTCACCGAGGCGGAGGGGGCGGCCCAGGCGCAGGGGTGGCTCGAGGGCGGGCTGTGTCCGGATGTGCTGGTGACCGACCATGTCATGGTCGGGATGACGGGGGTGCGGTTTGCCCGGCAGGTGCGTGAGCGGTTCGTGGATTTACCGGTGTTGGTCCTTACCGGTTATGCCAATCTCACCCCCCGCGAGCTACATGGGTTCGAGGTGCTGCGCAAGCCGTTTCGCCAGGAGGAACTGGCGCGCAGCCTGGCGCGGTTGCTTGGGGGGTGAGCAGTGGGCCTTCAAGGTGCCTGGCGAGAGGGTCGCAGTGCCTGTCAGATCGAGCGCCGCCCACGCGGCGCATCGCGGATGAATCCGCTCCTACCCAACGTGCCACCACGGTTCGGCTGCCTGTAGGAGCGGATTCATCCGCGATGTGCCACTACGGCGGCGCCCCACCCAGCACCGCCCCCAGCATCTGGCACACTTGCTCGGCCGAATACGGCTTGGCCAGGAACGTGAACCCCTGGTGCCCTTCCTCGGCGATCGCTTCGCTGTAGCCCGAGGTGAGGATCACCGGCAGGTCTGGGTGGCTCTGGCGCAATTGGCGTGCCAGCGCCAAGCCGCCCATGCCGGGCATCACCACATCGGAAAACACCGCATTGAACGGCACCGGCGTATCGCTGATCAGTGTCAGGGCCTGCTCGGCGCTGGTCACCCAGCTGATCTGGTAGCCATGGTCGCGCAGGATCTGCGCGGTGAAACCGCCGACATCGGCATTGTCCTCGACCACCAGGATCCGCCGCCGTTCGCCATGGGCGGGCAACACCGTGGCGGCAACGCCGTGCTCCACCTGGGCCAGGGCTACCTGGGGCAGGTAAAGGGTGAAGGTCGTACCCTTGCCCTCGACACTGCTGACCTTCACGTCGCCGCCGGACTGCTTGGCGAAACCGAACACCTGCGACAACCCCAGCCCCGTGCCCTGGCCCGAAGCCTTGGTGGTGAAGAACGGGTCGAAGATGCGTTCGAGCAGGTGCGCGGCGATGCCCACGCCGCTGTCGATCACCGAGATCGCCGCGAACGGCCCGGCCTGCTCGTGTGCCCCGGGCATGGCCTGGTCGGCTTCCAGGCGAAGGCACAAGGTGCCTTCGCCGGCCATTGCGTCGCGGCCGTTGATCATCAGGTTGATCACCGCGGTTTCCAGCTGGCCCAGGTCGGCGTGGATGTGGCAGGGGGCCTCGGGCAGCTCCAGCTTAACTGTGATGCGCGCACTGGTGGCGGTGTCGAGCATGTCGGCCATGGCTTCGAGCCTGGGGCCGGCTTCGAACACCTGGGGGCTCAGGGCCTGGCGACGGGCGAAGGCAAGCAACTGCCCGGTGAGTTTGGCGCCGCGGTCGACGGTGTCGGCCACGGTCTTGAAGTAGCGGGCGCGGCGGGTCTTGTCGAGGTCGGGGCGCTGCAGGAAGTGGATCGAGGAGCGGATGATGGTCAGCAGGTTGTTGAAATCATGGGCCACGCCGCCGGTAAGCTGGCCGATGGCCTCGAGCTTTTGCGTCTGGTGCAGCACGGCCTCGGTGTGCTGCAGTTGGCGGGTGCGTTCCTCGACGCGTTGTTCGAGCGTCGTGTTGAGCGCCTCGAGCGCCGCGAACGCCTCGCGCACTTCGGCATGGGCCTGGCCCCGCTGGATGTGCGCCCAGCAGCGTTCGGTCACTTCGCCGAGCAGCATCTGTTCGTAGTGGGTCCAGGCACGTGGCGACTTGTCGTGAATGGCCATCAGCGCGGTCAGGCAACCCTCTTTGATCAGGGGCATGCAGATGGTCGCGGTGATGCCGATGGCTTGAAAGGTCGCCGCGGCCTTGGCCGGCAATTGCATGAGGTTGTCGTCGATCACCAGCGGCAGGCCCGAACGCAGGCGGCTGACCGCCAGCTCACCGAAATCGGCCAGGTGGTAACTGCCCAGCAGCCGTGGCGAGCCGGGCGCGACCCAGTCGCCGCAGATGGTGAAGCCGTCCTGGTCGGCGGCCATGACCGCATAGGCGCAACTGGAAAGTTGCAGGTGCTCGCCTAGCAAACGTGTGGTGGTGGCCATGATCCGCTCAGGATCGTTGGTGTTGGCAATGGCGCGGCCCAGGCTGTCGAGGAACTTCAGGCGGTGGTTGGCGACCACGCTGGTGGTGGTCTCGGTGACTGTGTCGAGCATGCCGACGATCTTGCCCTCATGGTCGCGGATGGGGCTGTAGCAGAAGGTGAAGTAGGCGCGCTCAGGGTTGCCGTGGCGCTCGATCAGCAGCGGGAAGTCCTCGATGTACACGGCTTCGCCGGCCAGTGCCTGCTCGGCCAGGTGGCTGATCTCGCTCCAGGCTTCCTGCCACACGTCGCTGAACGGGCGGCCCAGGGCGAAGGGTTTTTCACCGAGGATGGCGCTGAAGGCGTCGTTGTGCAGGGTGATCAGCGTGTTGCCCCACAAAACGGCCTGGGGGAAGCGCGAGGCCAGGCACAGGGCGACGGCGGTGCGCAGCACATCGGGCCAGGTGTCCAGCGGGCCGAGCGGGGTCGCCGCCCAGTCGTGGGTGCGGATGCGTTCGGCCATCAACCCGCCGCCGTCCAGCCATTTCGCCATGAGGTTTGCCGGTCCATTTACGTGAGAGCATCAGGGTGCACCGTGAAGCAGTGCTTGGCGAGGGTTTTGTTTCAAAACCCACCGCCGCGTTCGCCGGCAGTCAGCACAGGGCTCAGCGAATGAAATGCACCTTCCCGGTGTCGTCATTGCCCATGTAGATCCCGTACACCCCGGCCTGCCGTTCGAGGATATAGCGTTCGAGAATTTGCCGGATCGCCGGGTAGTAGATCTCGTCCCAGGGAATCTCGTCCGGCGCGAAGAAGCGGTAGGCCAGGGTCTCCGGGCCGTACTGCCCGGTCTCCTCGGTGGCGATGGCGCGGAAGATGATGTACACCTCGCTGATCGTCGGCACGCTGAAGATCGAGTAGGGCGAGACGATCTCGCCGCGCACGCCGCTCTCTTCCCAGACCTCGCGCAGCGCCGCCTGCTCGGTGGTCTCGCCGGCCTCCATGAACCCGGCCGGCAAGGTCCAGGTGCCGGGGCGTGGGGGGATGGCGCGCTGGCACAGTAGGTACTTGCCGTCGCGCTCGATGATGCAGCCGGCGATGATCTTCGGGTTGAGGTAATGGATGTAGCCGCACCCGGTGCAGTGCAGGCGTTCATGGGTGTCGCCAGTGGGGACGCCCCGGGCCAGTTCCATTGTGCAATGTGGGCAGTAGCGCGGGGCGGTGGGCATGGTCAGCGGCCTATGCGAGGGTCCTTGAGGGGCAGGGGTTCGACGATCTCGCGGACCTTGGCGTTGTCGTCCTGTTTCTGGCGCAGGTAGTCCAGGGCCACCTTGGCGGCGGCGCGCACGTGGTCGACCGAGGCCTGGTGCGCGGCCTGGGGGTCGCCGCTCTTGATCGCCTCGACGATCTTCTCCATTTCGCGGTTGCTGGCGCCACGGCGGTTTTGCTGGGACACCGAGGTGGCGCGCAGGTAGCTGATGCGCGCCTGCAACTGGCGCAGCTGCTGGGCGGCAACCTGGTTGCCGGAGCCTTCGAGCAGCACGTCGTAGAAACCCTGCACCGAGTCGAGCACCTGGGCTAGCTCGCCTTCCTCCAGCGCTTCGCGGTTGACCTCCAGGGCGCGCTCCAGGGCGCGGATGTCCTTGGTCTTGGCGTTGAGGGTGAACAGCTGGACGATCAGGCCTTCGAGCACGCAACGCAGCTCGTAGATGTCGCGGGCGTCCTCCAGGGTGATGATGGCCACGCGCGGGCCCTTGGCGTCGGCGAACTCGACCAGGCCTTCGGATTCCAGGTGGCGCAGGGCTTCACGCACGGAGGTGCGGCTGACACCCAGGCGCTCGCACAGGTCGCGCTCGACCAGGCGATCGCCGGGCAGCAGGTGGAAGTTCATGATCGCGCCGCGCAGCTTGTCGAGCACGATTTCACGCAGGGTGACGGGGTTGCGGTTGACCTTGAAGCTGTCGTCGAGGGGCTGGCGTTTCATCAGGGGCGCTCTGTATGAGGCTGTTGCGCCAGGTTCGCGCAGCACCACGAACCGTGGGGCTGCTCCTTGCCGTGGTTCGCACAGCCCGCGGTTAACGGGGTTGCTCCGCGTCGGCTTCGGCGAACGCTTCGCGGGCCAGGCGGAAACTGTCCACCGCCGCGGGCACGCCGCAATAGATGCCGACCTGGAGCAGGATCTCGCGAATCTGTTCGCGACTCAGGCCATTGCGCAGGGCGCCGCGGATATGCAGCTTGAGCTCATGGGGCCGGTTGAGCGCGGAAATCATCGCCAAGTTTATCATGCTGCGCTCCTTGAGCGACAAGCCATCACGGCCCCAGACATGGCCCCAGCAGTACTCGGTGACCAGGTCTTGAAGGGGCTTGGTGAAGTCGTCGGCGTTGTGCAGGGAACGGTTGACGTAGTCCTCGCCCAGCACCTGGGTGCGGATGGCGAGGCCTTGCTCATACTTCTCGTTGCTCATGGGGCCGGTCCTGTGTGAGTGAGTAGGGCTATCCCTGTAGGGGCCAGCCTTGCTGGCGAACCGGCCATGGCACGGCATTGCGACGCCAGCGCGCCCGTTCGCCAGCAAGGCTGGCTCCTACAGGTGAGTGTTCGCAGCTTTAGCCCAGCGGCGGCAACCCGCCGAGCTTGCCCTTGTGGTACACCATCGGTGTCACCGGTTGATCGGGCAGCACCAGGTTCTTCACCTGGCCGACGATGATCGCGTGGTCGCCGCCGTCGTACTCGCGCCACAGTTCGCACTCGATGATTGCCGTGGCTTTGCTCAGTAGCGGGTTGCCCAGCTCGCTCAGGTGCCAGTCGATGCCCTTGGCCTTGTCCTTGCCTTTACCGGCGAAGGCATAGGCCTCGGCGGTCTGTTCGGCGGACAGCAAGTGGATGGCGAACTGCTTGCTGTCGCGCAGCACCGGGTAGGTGTCGGAGGCGTAGTTGGGGCAGAACAGCACCAGTGCCGGCTCGATCGACAACGCGCTGAACGCGCTGGCGGTGATGCCGACGATGCCGCCGTCGGCGTCCAGGGTGGTGACCACGGTGACGCCGGACGGGAACGAGCCCATCACGTCTTTGTAGATGCCGGGTTCGATCATCGTACGGTTCTCCTAGCGCATCACAAAGGGGTCGGGCATGGGCGCGGTGGACAGGTTGATCCACACGGTCTTCAGCTCGGTATAGGCCAGCACCGAATCGATGCCGCTCTCGCGGCCGTAGCCGCTGTTCTTGAAGCCGCCGATCGGGGCCATGGCCGACACCGCGCGGTAGGTGTTGACCCAGATGATCCCCGAGCGCACGTCGCGGGCCAGGCGGTGGGCGCGGCCCAGGTCGCGGGTCCAGATGCCGGCGGCCAGGCCGAACTGCGAGTCGTTGGCCATGGCCAGGGCCTCTTCCTCGGTCTTGAAGCGGATCACCGCGGCGACCGGGCCGAACACCTCTTCCTGCATGATGGTCATCGCGTTGCTGTCGCACTCGAACAGGGTTGGCTCGTAGAACCAACCGTCGCCTTCGACCTCGGCTCGCTTGCCGCCCATGCGCAGCCGGGCGCCTTCGGCCTTGGCGGCGGCGACCAGGCCTTCGACCACGGCCAGTTGCTGGGCGGTGGCCATCGGGCCCATCTCGCTGCTGTCGTCCTGGGGGTTGCCGATGCGGATGCGCTGGGCGCGGGCGATCAGGCGCTCGACGAATTCATCGAAGATCTCGTCCTGCACCAGCAGGCGCGAGCCGGCCACGCAGCTCTGCCCGGAAGCGGCGTAGATGCCGGCCACCGCGCCGTTGACGGCGCTGTCCAGGTCGGCGTCGGCGAAGATGATGTTGGGCGACTTGCCGCCCAGCTCCAGCGACAGCTTGGCGAAGTTCTCGGCGCTGCTGCGCACCACATGGCGCGCGGTGGCGGCGCCGCCGGTGAAGGCGATCTTGCGCACCAGCGGGTGGCGGGTCAGCGCCGCGCCGGTGCTGGGGCCGTAGCCGGTGACCACGTTGACCACGCCGGCCGGGAAGCCGGCTTGCAGCGCCAGGCGGGCCAGTTCGAGGATGGTCGCCGAGGCGTGCTCGGAGGGCTTGAGCACGATGGTGTTGCCGGCGGCCAGGGCCGGGGCGAGCTTGATCGCGGTGAGGTACAGCGGGCTGTTCCACGGGATGATCCCGGCCACCACGCCGATCGGTTCGTGCACGGTGTAGGCGAACAGGTCGGGCTTGTCCAGCGGCAGGGTGCCGCCTTCGAGCTTGTCGGCCAGGCCTGCGGTGTAGTGGAAGAACTCCGGCAGGTAGCCGACCTGGCCGCGGGTCTCGCGGATCAGCTTGCCGTTGTCGCGGCTTTCCAGCTGGGCCAGGTGCTCCTTGTTTTCGCCGATCAGGTCGCCCAGGCGGCGCAGCAACTTGCCTCGGGCGGTGGCAGTGAGGCCGCGCCAGGCCTTGCTGTCGAAGGCGCGCTGGGCGGCCTGCACGGCCAGCTCGACGTCGGCTTCATCGGCGTCGGGCAATTGCGCCCAGACCTTGGCGGTGGCCGGGTCGAGGCTGTCGAAGGTCTTGCCGCTGTGGGCATCGCGCCATTGGCCGTCGATGCACATCTGGAAACGAACGAGGGTCATGCAACTATCCCCTTGGCGGATTCGGTGAGGGTGCGGGCCTGCCTGAGGAAGTCCAGCAGCATCTTGTTGACTTCGCGCGGCGCTTCCACCGGCATCATATGCCGTTGCTCGGCGAGCACCACGCAGTGGGCGCCGGGTATGCGCGCGGCGAGCTGGCGGGCCATGGCCGGGGTGGAGCCGGCGTCGAGCTCGCCGGTGGCGATCAGCGTCGGCACCTGGATGCTGGCCAGGTCATCGGCGCGGTACATGTCTTGTGTGGCGAACAGCGCGTAGGTGGTGTGGTAGCCCTGCGGGTCGTTGCTGGCCAGCACCTGGCGAATGGCGGCGACCTGGGCCGGGTTGGCGGCCTTGTACTCGCGGCTGAACCAGCGCTCCAGCGCGGCGTCGACGTTGGCGTCCGGGCCTTGGGCCTGCGCCTGGGCGGCGCGGGCGATGACCCCGGCGCTCTGCTCGGGGGTGCGGTTGAACACGCTGTTGAGCACCACCAGCGCTTCGAGGCGTTGCGGGTGGTTGAGGGCGAAGGCGCGGGCCACCAGGCCGCCCATGCTGAAGCCGATCACGGTGGCTTGCGCGACTTGCAGGTGGTCGAGCAGTTCGGCGAGTTGGTCGGCGTAGCCTTCCAGCGCGGTGTCGGTGGCGGGCACGCGGCTGTGGCCGTGGCCGAGCATGTCGTAGGCGATGACGCGGTAGTCGTTGGCCAGGCCCACGAACTGCCCGCCCCACATTTCCTTGTTCAGGCCCACGCCGTGGATCAGCACCACGGGGTGGCCCTGGCCGAGGGCCAGGTAGCTGGTCCCGGCCGGTGTACGTTCAGCGACTGGCTGAATCATGGAGGGCGCTCCTTGAAGGTCGGGCGCGGCGGGGGAGTTCGCCACGCCCTGGCCCGTCTTGGTTGTTGTTATCGAGCGTTGGCCTGTTCCGCCGCCAGTTCTTCCAGGTCGATGTAGCGGTTACCGATGCGTGGGTGCAGACGGCCGCCGTCGGCGGCGCCCAGCACCACGACGATCTCGTCGGCGCGCGGGGCGTCCTCGATCTGCATTTCCAGGGTGATGTAGTGCGAGCGCAGGCCCTCGTCGTCCTTCTGCATCATGGGGATCTGGATCGAGGTTCCGGGGCCGCCGCGCTTGTTGGTGAAGCTCAGGTAGCTCTTGGCCTGCACGGCTTCACGGTAGTGGTTACCAAAGCGCAGGGTGTGGATCACCGCCGAGGCGTGCTCGATCTCGCCGTCGGCGCCGACCACGGCGGCCTTGCCGTAGGCCTCGATCTTGTCGGCGCCGCCAATGGCGGCGGTCAGGCGCTCGACCATCAGCGCGCCGAGGTCGGAGCAGTGGGCGCGGATTTCAGGCTTGAGGTCCTCGACGAAACCGCGACCGGCCCAGGGGTTCTTGATCACCACGGCCAGGCCGACCATGGTCACCGGCTTGTCGCTGGCCTTGCCGCCTTCGATGTGGGTCTCTTCGGAGTAGGTGACGATCTTGCGGATTTCGAAACTCATGGGGGGCTCCTGGGTAGGGTGATCAAGTCTTGTTGTCTGATGGTATACCATAATATTTGATGTGCAAGAGGGGGTTGGAAAAATCGCTGGGCAGGGGATGAAAGGTGGCGGGTGGCCCGGGTTTTGTGGTGTTTGGGCGATCGAGCGCCGCTGTGCGGCGCATCGCGGATGAGTCCGCTCCTACAGGCAGGGGGATTTCGGGGATGGCCACATTGCTGTAGGAGCGGATTCATCCGCGATGCGCTGCGCAAGCCGCGCTCGACCTCACAGGCGCCATGCATGCCCTGGCGTTCAGGCGAACGCCGGCACCACTTCCTTGATGAACAGCGCCAGCGACTTCTTCTTCTCGCTGTGGGGCAGGCTGTTGTCGCACCAGAAACTGAACTCATCGACCCCCAGTTCCTGGTAATAGCGGATGCGCGCGATGACCTCCTCGGGCGTGCCGATCATGGTGTTCTTGCGGATGTTCTCCAGCTGGAACGCCGGCACCTCGGCGAACTTCGACTCCGGGCTGGGTTCGAGGAAGCCATTGACCGGCACCGTCTTGTTGCCGAACCAGGCATCGAAGGTGCGGTAGAAGCGCGAGATGGCCTGGGCACCGACCTTCCAGCCGTCCGGCTCGGCCGGGCTGTGCACATGGGTGTGGCGCAGCACCATCAGTTGCGGGCGGGGCACGCCGGGGTTGTTGTCGAGGGCGGCCTGGAACTTGTTCTTCAGGTCCAGCACTTCCTCGTCGCCCTTCATCAAGGGGGTGACCATGACGTTGCAGCCGTTGGCCACGGCGAAGTTGTGCGAGTCGGGGTCGCGGGCGGCGATCCACATCGGCGGTTCGGCGTTGAACGGCTTCGGCACGCTGGTGGCGGTGGGGAACTTGTACACTTCGCCATCGTGGGCGTAGTCGCCCTGCCACAGCTTGCGCACCACCGGCACCATCTCGCGCAGCGCCTTGCCGCCGTCGGTGGCCGGCATGCCGCCGGCCATGCGGTCGAATTCGAACTGGTAGGCGCCACGGGCCAGGCCCACTTCCATGCGGCCGTTGCTGATCACATCGAGCAGGGCGCATTCGCCCGCCACGCGGATCGGGTTCCAGAACGGCGCGATGATGGTGCCGGCACCCAGGCGGATCTTCTCGGTGCGCGCGGCGAGGTAGGCCAAAAGCGGCATCGGGCTGGGTGAGATGGTGTACTCCATGGCGTGGTGCTCGCCGATCCACACCGTGCTGAAACCGCCGTCCTCGGCCATCAGGGTCAGTTCGGTCAGGTCTTCGAACAGCTGGCGGTGGCTGACCTGTTCATCCCAACGTTCCATGTGCACGAACAGCGAAAATTTCATGGGGCCTTCCTCGTAGCGTGTTGTTGTCGCCTGCCGGGCAGGCTTGGGTGTGGGGGGCGGCGTGCCGGCGAAGCAGGCGACGCGGTGTACCGCGCAACTCAGGCGAAGACCGGCAGGCTGGCCATCTTGCCGCGGCAGTAGACCATCGGCCGTGGCGCCTCTTGCGCAACGATCAGGTTGCGCACCTTGCCGACCATGATCGCGTGGTCGCCGCCTTCGTATTCACGCCACAGTTCGCACTCGATGACGGCGGTGGCGCCGGCCAGGATCGGGTTGCCCAGTTCGCTCAAGGTCCAGTCGATACCCGCCGCCTTGTCCTTGCCCTTCCTGGCGAACGCATAGGCTTCGGCCTGCTGCTCACCGGAGAGCAGGTGAATGGCGAAGCGCTTGTTCTTGATCAGCACAGGGTAGGAGTCGGAACTGTAGTTGGGGCAGAACAGCACCAGCGGCGGCTCCATCGACAAGGACGAAAAGGCGCTGGCGGTGAGGCCGACGATCGAGCCGTCGTCGTCCAGGGTGGTGATGACCGTGACGCCGGACGGGAAGGAGCCCAGGACGTGCTTGCAGACGGTTGCGTCGATCATGGTGTGATCCTCGAAGGGCAGCGGTGGTCCGCGGTTTTTATCGTTGGCGTGTCTGATGGTATACCGTAATACCTGCTTTGCAAGCGAATTTTTCCACGCAACGCGGAACACGATGAACGGCACAGTCCCCGGATTCACTGGTCTTGCTGCTGAAAACGGTGTGCGGCGGGAGGGCGCGGAGCAGATCAGCTGCGCCGAAAAAGCACGGCTCAGTGTTGTCAAAAGCTTGGAATACCATAATATGGTGCGCAGCTGAGAGGCCGCCCCAAGCGGTTTCCTTACAACGATAAAAACGACCTTTCGAGCTGAAATCCTATGTCCCAACCGTCGTCGCAACACGCCTTTGTCGAAAACCACACGGTCGATTACGTGCCTCCCGCCGAGCGCCACGGGAAGGCGCGCGACCTGTTCACCCTCTGGTTCAGCACCAACATCGCGCCACTGCCCATCGTCACCGGCGCCATGGTGATCCAGGTGTTCCACCTGAACCTGTTGTGGGGCCTGGTCGCCATCGTGCTGGGGCATCTGGCCGGCGGCGTGGTGATCGCCCTGGCCTCGGCGCAGGGGCCGCAGTTGGGCATTCCGCAGATGGTGCAGAGCCGTGGCCAGTTCGGCCGCTACGGCGCGCTGCTGATCGTGTTCTTCACCGCGCTGATCTATGTCGGCTTCTTCATTTCCAATATCGTCCTGGCCGGCAAGACCATCCATGGCATCACCCCGAGCGTGCCGATGCCGGGGGCGATCGTGATCGGCGCGTTGAGCGCGACGGCCATCGGTGTGATCGGCTACCGCTTCATCCACATCCTCAACCGCATCGGCACCTGGGTGATGGGTTCGGCGCTGCTGGCCGGCTTCATCGGGATGTTCGCCCAGGACCTGCCGGCGGACTTCTTCAGCCGGGGGGCCTTCAACCTGTCGGGCTTCATCGCCACCGTGTCGCTGGGCACCATCTGGCAGATCAGCTTCTCGCCGTACACCTCCGACTATTCGCGCTACCTGCCGCGTGAAGTGGGCATCGCCAGGCCGTTCTGGGCCACCTATTTCGGTGCCACCCTCGGTACCATCCTGTGCTTCAGTTTCGGGGCGGTGGCGGTGCTGTGCGTGCCCGAAGGCACCGATGCGATGGAGGCGGTCAAGCAGGCCACGGGTTGGCTGGGCCCGATCCTGATGGTGCTGTTCCTGCTCAACATCATCAGCCACAACGCGCTCAACCTGTATGGCGCGGTGCTGTCGATCGTCACTGCGATTCAGACCTTCGCGGCGCAGTGGACGCCGAGCATCAAGGTGCGGGTGGTGTTGGCCTCGGTGATCCTGGTGGGGTGCGGGCTGGTGGCGCTGAATGCGTCGGCGGGTTTCATCGGCCAGTTCATCGGGCTGATCCTGGCGCTGCTGCTGGTGTTGGTGCCGTGGGCGTCGATCAACCTGATCGACTTCTATGTGATCAAGAAAGGGCAGTACGACATTGCGTCGATCTTCCGTGCTGACGGTGGCGTTTATGGCCGCTTCAACCACCACGCAATCATCGCCTATGCCTGCGGCATCCTGGTGCAGTTGCCGTTCGCCAACACGTCGCTGTATGTGGGGCCGTATTCGAACATCGTCGAAGGGGCGGATTTGTCGTGGGTGTTCGGTTTGATCGTGACGGTGCCGCTGTATTACTGCCTGGCGACGCGCGGCCAGCCGGTGAGGGCGGGGCGGGTGATCGAGGTGAATGACTGACAGCGTGGTTCGCCAGCAAGGCTGGCTCCTGCAGGGGATCGCTGTAGGAGCCGGCTTGCCGGCGAACGGGCTGCGTCAAACCTTGAACTGCGCCACCATCCCGTTCAATTCAACCGCCAACCGCGAAAGATCCTGCGCCGCCGCGCTGGTCTGGTTGGCCCCCGCCGAGGTCTGCATGGCCAGGTCGCGGATGTTCACCAGGTTGCGGTCCACCTCCCGCGCCACCTGCGCCTGCTGCTCGGAGGCGCTGGCGATCACCAGGTTGCGCTGGTTGATCGCGGCGATGGCCTCGGCGATCACTTCAAGCGCCTGCCCGGCCGATTGCGCCACCTCCAGCGTGCCACTGGCCCGGCCCTGGCTGCTGTGCATGGCGCTGACCGCGCGCTCGGTGCCGGTCTGGATGCCGCCGATCATCTGTTCGATCTCGGCCGTGGACTGCTGGGTGCGGTGGGCCAGGGCGCGCACTTCGTCGGCGACCACGGCAAAGCCGCGCCCGGCCTCGCCGGCGCGGGCGGCTTCGATGGCGGCGTTGAGGGCCAGCAGGTTGGTCTGCCCGGCGATTGAACCGATCACATCGAGCACCTGACTGATTTCGTTGGCGCGGGTGGCCAGCTGTTCGATCTCCTGCGAGGTGCCGGTCACGTCCGCGACCAGCAGTTGGATGGAGCTCAGGGCCTGGTTGACCCGCTCGCGGCCGTCGCGGGTATTCTGGTCGGCGCCTTGCGAGGCATCGGCCGTGCTCACCGCGTTGTTCGCCACTTCTTCCACGGCGGCGGTCATCTGGTTGACCGCCGTGGCGGCCTGGTCGATTTCCGCGCTTTGCTGGTGCAGGCCGCGGCTGGTGTCTTCGGTGACGGTGTGCAGCTCTTCCGAGGCCGAGGCGAGTTGGTCGGAGGAGGCGGCGATCTTGCACAGGGTCTCGCGCAGGCTCTGTTGCATCTGGCCGAGGGCGCGCAGCAGCAGGGCCGGTTCGTCGCGGCCGGTCACCACGATGTCGCGGGTCAGGTCACCCACGGCGACGCGCTCGGCCACTGCCACGGCGTCAGCCAGCGGCAGCACGATGCTGCGGGTGAGCAGGGTGGAGATGGCCACCAGCGCCAGCAGGATCACCATCAGTGCGCCGATCAGCAACCTGAAGGCCTCGTCGGAAGCGTCGCTACTGCGCAACGAAGCCTGTTCGGCGCCCTGGGTGTTGTATTCCACCAGTGCGCCCAAGGCCTTCATCATGCTGTCGGCATATTCGGCCAGCGGGCCGTTGACCAGGCGCCGGGCCTCGTCCATCTGGTCGTGGCCGGCCGCCTCGCGGATGGCTTTCTGCAGGCCGTGGTAACGCTCGCTCAAGCCCATGAACGTGGTGAACAGGGCACGGTCGTCCTCGGCGATGATGGTGCTTTCGTAGGCGTTGAGGTCGCCTTCGAGTTGCTGGTTGACCTCGACGATGCGGGCCAGGGTGGCGTGGCGGGTGGCGGGGTCGTCCTCGAGCACGCTGCGCAGGGTGAGGGCGCGGGCACGGCCCAGGTTGGTGCTGACATCGCCCAGGGCGATGACCGCGGGCATCCAGGTGACGCGGATCTGCTCGGTGGCGCTGTCCATCTTGCGGGTTTCATAGAGGGCGATCAGGCCCATGGCCAGGACCAGGATCCCGAGGAGGGTGAACACACTGGCTGCCCGAATGCCGATCTTCATGTTCCTTAATTGCATGCAACGCTCCTTGACGATGGCTGGCAGGCGTCAAGAGCGCGGGTTTACCGGGCTCGGTCGTTCAGGCTCTCGATGCACTGCGTTGGGGGGTGTGATGTCCTCATCTTTCGTATTGTTTTTCTTCGATGGTGCCACAATGCCACTATTATTGACCAGCCATTCAATGTAATGACGGAAATAGAAAGGCCCGTCACTTGAGGGACGGGCCTGTCTTTTAGCGTCACGCCACGATCGGGATCATCGGGTCGGCGGCCGCCAAGGCTTGCTCGCGATCGGCGGCGGGCGGGTAGATCCACACCGAGTTGATCTGGCGCTTGAGGTGCTTGCCTTCCTGGCCTTCGAGCACCAGTTCGCGCTCCCAGCCCTCGCTGTACGCCGCGCCCCAGTCGCCCAGGTCGAGGCAGGTGACGTACTTGGGCTGGCGGTAGGCGACCGGTGCCAGGCCCAGCAGGTCGGCCATGGCGTTGTTACCCGAGTGGCGGCCCATGGGGATGGCGTGCTGGCAGGTCATCAGGGCGTGGTTGCCCAGTTCGTCGACCTTGGCCCAGGCGGTGTCGCCGGTGGCGTAGATGTGCGCCTGGCCGACCACTTTCAGGTGGTCGTCGACCCGCAGGCGGCCGAAGCCATCGCGTTCGCCCTCGACCTGCGCGGTCAGCGGGCTGGCCTTGACACCCACGGTCCAGATCACCGTCTTGCTGGCAATGTACTCGCCGTTGTCGAGGGTCACGCCACCGGCGTCGACCGCCACCACCGAGGTGTTGGTCAGCCACTGCACGCCAGCCTGTTCGCTGGCGGCGACGATGGATGGGGTGATGCCGGCGCCCAATGCCGCGCCGATACCCTGGCCACGGTCGACCAGGATCACCCGGGCATTGCCTTCACCCAGGATGCTGCGCAGGCGGGCGGGCATCTCGGTGGCGGTCTCGATGCCGGTGAAGCCACCGCCACAGACCACCACGGTGTTGCGCGCGGGGGAGGCGGGTTGCCTGGCCAGGGCGACCAGGTGCTGCTCCAGGCGCATGGCCGCCTCCATCTGGTCGACATCGAAGGTGTGCTCGGCCAGGCCCGGCACGGCGGGGCGGGCGACCTGGCTGCCGGCGGCGAGGATCAGGCGGTCATAACCGAGCTGCTGGCGCTGGCCGTTGCCGTCGAGGTAGCCGACCTGGCGTGCGGCGCTGTCGATGTGCTCGGCGTTGCCCTGGATGAACTCGACCCCGACCGCGTCGAGCAGTTCGCCCACCGGGGCCATCAAGGTGTGCACGTCGGCCTCGTAGAAGCGTGGGCGGATACGCAGTTCCGGTTGCGGAGCGAGCACGCTGATGTGCACGTCGCCACGTTGGGCCTGGTCGAGCAGACGGGCGGCGCTCAGGGCGCTCCAGACACCGGCAAAGCCGGCACCAATGATCAGGATATGGGACGTCATGTGGGTACTCCGCAAGGGTGGGAAAGGGGCTTCGGTCAGGGTTTGGCTAGCTGGCGAATAACTACGACTGTATTGATCGTAGTTATGCAGGGCAAGTGTTTTTTCCATCCGACCCTGCCGATGACGCCGCTGGAACCTGTCGCAAACGGCGTGATTGAAGGCTTACGGGGGCTCAAGATTTTTTTGGCGAACGACGGACGGCGTGGGGTGGCTTTGCTTGAACGTGTTGGAAGGCGTACTATTTGCGACAAATTAAGTCGGAGATTGACATGTCGCTTTACAGTGCCGGCGTCGAGTACGGCATTCATTGCCTGTTGTTCCTGGTGGACGAGCGCGGGAACAGCCGCGAGGCCAGCGTGCGCGACCTGGCCGAGCTGCAGGGGGTGCCCCAGGAGTACCTGGCCAAGGTGTTCACCAAGCTGGCCCGGGCCGGGCTGGTGGTGGCCACCGAGGGCGTGCGCGGCGGCTTTCGCCTGGCGCGGCCGTCGGACGAGATCACCGTGCTGGATATCGTCACGGCCATCGATGGGGTGAAGAAGATTTTCGATTGCCGGGAGATCCGCGAGCGCTGCGCGGTGTTCGAGGGCTCGGCGCCGGGGTGGGCGACCGAGGGCACCTGCGCGATCCATGCGGTGATGCTGGGGGCGCAGAAGCGCATGGAGGAGGCCCTGGCGCAACAGACCATTCTCGACCTGGCGCGCCGGTTCGGGCGCAAGGCGCCGGCTGAGTTCGGGCAGAAGGTCAATGACTGGATGAGCGAGCGGCGGGACGGGAAGGGCGGAGATATTCCTGTGGTGGTTGTTTGATCCGCTGGTGATTTGCAGTGCCTTCAAGATCGAGCGCCGCGCGGGCGGCGCTCGATCTCAAGCACGCTGCAAGGCTATCGCCAAGCCCCTGGCCGCGCCAATCACCGCGCCGTCAAATGCATCGCCAACTGCACCAACCCAATCAACACGAAAATGAACAGCAGGGTAAACACCGTCCCCATCACGATGAAATGACTGGCCTTGCCATAGGTGAAATCCCGCGCCCGGTTCTTGCCGCTCTGCACCCCAAACGCCGCCGCCAGCACGCTTTGCAGCATCTGCCAGAACCCGGGCGCCTTGCCGGAATCATGATCGTCCATGAGTAGCTCCTCAAGTCAGAAGCAATCACAACCAGTGTAGGAGATCGCCCGGCAGGCTGCCCGTAGCGGCCACTCATCTGGCCAGTCTTGGCTATCCTTGCCCTTTCACCGGAGGCTCCTCGCTGGGTGGATCACCCACGGTCGGCGGCACGGTCGGTTTGATCGGCAGCTCGTCCGGGTCTTGTTCAGGAGCCGGCGGCGGCAACGTCGGGTCGTCGATGTTCGGGTCGGGTGTCTCCGGTGGAATGGGAATGTTCATGGCCTGACCTCGCGCGGTGAATGAAGAGGTAGTGCAGGCTTCGACCCTGGCCACCGTCATTCGCTCATTTTTTTTGAACCCCCGCGCGCCAGCACGGCTCTGAACCCATACCGCCACCAGCCAAACGGAGCGCGTGCGATGTCAGGTAACGAGCCCTTCGAAAGCGGGCCCACGGCCAACGATCACCCGGAGCAGGCCATCAGCCTGTCGCAAGCGTTGCTGGCGCCGCGCATCGTGATCGAGGATGTAAGCCCGGTGCTCGACGCCGGTGCCTTCGCAATAAAGGCGGTGCGTGGGCAGAAGGTCGACGTCAGCGCCAAGGTCTACAGCGATGGCCATGATCGTCTGGCCGTCACGCTGCACTGGCGGCAGGCCCATAGCCGACGCTGGCACTGCGTGGCCATGCACTCGCCAGGCAACGACCTGTGGCTGGCCGCGTTCACCCCCACCGACCTGGGCCTGCACGTGTTCAATATCCAGGCCTGGATCGACCCTTTCGCCACCTATTGCCATGACCTGGAAAAGAAATACGCTGCTGGCGTGGATGTGTGCCTGGAACTGGAAGAGGGCCGCCTGTTGCTGGGCAAGGGCATCGAGCGCAGCGACGGTGCCTTGCGCGAGCAGCTCGGGCAATTGTGCCAACGCTTGCCCGAGCTGCCAGTGGACGACCAGGTGGCACTGCTGCTGCACCCCGACGCCGCGCGGCTGATGGGCGAGGCCGAGCACCGCGGCTACCTGACCCATAGCCCCGAGTACCCCGTGGATGTCGACCGCGAGGCGGCGTTATTCGCCAGTTGGTACGAGCTGTTCCCGCGTTCGATCACCGACGACCCACAGCGTCACGGCACCTTCGACGCTGTGCACCAGCGCCTGCCGATGATCCGCGACATGGGGTTCGATGTGTTGTACTTCCCGCCCATCCACCCGATCGGCATGAAGCACCGCAAGGGCCGCAACAATGCGCTCCAGGCCGAGCCCGGCGACCCTGGCAGCCCCTACGCCATTGGTAGCCCCGAGGGTGGCCACGACGCCATCCACCCGCAGTTGGGCAGCCGCGAGGACTTCCGCCGGCTGGTGGCCGCGGCCGCCGAGCACGGCCTGGAGATCGCCCTGGACTTCGCCATCCAGTGCTCCCAGGACCACCCCTGGCTGACCGAGCACCCGGGCTGGTTCAGCTGGCGCCCCGACGGTACCATCCGTTACGCCGAGAACCCGCCGAAGAAGTACCAGGACATCGTCAATGTCGACTTCTACGCCCCCGAGGCCGTGCCGTCGCTGTGGCTGGCCCTGCGTGACGTGGTGGTCGGCTGGGTGCAAGAGGGGGTCAGGACGTTCCGCGTCGACAACCCGCACACCAAGCCGCTGCCGTTCTGGCAATGGCTGATCGCCAATGTGCGCGGCCAGTACCCCGACGTCATCTTCCTCGCCGAAGCCTTCACCCGCCCGGCGATGATGGCGCGCCTGGGCAAGGTCGGCTATGCCCAGAGCTACACCTACTTCACCTGGCGCAACAGCAAGCAGGAGCTGCGCGAATACTTCGAGCAACTGAACCAGCCGCCCTGGAGCCAGTGCTACCGGCCGAACTTCTTCGTCAACACGCCGGACATCAACCCGTTCTTCCTGCACACCTCCGGCCGCCCGGGCTTTCTCATCCGCGCCGCCCTGGCGACCATGGGCTCGGGGTTGTGGGGCATGTATTCGGGCTTCGAACTGTGCGAGGGCACACCGTTGCCAGGCAGGGAGGAGTACCTGGATTCGGAGAAGTACGAGATTCGCCCGCGCGACTTCAACCAGCCGGGCAACATCGTCGCCGAGATCGCCCAGCTCAACCGCATCCGCCGGCAGAATCGCGCGTTGCAGACACACCTGGGGGTTGTGTTCCTCAACTGCTGGAACGACAACATCCTCTACTTCGCCAAGCGCACCCCCGCACGCGACAACGTCATCCTCGTCGCCATCAGCCTCGACCCCTACAACGCCCAGGAAGCCAGTTTCGAACTGCCGCTATGGGAGCTGGGGCTGGACGACAACGCCGACACCCAGGGCGAGGACCTGATGAACGGCCACCGCTGGACCTGGCACGGCAAGACCCAGTGGATGCGCATCGAGCCCTGGCAACAGCCGTTCGGTATCTGGCGCATCGAGCGTACCCGATAGGCTCGCTTCGCGGCCCATCGTCGACAAGGGCGCGCGGTACCTGTAGGAGCCGGCTTGCCGGCGATGGGCTGCAAGGCAGCCCCGATACAGCAACCCGAACAGAAAGGAGTCGCACATGGCCAAGCATTCCCGCCCGGCAGCTTTCATCGACGATCCGCTGTGGTACAAGGATGCGGTGATCTACCAGTTGCACGTCAAATCGTTCTTCGATTCGAACAACGACGGCATCGGCGACTTTGCGGGGCTGATCGGCAAGCTCGACTACATCGCCGAACTGGGCGTCAACACCCTCTGGCTGCTGCCGTTCTACCCTTCGCCCCGGCGCGATGACGGCTACGACATCGCCGAATACAAGGCGGTGCACCCGGACTACGGCAGCATGGCCGACGCCAAACGCTTCATCGCCGAGGCCCACAAACGTGGCCTGCGGGTGATCACCGAACTGGTCATCAACCACACCTCCGACCAGCACCCCTGGTTCCAGAAGGCCCGCCACGCCAAGCGCGGCAGCAAGGCGCGGGACTTCTACGTGTGGTCCGACGACGACCAGAAATACGACGGCACGCGGATCATCTTCCTCGACACCGAGAAGTCCAACTGGACCTGGGACCCGGTCGCCGGCCAGTACTTCTGGCACCGTTTCTACTCGCACCAGCCGGACCTGAACTTCGACAACCCGCAAGTACTGAAAGCGGTGATAGGCGTCATGCGCTTCTGGCTCGACATCGGTGTCGACGGCCTGCGCCTGGACGCCATCCCCTACCTGATCGAGCGCGATGGCACCCATAACGAGAACCTCCCCGAAACCCATGCAGTGCTCAAGGCGATCCGCGCCGAGATCGACGCCAACTACCCCGATCGCATGCTGCTGGCCGAGGCCAACCAGTGGCCGGAGGACACCCGGCCGTACTTTGGCGAAGGTGACGGTGACGAATGCCACATGGCCTTCCACTTTCCGCTGATGCCGCGCATGTACATGGCCCTGGCCATGGAAGACCGCTTTCCGATTACCGACATCCTGCGCCAGACCCCGGACATCCCGGCCAACTGCCAGTGGGCGATCTTCCTGCGCAACCACGATGAACTCACCCTGGAAATGGTCACCGACCGCGAGCGCGACTACCTGTGGAACTACTACGCCGAAGACCGCCGCGCACGCATCAACCTCGGCATTCGCCGGCGCCTGGCGCCACTGCTGCAACGCGACCGTCGGCGTATCGAGCTGCTCACCAGCCTGCTGCTGTCGATGCCCGGCACCCCGACCCTGTACTACGGCGACGAACTGGGCATGGGCGACAACATCTACCTGGGCGACCGCGATGGCGTGCGCACCCCCATGCAATGGTCGCCGGACCGCAACGGCGGGTTCTCCCGGGCCGACCCGCAGCGCCTGGTGCTGCCGCCGATCATGGACCCGCTGTACGGCTACCAGACCATCAACGTCGAGGCCCAGGCCCACGATCCCCACTCGCTGCTCAACTGGAACCGCCGCCTGCTGGCGGTGCGCAGCCAGCAGAAGGCCTTTGGCCGGGGCAGCATGAAGATGCTCAGCCCGAGCAACCGGCGCATCCTCGCCTACCTGCGCGAATACACCGACGCCAACGGCAGCAACGAGATCGTGCTGTGCGTGGCCAATGTCTCGCGCACCGCCCAGGCGGCAGAGCTGGAGTTGTCGCAGTACGCCGACAAGGTTCCGGTGGAGATGCTCGGGGGCAGTGCCTTCCCACCCATCGGCCAGTTGCCGTTCCTGCTCACCTTGCCGCCCTATGGGTTCTACTGGTTCCTGCTGGCGGCCCACGACCGCATGCCCAGCTGGCATCTCCAGCCCAGCGAAGGGTTGCCCGAACTGACCACCCTGGTGCTGCGCAAGCGCTTGGAGGAACTGCTCGAAGCGCCTTCACGCGACGCCCTGGAGCAATCGATCCTGCCGCAGTACTTGCCCAAGCGGCGCTGGTTCGCCGGCAAGGAAGGGCCGATCGACCAGGTGCGCTTGCACTACGGTGTGCGCTTCGCCACGGCCACATTGCCGACGCTGCTTGCCCAGCTTGAGGTGCACAGCGCTGGTGTGGTCAGCCATTACCAGTTGCCGTTCGGCCTGCTGCCGGAGGAGCAGATCCATGCCGCGCCACCCCAGCAGCTGGCGCTGTCGCGGGTGCGGCGCGGGCGGCAGGTGGGCCTGATCACCGATGCCTTCGTGCTGGAGCCTTTTGTCCGTGCGGTGTTGCAGGCCTGCCAGGGCAACACCCGGCTGCCCTGTGCTGATGGCTTGGGCGAGCTGCGTTTCACCGGCACGCCACAACTGGCCGCACTGGGCATCGATGACGAAAGCGAAGTGCGTTACCTCGGTGCCGAGCAATCCAACAGCTCGGTGGTGGTGGGCGGCAGCCTGGTACTCAAGTTGATCCGCCGGGTCAACCCGGGCATTCACCCGGAGCTGGAAATGAGCGCCTACCTCACCGCCGCAGGCTTTGCCAACATCTCGCCGCTGCTGGCCTGGGTCAGCCGGGTGGACGCGGCGGGCGAGCCGCACCTGCTGATGATCGCCCAGGGTTACCTGAGCAACCAGGGCGATGCCTGGGGCTGGACCCAGAACACCCTGGAGCGGGCCATCCGCGACCAGATGGAGCCCACCACTGGCGAGGCGGACGCGCACACCGATGCCCTGGCCGAGCTCACCGGTTTCGCCGCCTTGCTTGGGCAGCGCCTGGGCGAGATGCACCTGCTGCTGGCCGCGCCGACCGAGGATCCGGCCTTCCAGCCACGGGCAAGCGATGAACAGGATAGCCAGCGCTGGAGCCGCCAGATCAACGCCGAGCTCAACCATGCCCTCGACCTGCTGGCCGAGCACCGCGCCGCGCTGGACGGCGACAGCCAGACGCTGGTCGACGAACTGCTGCAACAGCGCGAAGGCCTTGCCCAGCATATCGACAACCTCGCCCGGCAAGCCCAGGGCGGTGTGCTGATGCGCGTGCATGGCGACTTGCACCTGGGCCAGGTGCTGGTGGTCCAGGGCGATGCCTATTTGATCGATTTCGAGGGCGAGCCGTCGCGCCCGCTGGACCAGCGCCGGGCCCGGCACAGCCCGTACAAGGATGTCAGCGGCGTGTTGCGCTCCTTCGACTATGCTGCTGCGATGATCCTGCGCAGCGCCTCGGCGGTCGACCTTTCCGACGCGGCGCGCCAGGCCCGTCAGCGGGTCGCCCGGCAGTACCTGCATCAGTCGCGTCATGCCTTCGTCGAAGCCTATGGCCTGGCCACCGCGGCCATGCCCCATGCCTGGCAGCAGGCGGAAGGGGAGCGCGCGGCACTGGAACTGTTCTGCCTGGAGAAGGCCGCTTACGAAATCACCTACGAAGCCGAGAACCGGCCGGGCTGGCTGGCCGTGCCTTTGCATGGGCTGCATGGGTTGAGTAGGAGCGGCTTCAGCCGCGATGAAGGCAGCGCGATGTCTGGCACCCGCTTCGCGGGTGATCGCGGCTGAAGCCGCTCCTACAGGGGCATGTTCAAGAACCTATGAAAAGGGGCAGTGAGATGAATGCAACCATGCGTGACAACGGCGGCCTTCGGCAACGGGACCTGGATGCCCTGGCCTGCGCCGAGCACGCCGACCCGTTCGCCGTACTCGGCCCGCACTCCGATGGTGCGGGCGGTCAGTTGATCCGTGCCTTCCTGCCCAACGCCCTGAGCGTGCGCGTGCTGGCGCGCCACGACGAGCAAGTGCTCGTCGACATGCAACCGGCCAGCCTGCCGGGCCTGTACACCGCGCACCTGGACCAAGCGATCCCTTACCTGCTGCAGATCGGCTGGGCCGGTGGCGAGCAGGTCACCGAGGACCCCTACAGCTTTGGTCCGCAGTTGGGCGACATGGACATGTACCTGTTCGCCGAGGGCAATCACCGCGACCTGTCCGGGCGCTTCGGCGCTCAGCCCATCCAGGTCGACGGTATCGACGGCGTGTGTTTCTCGGTATGGGCACCCAACGCCCGGCGGGTGTCCGTGGTCGGCGACTTCAACAACTGGGATGGCCGGCGCCACCCCATGCGCCTGCGTCACAGCGCTGGGGTGTGGGAGCTGTTCGTGCCCCGGCTTGGTGTGGGGGAAACCTACAAGTTCGAAGTGCTCGGCCAGGACGGTGTGTTGCCATTGAAGGCCGACCCCCTGGCCCGCGCCACCGAACTGCCGCCCAGCACCGCGTCGAAGGTGGCCGGGGCGCTGGTCCACGAGTGGCGCGATCATGGCTGGATGGCGCAGCGTGCCCAGCGCCACGCCTACAACGCGCCGCTGTCGATCTACGAGCTGCATGCCGGCTCCTGGCGCTGCGAGCTGGACGATGCTGGCGAAGTCGCGCGCTTCTACAACTGGCGCGAACTGGCCGACCGCCTTGTCCCCTATGTTCAGGAACTGGGCTTCACCCACATCGAGCTGATGCCGATCATGGAGCACCCGTTCGGCGGCTCCTGGGGCTACCAGCCGCTGTCGCTGTTCGCGCCCACCTCGCGCTACGGCAGCGCCGAGGATTTCGCCGCGTTCGTCGACGCCTGCCATCAGGGCGGCATCGGCGTGATCCTTGACTGGGTGCCGGCGCATTTCCCCACCGACGAGCACGGCCTGGCGCGTTTCGACGGCACTGCGTTGTATGAGTACGACAACCCGCTGGAGGGCTTTCACCAGGACTGGAACACGCTGATCTACAACCTTGGCCGCAACGAAGTGCGCGGCTTCATGCTGGCCTCGGCGCTGCACTGGCTCAAGCACTTCCATATCGACGGCCTGCGCGTCGACGCGGTGGCGTCGATGCTCTACCGCGACTACTCGCGCAAGGCCGGTGAATGGGTGCCCAACCGCCATGGCGGGCGCGAGAACCTCGAGGCCATCGACTTCATCCGCCACCTCAACAGCGTCGCCGCCCATGAAGCGCCGGGCGCGCTGATCATCGCCGAGGAGTCCACCGCCTGGCCCGGCGTCAGCCAGCCGGTGCAGCAGGGTGGGCTGGGGTTCGCCTACAAGTGGAACATGGGCTGGATGCACGACACGTTGCACTACATTCAGAACGACCCGATCCACCGCACCTACCACCACAACGAAATGAGCTTCGGGCTGATCTACGCCTACTCCGAGCATTTCATCCTGCCCATCTCCCACGACGAGGTGGTGCACGGCAAGCACTCGCTGATCGACAAGATGCCCGGCGACCGCTGGCAGAAGTTCGCCAACCTGCGCGCCTACCTGACCTTCATGTGGACCCACCCGGGCAAGAAGCTGCTGTTCATGGGCTGCGAGTTCGGCCAATGGCGCGAGTGGAACCATGACCAGCAGCTGGACTGGTACCTGCTGCAGTATTCCGAGCACCAGGGCGTGCAGAAGCTGGTGGCCGACCTCAACCGGCTGTACCGCGAGCTGCCGGCGCTGCACGAGCAGGACTGCCAGCCCCAGGGCTTCCAGTGGCTGATCGGCGACGACGCGCACAACAGCGTGTATGCCTGGTTGCGCTGGAGCAGCCAGGGCGAGCCGCTGCTGGTGGTGGCCAACTTCACCCCGGTGCCGCGGGAGGGGTACCGCATTGGCGTGCCGTTCGGCGCGCGGTGGGCGGAGTTGCTCAATAGCGATGCCGAGCTGTATGCGGGGTCGAACGTGGGCAATCTCGGGGCGGTGGTGGCCGATGAAGTCGCCAGCCATGGGCAGCCTTTGTCGTTGGCGCTGAACCTGCCGCCGTTGGGGGTGTTGGTGATGAAGCCGGCATAGCCCGTACCACCGCTGTTCGCCGGCAAGGACGGCTCCTACAGGGTCCAGGTAGGAGCCGGCCTTGCCGGCGAATAGCGCTACCAGCGCATCCGAACGCCCAGGCTGCCGATCAACCCATTCAGGTCGTTGTCATCCACATCGCTGCTGTAGTCGGCGCTGACGAACAGCGCCACATTGGGCGTGACCCGCGCCACCAGCCCTAACCCCAATTCCACCGTGGTGGCGCTGCGCGAGCTGGAGATCTTGTCCACCTGGTCCAGCTTCACCGCGTCGGTGTTGCTGAAGTCATGCCAGACGTTGGTGCGCACGTAGGGTTCGATGGGCATGCCGCTGACTTCGTAGCGCGCCGACAGCTTGGCACCGACCCGACCGCTCCAGGTGGGCTGGCTGTCGAAGGCTTGCAGGGTTTCTTCCTGGGCCTGGTTGCCGGGGAAGAACTGCTGGTTGATCAACTGCGCCTGGGGTTCGATCACCCAGCCGCCACCCAACCCGATGGGGTAGCCGCCTTCCACCGAGAAGGTCATCGCATGGCCGCTGTCATCGACCCGTTCGCCGGCCTGGGAGCGGCCGTTGACGTCGATGCGCGTGCCCATGGCCACCGCATCCACGTGCCAGCCCTGCTCGTGGGTCATGCTCCAGTAAACGCCCAGGCTCTCGCCGCTGAGGTTGACCGCGTCGCGCTGCTTGTCACCCAGCAGGGGGCGCATGCCGTTGAAACTGCTCTGCAGGTTGTTGTGCCCCATGAAGATCCCCGCGCGGTGCACGCTGCCGTCGCTGGCCTCGCGCACGAACAGGTCCGGGCCGATCATCAGTTGCTGGCTGGGGGCTTCCAGTTGCGCCGGCGCCTGGGCGCCAATGCGCGGTGCGCCGGGGAAGAACTGCGCCCACTGGCTGGCGATGGTATCCGGCGTCGCCAGGCTGTGGCGTTCGCCCATGCGCTCGGAGAAGGCGTTGAGCAGGCCCTGGTTGAGGCCGCTGGCGTTTAACGGGTCCAGGGATAGTCGCGGCACCTCGGCCTGCTCGAGAAAGCGGGCGAAGGGCTCGCCTTCCTGCGCTTCGAAAGCGAAGGTTTCCACCGGGGTTGCCAGAAGCAGCGACGTGGAAACCGCGTAGAAAAAGACATCGAAACGCGAGGGATTCGAGGTGCTTTTCATGGCGGATCTCCTGTTGAGGGTTGAGGGACAGCGCGTGGGGCAACCGCAGAGCAGGCCTTATGTCACGTGCTGTACGTCAAAAACAGGGCGACCAAAGCCGGCGCGCCAGCCTCGAAGGGCGCGCACGAAGGCGCGAGCTAGAGGCCCGGCACGAGTTTTTACGTCTGCTGATTACTGTTCAGCTAAGGAGAGGACGGGGCTTGCGTCAAGAAAGCGTGAATGGCGTGGTAAAGGTTCGTTTATCAATGCAACTGTTTGATTTTTGGCATTTTTTAAATCGGCATATCGACAATGGTGATTTGCCGTTCCCGCGCTATGCCGAATCGTTGCTAGCGTCGATGTTTTTCAGGTGTTCGACGGTAGAGTTGCATCGTCTATGAGAGCGAGCGCCGCCGGCGCGGCGCATCGCGGATGAATCCGCTCCTACAGATTTTGTTTAGGGCCAGTCATGCCGCAGGGACCGTCCCACGGTTTTTCGGCTGGAGCCGCGGTCGCCCCACTTGCTTGTAGGAGCGGATTCATCCGCGATGCGCCGCGCGGCGCTCGATCTCAAGAACACTGCAAGGCTAGCGACAAGCACATCCGTCGGCTCACTCCTCCTCACGCTGCAGCGCCATCAACAACAACGACCGCCCCTTGACCTCGAACACCGTCTCGAACTGCAGGTGCTGCGGCTTGCGCATCTCCGGCCGGTCGGTGTCCACCAGGCAACTCCAGTAGTCGCCCTGCGGCACCGTCGGTAGCTTGAATGGCACCACGTCGTGGTAGGCGTTGACGATCAGCAGCAGCGTCGCTTCGGCGCCGGGCCGGGCGATGCCGCTGGCCTGGGCGCGACCGTCCATCAACATGCCCAGGCAGCGCCCGTGCGGGTCTTCCCACTGCTCGACGGTCATCTCCTCGCCGTCGGGGGCGAGCCAGGTCACGTCCTTGACACCGATCGCCTCGTTGTAGTCGCCGACCAGGAAACGCGAGCGGCGCAGGATCGGGTAGGCCAGACGCAGCCGGGTCAGGCGCTTGACGAAGGCCAGCAATTCCTTGCCTTCCTGGTCCAGTTCCCAGTTCACCCAGCCGATTTCGCTGTCCTGGCAGTAGGCATTGTTGTTGCCGTGCTGGGTACGGCTGAATTCGTCGCCGGCGACGATCATCGGCGTGCCCTGGGCCAGCAGGAGGGTGGCGAAGAAGTTGCGCATCTGGCGCATGCGCAGGGCGTTGATCTGCGGGTCGTGCGTGGGGCCTTCCACGCCGCAGTTCCACGACAGGTTGTTGGGGGTGCCGTCCTGGTTGTCCTCGTCGTTGTCCTCGTTGTGTTTCTCGTTGTACGAAACCAGGTCGCGCAGGGTGAAACCGTCGTGGGCGGTGACGAAGTTGACCGAGGCGTAGGGGCGCCGGCCGCGGTTGTTGAACAGGTCGCCCGAGGCGGTGATGCGCGCGGCGAAGTCGGCGAGCATGCCTTCGTCGCCCTTCCAGAAACCGCGCACGGTGTCGCGGAAGCGGTCGTTCCACTCCGCCCAGCCGGGGGCGAAGTTGCCCACCTGGTACCCGCCGGGGCCGCAGTCCCAGGGTTCGGCGATCAGCTTGACCTGGCTGAGCATCGGGTCCTGGCGGCAGGCGACGAGGAAGCCGTGGCGCTCGCTGTAGCCGTCGTGGTAGCGGCCAAGGATGGTCGCCAGGTCGAAGCGGAAACCATCCACGTGCATTTCGCCGGCCCAGTAACGCAGTGAGTCGGTGACCAGTTGCAGCACGCAGGGGTGGCTGAGGTCCAGGGTGTTGCCGGTGCCGGAGTCGTTGATGTAGAAGCGCTTGTCGTCGGGCATCAGGCGGTAGTACGAGGCGTTGTCGATGCCGCGCATCGACAGCGTCGGGCCGCGCTCGTTGCCTTCGGCGGTGTGGTTGTAGACCACGTCGAGGATCACCTCGAGCCCGGCGTCGTGCAGGTGGGCGACCATCTCCTTGAACTCGGCGATCTTGCCGCTGGCCAGGTAGCGCGGGTGGGGGGCGAAGAAGGCGATGCTGTTGTAGCCCCAGTAGTTGTTCAGGCCCTTGTCCAGCAGATGCTGGTCGTTGACGAAGGCGTGGATCGGCAGCAGCTCGATGCTCGACACCCCAAGTGCCTTGATGTGGCCGAGCAGTTCGTCGTTGGCAAGGCCGGCGAAGGTGCCGCGCAAGTCCTCTGGCACGGCGGGGTGGCGCATGCTGATGCCGCGGGTGTGGGCCTCGTAGAGGATCGTGCGCTCCCAGGGGATCAGCACGCGCTGGTCGCGGCCCCAGGTGAAGGCCGGGTCGATCACCTTGCACTTGGGCACGAAGGGCGCGCTGTCGCGCTCATCGAATGACAGGTCGCCGTCGGGGTGGCCGATGGTGTAGCCGAACAGCGCCTCGGACCATTTCAGCGTGCCCACCAGTTGCTTGGCGTAGGGGTCGATCAGCAGCTTGTTGGGGTTGAAGCGATGGCCGTTGGCCGGGTCGTACGGGCCGTGCACGCGGTAGCCATAGACCAGGCCAGGATGGGCGTCCGGCAGGTAGCCGTGGTAGGTCTCGTCGGTGTACTCGGGCAGCTCGATGCGCTCGAGCTCGTGTTCGCCGGTGGCGTCGAACAGGCACAGTTCGACCTTGCTGGCATTGGCCGAGAACAGGGCGAAGTTGACCCCCAGGCCGTCCCAGGTGGCGCCGAGCGGGAAGGGCAGGCCTTCGCGGATGCGCGACGGGGCGACGGAGCGGGTTTTCTTCGGGGCGCGGGGGCTCATGGCGGTCCTCGTGGTGCGGGGGAAAGCTTGGGTGGCAATACTGGCCTCTTCGCGGGTAAACCCGCTGTGTCAGGAGAGCAGCGCGCACCTGTCACAGCGGGCCTGCCCGCGAAGAGGCCGGTGCAGGTGTCAGCCCGCCGTTGGCTTCTTCACTGCCCGAGGCTTCTTGACGGCAGCAGGTTTCTCCACCGGCGCTACCTTCGGCTTGGCGGCCGCCTTCTTGCGTGGCGCGACTTTAGGCGCCAACGATTCGGCCTCGGCGAGCTTGCGCGCCATGTCCCAATGGCGGTCTTCCTGGCCGGCCGGCTTACCCTCCGACTCCCAGATCTGATAGGCGAATTCGCGAATACGTTTTTCATCGACACTCATCACGACACTCCTGAATGCAGTTAGGCATGATCAATCAACACATTGACCGGAAACTCTGCCAGTGCGGTGCTCAACAACAGCTCCCTTGAAGGGGGGACCGCGGCACTGGCGAAAAGTCCCGAACAGTTGGCAGGCGACAAGGCGAACGGCAAGGTCAGCCGGGTATCGTCCCAGTTCTGCGCCGGGATCAAGGGGGTCGGGGCGTTGCCCAGCAGGGCGCTGGCCAGCCTCGGTACGACGATGACAGCGCGTTCGCCTTCGCCCAGGCGGGCGAAGGCGAACACCTGGTCAGCATGGCGGCCGTGCACGGTGAGCGGCAGGTAGGCGCCACGCTGGAACAGTTCGGGGTGGGCCTGGCGGCAATCCAGTACCCGCGCGAGCAAGGCCTGCTTGATGCGCCCATCGCGCCAGTGGGCGAGCAGCTCGGCCGGCGTCGTGCTGCCGTCCAGGCTGGCCCGCCGTGCAGCGTAGTCCACCGGGCGGCGGTTGTCCGGGTCGACCAGTGACAGGTCCCAGTACTCGTTGCCTTGGTAGAGGTCGGGCACGCCGGGGGTGGTCATGCGTAGCAGGCACTGGGCCAGGCCATTGAGGGCGCCGGGGCAATCGAGGCGGCGCGCGGCGTTGTGCAGGGATTGGCGCAGTTGCTGGTTCTCGGTGTTCAGCAACAGGCCATCGACATAGTCGGCGCAGGCCTGTTCATAGGCGTCGTTGGGCGCCGCCCAGCTGCTGTGCAACTTGGCTTCGCGCAGCGCCTTGCGTTGCCACTGGCGAATGCGTTCGGCGTAGGCGCGCAGAGCCGCGGCGTCGTGCAGGTCGAGGTCCAATGGCCAACTGCCGAGCAGGGTCTGGTACAGCATCAGCTCATCGCCCGGACTGGGGGCGGCGCCATCTTCCAACGCCGTGCGCAAGGGCGTGGCCAACTCGCGCCAGTGTTCGCAGCGGCTGGCCAGCCATGGCCCGTGCTCGCTGAGCACCGCCAGGCGGGCGCGGCAGTCCTCGCCACGCTTGTGGTCGTGGGTGGCGGTGGCCAGCAGGTTGTCGGGGAAGTCGCGCAGGCGGCGTTGTACCTCGTTGTGGAACCAGGAGGGATCGGCGCTGAAACGTTCGGCGTCGAAGCCGACATCATTGCGCGACAGCAAGCGGCCGGAGCGGTAGAACGCGGTGTCCTCCACCGCCTTGGCGGCGCTCGGCGCGGTCAATTGCTGAAAGCGTACGCAGGCGTGGCGCCGATGCTTGCGGGGGCGGCCAAGTGGTAGCTGGCGCCAGGGCTGTCCGCCGAGCCACTGCTCCAGGTGATCGAGCAACGGCCAGTCGGCTTCACCCAGTGATCGGCGCGCGCCGGCCAGTGCCTGCTGGAAGAATGCTTCGTCTTCGGTGGGGCGGCCCCCGGCATGGATGTAGGTGCGGTAGACCGGATAGTGCTCGACCAGTGCTTGCAATGCGCGACGGATGGCCCCCAGGGTGAGGTCGCGGGTCATCAGGTCGTCGCGGGCCACCTGCAGCAGGGCCTGGGCCACCGACTCGCAGTCACCGGCCAGGCTGGCGTTGAGCACCAGGTGGCGGGCTTCGCGCACTTCGTCGGGGAAGTCGGGGCGCTCGCTGACATCACGCCACAGGTCGCTCAACGGGGCTTCGCCGGCGGGGTCGTGCTGCAACAGCGCTACCTGGTTCATGAACTCGTAGCCCGTGGTGCCGTCGGTGAGCCAGTCGCGGTGCAGATGTTCGCCTACGCCGAGGATCTTCTCCACGTAGATCGGGAAATGTTCGACAGCTGCCTGCACAGGCCGGCAGGCCAGCAGCCGCTCGACGCGCCGCCGCAGGTTGCGGCAGTAGCGGCGTGGGTCGGCGAGGCCGTCGATATGGTCGATGCGCAGGCCATCCACCAGCCCCCGTTCGATCAGCTCGAACAATTTAGCGTGGGTCGCTTCGAACACTTCCGGGCGCTCCACCCGCAGGCCGCCCAGTTCATTGATGTCGAAGAAGCGCCGCCAGTTGATGTCGTCGGCGGCGGTGCGCCAGCTGGCCAGGCGGTAGACCTGGCGTTCGAGCAGCAGGTGCAGGCGCTTGAAGCCCGCTGCGTCGCGGCTGTCGAAGGCGGCGAGGGCGCCTTCGAGGCGCGCCCCGGCAGCGACCAGGCGTGCCAGCTCCCGGTGCAGGGGCCGGGCGTCGGCCAGCGGCTCGACGGCTTCGTGCAGGGCGCTGAAGCGTTGGGCCAGGGCGTGCAGGCGACGGTCCTCGGCCTGGCCGAGGATGCGCCCGTAGTCCGGCGGGCAGATTGGGAAACGGTGTTGATGGTGGGCAACCTCGAACAGGCCTTGATCCGCGTCGAAGGTCAGCGGGATCTCACCGTCGCGCAAGGCCACGCCGTAGTCGCTCCCCAGGAAGGGCAGCAGCAGTTGCCCGGCCAGCAGCGGGTCGCTGGAGTGCCACTGGATATCGAAGAAACTCGCGTACGGGCTGCGCCGCCCCCAGGCCAGCAGGCTCTGCCACCAGGGGTTGTCGGCGCCGCCCACGGCCATGTGGTTGGACACTGTGTCGAGGATCAGCCCCATGCCGTGCTGGCGCAGGGCGGCCACCAGGCGCTGCAGCGCCGCCTCGCCCCCCAGTTCCGGGTTGACCCGGGTCGGGTCGACTACATCGTAGCCATGGCGTGAGCCTGCGCGGGCGGTAAGGATTGGCGAGGCATAGACGTGGCTGATACCCAGCCGGGCGAAGTAGGGCACCAGCGGCACCGCGTCATCGAGGGTGAAGTCGCTGTGCAATTGCAGGCGCAGTGTCGCGGTCAGCGCTTTCACCGGTCACGCTCCCAGGCCTGCTCGCGGGCCTGGGCCAGCAGCTCCAGGCGGCGGGCGGCGTCTTCGTCGTCGAGCAGGTCACGCACTGGCGTCCTGAAGCGTCGCCGCCAGTTGGGGTGGCTCTCGGTGGTGCCGGGCAGGTTGGACTGCTCGTCGCAACCCAGCAGGTCCTCCAGGGGCACCAGCACCAGCGGGGCGCGGGTATGGCCGAGGTAGCGGATCGCGGCGTCGATCAGCGCGCTGTCGTCCGCTTGCGGTCCGTAGTTCTGCTCAAGGGTGCGACGCAAGCCGTCGCGCTCCAGCGCCCGGGTATGCCGCCAGTGCAGCTCGGCGGCGGTCTCGATCAGCTTCAGGCGGTGGCTCCAGTCGATATCGCGGCCCGCCAGCCAGCCGGCCAGGGGCGCGAGGTCATGGGTGCCGGTGGTGGCCAGGGCGTTGTCGGGCCAGTCGAGGATGGGTGTGAAGTGCCCGGGTGGGGCCTGTTCGAAAGGCAGCACGCGCATGCCCAGCACGGCCTTGTCGGCCAGGCGTTCACGCAGCCCTTCAGGCACGGTACCCAGGTCTTCGCCGAGGATGATCGCCTGGTGGCGCACCGATTCCAGGGCCAGAAGGCGCAGCAGGTCGGCCAGCGGATAGTTCAGGTAGGCGCCTTCGCTGGGTTTGGCGCCGCGGGGGACCAGCCACAACCGGCGCAGGCCCATTACATGGTCGATACGCAGGCCGCCGGCATGGGCCAGGTTGGCCCGCAGCATCTCGATGAAGGCACGGTAACCATTGCGCTTGAGGCCTTCGGGCGAAAATGCGCAGATGCCCCAGTCCTGCCCGGAACGGTTGAGGATATCCGGGGGCGCACCGACCTTGAGATCGGCCAGCAGTTCGTCCTGGCGGCTCCAAGCCTGGCTGCCGGCACCGTCGGCGCCCACCGCCAGGTCGGCGATCAGGCCGATGGCCATGCCGTTGCCGCGCGCGGCGTCCTGGGCCCGTTGCAGGCTGCGTTCGGTCAGCCACTGGCAGAAGGCATGGAACTCCACGCGGGCGGGGTAGGCATGGGCGAAGGCCTCGACTTCCGGGTGGTAGGGGTCGTGCCAGGCCGCTGGCCAGTTGCGCCAGTCGGCGCCCAGGCCGTGTTCCATGGCGTGGGCTTGCAGCACCTCGAAGCGGCAGTGATGTTCAAGCTTTTCGCCGCCGTTGGCACGGAACTGGTCGAAGTCTTCGCGCAGCGGGTGATTGCCCTGGCTGAAGTCCTGGTAGAGCGCTTCGAGCAGGCGCAGGCGGGCGTCGGCGGCGCGCGGCCAGTCGACCAGCGGGCGTTGTTCCAGGTCTTCGAGCGTCTGCTCCAGGCCGCAGGCTTCGATTGCCATGCGCACGGCGCGCTCGCCCAGCAGGGCGGCGGGGCTGGCGTACAGGGTGTTGAGCAGCAGGCGGCTGGAGGGCGAGTAGGGGCTGTAGTGCTGTTGGTCGACGATCGACAACGCATGGATCGGGCTGATCGCCAAGGCATCGGCGCCGCGTTCTGCGGCGCTGCGCGCCAGTTGCTCCAGGGCCAGGCAGTCGCCATAGCCGCCATCGCCGGGGCGACGCAGGCTATACAGTTGCACCGCCAGGCCCCAGCAGCGGGGTGGCGCCTGCTTCACGGCATCTTGCAGGGCATGGCAGCGCGCGGGCGCCACCGCCACGGTGAACGTTCGGCCGTCGATGTCCAGTTGGTGGTAACCCAGCGGCAGTTCGCCCGGCAGGCGGGCCTGGGCGTCCAGTTGCAAGGTGCGCTGCGTACCGTCCTCCAGGGTGCATCGCACGGTGCTTGCGGTACTGAAGTAGCGTTGCAGGTCGAGCGGCTGGCCGCGGTCGACGGTCAGCAAGGGTGGCAGGTGCTCGCTGTCCTCGGCCTGTTCGACGGCGCGCAGGCTGGCTTCGATGGCCGCGCGGTCATGGGCCGGGTGCCCCAGGCCTTGCAGCACCTGGCGCAACACGTCGTCGCTGACCTGCTGTGGGCGGTTGTTGGCGTCGACCCAGTCACGGGCCAGACCTACCTGGGCCGCCAGGCGATGGAGGGGCTGTTCGCTCATGACGTCTCCTGGTCGGGGGGCAGCAGGCTGACCACGCAACTGTGCGCGGCCAGCGACGAGTCGGGATGGGCGTTGTCGCTACTGTCGTACAGGCGCCGCGTCAGTGGCGGCAGCTGTACCGCCTGCGCCTGCGTCGCGAGGTTGAGGTCGATGCGCAGCACGTGGCCGTCACCCAGGCGCCAGCGGCTGGTCAGGGCCTTGTCGCCCAGCGTGTCGGCGCCCAGGGCGCGGGTACCGGGCAGGCGCGGGATGATGTGGCGCCTGCGCAGGTCGAGCAGTTGCTGGTACAGGCCGTGCCAGCCGGCGAGTACTTCCTGGGGCCGGGGCCGGGAGGCCTCGAAGGTGGCGGTGGCGTTGGGGTCGGGGATTCGCTCGCGCTGCCGTGGGTCGGTGAAGGCGCTGAAATGGGTGAACTCGCCGCGTCGGCCTTCGCGCACGGCGTCGGCCAGTTCGTCGTGGAAGTCGGTGAAGAACAGGAACGGCTCGCGGCTGCCGTCGTCGTCACCCATGAACAGCAGCGGAATCATGGGCGCCAGCAGCAACAACGCGGTGGCGGCACGCAAGGCCTGTGGCGGGCACAGGCGGGTCAGGCGCTCGCCCAGGGCGCGGTTGCCGACCTGGTCGTGGTTCTGCAGGAACAGCACGAACGCGCTGGGTGCCAGGTGCCCGCTGGGCTCGCCCCGTGGCACGCCATGGCGAGTGAGCTGGCCCTGGAAGGCGAAGCCTTCGGCGAGGCAGCGGGCCAGTTGTTCGATGGGGCGTTCCTGGTAATCGGCGTAGTAGCCTTCGGTTTCGCCGGTCAGCAGTACGTGCAGGGCATTGTGGCCGTCGTCGTTCCACTGGGCGTCGAAGCCTTGCTGCAGCAGCGAGGCCTGGTTGTGTTCGTTTTCCAGCACCAACCAGACGTGCCGCCCCGGTGCGACGGCACTGCGCACCCGCTGTGCCAGCTCGACCAGGAAGTCCGGTTGGTCGATGGCGTGCACGGCATCCAGGCGCAGCCCGTCGCAGCGGTAGTCGCACAGCCACATCAGTGCATTCTGGATGAAGTACTCGCGCACCTCGGGCCGACGCAAGTCGATGGCCGCGCCCCAGGGCGTCTGCCGGTCTTCGCGAAAGAACGGGCTGGCATAGCGGTGCAGGTAGTTGCCGTCGGGCCCAAAGTGGTTGTAGACCACGTCCACCAGCACCATCAGGCCGTGGCCATGGGCGGTGTCGACCAGGGCGCAAAGCGCCTGTGGCGTGCCATAGCTGTGTTGGGGCGCGAAGGGCAGCACACCGTCATAACCCCAGTTGCGCTCGCCAGGGAACTGCCCCAGGGGCATCAGTTCGATGGCGCTGATGCCGAGCGCGGCCAGGCGTGGCAATACCTCGGCGACACCGGGATAACCGTCGAGCAGACCGACGTGCAGCTCCTGGATCACCGCCTCATGCCAGGGTCGGCCCTGCCAGGGGTGTTGCCAGGGGTAGCCGCTCAGGTCCACCAGCGCGCTGGGGCCCTGTGCGCCTTCGGGCTGGTAGCGCGAGGCCGGGTCGGCCACCCGCAGCTCATCGTCGATCTGAAAGTGATAACGGTCACCCGCCTGGCAGGCGGTGACCACGCTGTACCAGCCATCGCCGTCGGTTTGCAGTACGACGGGCGGTCGCTGCTCGATCATCACGCTCACGCTGCGCGCATCCGGTGCCCAGAGGGCGAAGCGCGCCGACGTGGCGTCCAGCAACTGTGCGCCATGCCTGTGCATCATGCGCTCCCTGTCTCAGTAGTGGGCGAAGTGCGCCTGCTTGACCAGGTCCTCGTACAAACGGGCGTAGGGTTCCACCGCCTGGCACCAGTTGAACGGTTGGGTCATCGACAGGCAGCGCATCGCGTTGAGCAGGTGCTTCTTGCCGTACACATAGAAGGCGCGGCCAAGGGCCTCGCGGTAGCTTTCGACGGTCGAGTCGTCGAACAGGAAACCGGTCACGCCGTTCTCGATGGTGTCGGCCAGCCCCCCGGTGTTGCGCGCCACCGGCAGCGAACCAAAGCGCTGGGCGTACATCTGGCTCAACCCGCAGGGCTCGTAGCGCGAGGGCATCAGCAGGAAGTCGGAACCGGCGAACATGCGCCGGGCGTCGGTTTCGTTAAAGCCGATGCGCACGCCGATGCGGCCAGGGTGACGCAGGGCGAGTTCGCGCATGGCCTGCTCCTCCTCCGGCTCGCCCCGGCCGATGATCGCCAGCTGGCCGCCTTGCTCGACAATGGAGTCGGCCACGCCCAGGGTCAGGTCGAGACCTTTCTGGTAGACCAGCCGCGACACCACCGCGAACAGCGGCCCCTCTGACGGCTCCAGCTCGAACAGCTCGCGCACCTGCTGGGCGTTGCGTGCCTTGCCGGCCCAGTCGTTGATGCTGAAGTTGTGATGCAGGTGCTGGTCGGTGGCCGAATCCCAGCTCTCGTCGATGCCGTTGGGGATGCCACCGAGCAGGCCTTGCTGGGCCTTGCTGGCGAGGAAACCGTCCAGCCCGCAGCCGAACTCCGGCGTGGTGATCTCCCGGGCGTAGGTGGCGCTGACCGTGGTGATGTGGCTGGAATAGGCAAGCCCGGCCTTGAGGAACGACAGCTTGCCGTAGAACTCCATGCCTTCCTGTTGCATGGCATGGTCCGGGATCGCCAGTTCAGGGCTGCAACCACGGCTGTACACGCCTTGGTAGGCGAGGTTGTGGATGGTGAACAGGGTCGGGGTGCTCAGCCCGCGCCAGTGCATGTAGGCCGGGGCCAGGCCGGCCGGCCAGTCGTGGGCGTGCACCAGGTCCGGGCGCCAGTGGGCCATGCCTTCGCCGGCGGCGATCTCGGCCGCGGCCAGGCCCAGGCGGGCGAAGCGGATATGGTTGTCCGGCCAGTCGCGGCCGTTGTTGGCGCCGTAGGGGGTGCCATCGCGCTGGTACAGCTCGGGGCAGATCAGCACGTAGATCACCAGGCCGTCGGCCAGGTCCATGCGCCCGATCTTGCAAGGGGGCAGCGCGGCATGGCCGCCCAGTTCGCCGACGATATGGATGGGGTTGTCGCTTTCGACCACTTGGCGGTAGCCGGGGATCAGCACGCGCACATCGTGCAGGTGCGCCAGGGCCCGGGGCAGGGCCGCGGACACGTCGCCCAGGCCGCCGGTCTTGACCAGGTCGGCGATCTCCGAGGTGACGAACAGGACCTTGCGCTTGTTCGGGTTGTGCTGGCGCTGGGCGCCAGGTGCCTTGGCTGTCGGGGCGAAATCCGGGCTGAGCGGTTCGCGATTGTCCGGTTTGAATGCGTCTACGTGAGGTTCGACAGCGGCACTGATCATACTTCTCTCCGTCCCATGTGCATTTCAGGTGCGTGGTGTTGGCTCGTTGTGGTTCTCTCTGGTTTTGGTCACTGCATCTTCGTAGTGCGATCCTTGCCCCAAAGCTGTGCGCGCAAGCGCTGCACGTGCGGCGTTCCGGCCGAAAGGCGCGTGGACTGGCTGGGGTGGGTTGGCCTGGCGTGAGGAAGTCCCTTTGCGTTGGCCTACTTAGTTCCTGACCTGCCCGTATTTCGGAAAGTTCGACTTTTTTACGTCACTTTTTCCGAGCAATTCGCGGGCCGAAACTGGAGTGTAGGAGACGAACGGGCATTAAAGTGACCCGTTGGTCATTTTTGTTGCGGTGTTTTTTGCGCAAACGTTGGCGGGCTGTCACGGCATGTGACTGATGCGCGGAGGGGGATAAAGGAGGGGCCGCGATGCGGCCCCGGGGTGTCTCAGGTCACGACCTGGTAGCACGGCACATAGGCCGCGCCACCCGGCAGTTTCATCCGGTGCTGGTCGACGAACGCCTGTAGCAGGCGCCCCAGCGGGTCGAGGATCGCCGCGTCGCCACGGATCTGGTAGGGGCCGTGTTCTTCGATCAGGCGGATGCCCTTATCCTTGACGTTGCCGGCGACGATGCCGGAAAACGCCCGGCGCAGGTTGGCCGCCAGCTCATGGGGCGGCAGGTCGCGGCGCAGGGCCAGCGCGGCCATGTTCTCGTGGGTTGGGTCGAAGGGATGCTGGAAACCTTCGGCGATCTTCAGCAGCCAGTTGAAGTGGAAGGCGTCGTTGCGCTCGCGGCGGAACTGCTTGACCTCCTTCAACCCCTCGACCATCTGCCGGGCCACTTCGGTCGGGTCGTCGATGATGATCTGGTAGTGGCGCTGGGCGGCTTCGCCCAGGGTTGCACCGACGAAGGCGTGCAGTTGCTGCAGGAACGGCTCGGCGCTGCGCGGGCCGGTGAGGACCACCGGGAACGGCAGGTCCTGGTTGTCCGGGTGCATGAGGATGCCGAGCAGGTAGAGGAATTCCTCGGCGGTGCCGGCGCCACCGGGGAAGATGATGATGCCGTGGCCGACACGGACGAACGCCTCCAGGCGCTTCTCGATGTCCGGCAGGATCACCAGTTCGTTGACGATCGGGTTGGGTGCCTCGGCGGCGATGATGCCCGGCTCGGTCAAGCCGAGGTAGCGGCTGCCGTGCATGCGCTGCTTGGCGTGGGCGATGGTGGCGCCTTTCATCGGGCCTTTCATCACGCCCGGGCCGCAACCGGTGCAGACGTCCAGCTTGCGCAGGCCCAGCTCGTGGCCGACCTTCTTGGTGTACTGGTATTCCTCGCTGCTGATCGAGTGACCGCCCCAGCACACCACCATCTTCGGTTCCACGCCCGGGCGCAGCGTGCGGGCATTGCGCAGCAGGTGGAAGACGTAGTCGGTGAGGCCCTGGGAGCTTTCCAGGTCGATGCGCTGGCTGGCCAGCTCGCTTTCGGTGTAGACGATGTCGCGCAGGGCGCTGAACAGCATTTCCCGGGTGCTGGCGATCATCTCGCCATCGACGAAGGCGTCGGCCGGCGCGTTGAGCAGTTCCAGGCGCACGCCGCGGTCCTGTTGGTGGATGCGCACCTCGAAGTCCTTGTAGGCCTCGAGGATGGTCTTGGCATTGTCGACATGGGCGCCGGTGTTGAGGATGGCCAGGGCGCACTGGCGGAACAGGGTGTAGAGGCTGCCGGTACCGACTTCGCTCAGTTGCTGGACTTCACGTTGCGACAGCGTCTCCAGGCTGCCCTTGGGGCTGACGGAGGCGTTGATGACATTGCGTTGGGGCATGTAAGTCTTTCCTGTGCGGGTAAAACATCCTTCTTGGACAACACCATACAAGCAAATGTGCGTGGCAACGAGGGGGAGGGTGAAAATCCGGTTCGCCACAATCAGAACCTCCACAGCCCATGGATTTGGTGCAACCACTGTAGGAGCGGCTTCAGCCGCGATCACCCGCCAAGCGGGTGCCATGCACCGTGATAGCCTGCATCGCGGCTGAAGCCGCTCCTACGGAGAAAGGGTGGGGTATGGCAGAGCGGCGGAGGCTGTGATAATGGCGGCAATTACAAGGGCCATACCATGCTGACCATCTCCAAAAACGTGCATCTGCCGGATGCCGAAATAGAGCTCACCTACATCCGCGCACAAGGCGCGGGTGGGCAGAATGTCAACAAGGTGTCCAGCGCCGTGCACCTGCGCTTCGACATCCCAGCCTCGTCGCTGCCCGAGTTCTACAAGGCGCGGCTGCTGGCGCTGCGTGACAGCCGCATCACCGGCGACGGCGTGTTGATCATCAAGGCCCAGCAGTACCGCACCCAGGAGCAGAACCGTGCTGACGCGCTGGCGCGTCTTGCCGAGTTGATCATCGCGGCCGGCAAGACCGAGAAGAAACGCCGCCCCACCAAGCCGACCCTCGGCTCGAAGACCCGCCGCCTTGAAGGGAAAGCCAGGCGGAGCACTGTCAAGGCGGGGCGGGGCAAGGTGGATTTCTAGTGTGGTGTTTCAGAAATACCGATGAAAATTATTTACCCAGCGCTCGCGCCGCGCGAGCGGCTGAGGCAAGGATGTCCTCGGCCTTCTTGTGCCACCGAAATGGCTTCGGATTCTGGTTGTACGTTTCCAGATAGTGCTCAATCGAAGCTTCCAGATCTTTGACGCTGACATGTGCCTGTCGCTTGATCCATTTCTCGCTCAACGTTGAGAAAAAGCGCTCGACCAAACTCAGCCAAGAGGCCGAAGTGGGCGTGAAGTGGATGTTGTAGCGTGGACGCGCTGCAAGCCAGGCCCTGCCTTTGTCGGTCTTGTGTGTTGCGTAGTTATCCATGATCAGATGAATAGGCATTTCAGCGGGTACCGACGCATCAATTTCTCTCAGAAAGGCGAGGAATTCAGTGCTGCGGTGCTGACGCTTCAATCGGTCAACAACCTCACCCGTTGCCACATCCAGAGCGGCGAACAGAGAGGTTGTTCCATGTCGTTTGTCATCGTGCGTGCGAGTTGCAGGATTGCCATGGGAAAGGGGCAACCCAGGCTGGGTGCGGTTTAACGCCTGGATCTGACTCTTCTCATCAACGCATAGCACCAGAGCTCTTTCGGGGTGATTCAAGTACAGCCCAACGATGTCGTGAACCTTATCGACAAACAAAGGATCGGTGGAGAGCTTGAAGGTCTTTTCCAGATGCGGCTTGATCCCGAATGCGTGCCAGATGCGCATGATGCTGGCAGGAGACAGACCGGTTTCGCGACTCATACGCCGCGTACTCCAGTGGCTGGAGTCGTCTGGCTTGCCTTTCAATACCTGATTGACTACCTGCTGAACTTGTTCATCCGAAATAGTACGCGGCCGACCAGAGCGCGGTTCATCGTTCAAACCCAGCAACCCCAACTTAGAGAAACGTTGGCGCCATCGTGACACCACATCCTTGCTGGTGCCCAAGCGCTTGGCGATGTCGTTACCTGATTCGCCGGCGGCACAGGCGAGGATTATCTCGGCGCGTAGGCATGCATCCTGGGCACCTTTGCGAAGCTTGACCCGACGCAGTAACTCCGCATGTTCAGTTTCAGAAAGGGTAATGACAGTTGCTGGTCGGCTCATGTCGATACACATCTCTTGATGAGTGGGTTTCTACAGAGCCTAGCTCAAATTTTCAGTGGGACTTCTGAGACACCACACTAGCATTTTTGCTAGGTGACGGCTGACGGCAAATCGGTGACCCTCAACTTGTCGCGTTGAAAGAGTTTCTCTGACTACCGCCATCCAACCACTATGGCAGGGATCCCGCTATGAGTCGATTCACAGAAGCCACCGTCTACGGTTATAACAAGGATGTCATCGAAAAATCGGGCTTGAAATACGGCTCTCGGATGACGCTCAACGGCGATGTTTGTTGGCTCGTGGAGGCAGAAGATAGCGGCTTGTGTATTGTATATACGACCCACAAAGTCGAAGGTGAGACAGTACCGAATTATCGCCACGCCGTGTACCGGGCATACGAAGGTCTCGGTATCATTTCCGAGGTTGAACGTGAATACGTCAGCTTGCTAAGCCAGAACCCTGAGACGTACCGGCGGCTAGAGTATACCTATGAAGATAATCTCAGATGCTTGATCGAAGCAGGCGGTGCGCACATTACGCTTGAAGACATCAAGCAGCAATCGACGCCCTGCATTCCTGTATTGATTGAATTGAAGCTGGGGACCATCACACAGTACCTAAGTGATTACCGCTATGCTTCGGACGAAACGGGGTTCTACGGCTTGATCTGTTATATAGACGCCCCTCCCTCACTAACCGGGATGGGGGTCGGCATTTCGACTGATGCGGCGCTCGCTGATATTTATGAGCAACTCGCCAGCACACAGGATTTGTTCAGTAAGTTCTTCCTCACAGACAAAACCGAAGTCGACAGCCAGCATATTCAGGCGATTTACACGCTCACGGAGCTTCCCGAGCTTGAACGCCTCAAAGCGAGCTTGATCGAACGCGCCAAAACACAGCAGGCATTGACCGCCGCAGGCGCTGTAGAAGTAGCCCCCGACCAATGGGCATCCCTCACCGATGAATCTGGCCCGTTCTTGGTGGAAGCTGATGACGACTAGGGTGAACGCCGAAGCTACTATGCAGGCACTGCGACATTCGGCCAGATTAACCATTGGACAGGGCTGCCGGAAAACATCGAGCTAAATTGCGACGAATTGGCCAAGGAAATACAGGATTCACTTAGCATTTCACATTCAATTTTTTCTAGCTACACACCGACTGCCAACACGACGATCCCCTGGGAAAACATTCAAGCCATTTATACGTTGGCTACTGCAGTGCCGGAAAAAGAAACGTTAACGCCGGTCCAGCCCATCCCCGAGCCAAGCGAATCCGGAACGCCATTCGATAGCGCTGTCTTGCCAGAGATGACCGGCTTTGAGCCGGAGCGCATAGGTATTCCCAGGTGTGAGTGGACATCGCCCTGCTATCTGTTGGCCGACAGAGACCTTGCGGAAAATGAGGTGGTCCGTGTCTGGGCCGTCGATCGGCGCGATGGGCGGGTACTGAAAGTTGTTGAGCTGACCGCGACTGGCGCAACCTGCGATAGAGCAAACTGGCCAGCGGCCCTGGTTAAGGCCATCCGTGACGACGACGCGCTAGTCAACGACTCCAAGTTACTTCATGCCGGTGTTATCAAGGGCACCTCGTTCGAAGTGGGCACATCAAGCCATTCCACAGCTGACTGCGTCTCGGCGTCTTCCCGTGAGGATTACAATCGTCTGTGGGTGTTTTCCACGTACGCGCGGGTGTTTACCAATGCACCGTTCGCTGCCAATCAGGTGGTTGGCCACAACCTGGGCAATGTCGATCTCACCGGCGCTCAACGCCTGTGTGTGCAAGTGCGTGACCGTGTCAGCCAGGGGGTGTTCGAGTCAATCGTGGTGACCCTGGATGCCAATAACGACCAGGCTGCCCAAGCCAAGCTGCTGTGCGAGCGTGTCGGTGAGAAGAGCCGAGTGATGCGTGCCGGTGCATTGGGCGATGACGGAATAAGCATCGTGCCAGCCAGCCAGGGAAACGTGCTGTGGATTCCACAGCTTTCGGACCTGTCGGTGACTGTGGAGCCTGCGCCATGGGTGTTTCACAGCAACTTTACCGCCTCGCGGGCATTGGCGGTAGATGAAGTGCTGCGAGTCCATATACATGACGATGTCACAGGCATGCAACTGGCGGGTTCGCCGTTCGTTTTCCAGCCTAGCGCTGAAGAACTCGATCAATGCAAATGGCCAGCAGCCTTGGCCGAAAAGCTGAGAACCTCAATGTTGGCCGATTATCTGGTCTTGGCGCTTGACGAGGGCGATGAGGCAATCACAGGAAAATGGAAGTGCGCGGGAGTTCCATTGCGGATTTTGATGAGCGCGCCCTTGGAGGAAAAAACTGAGTGGGTGCCAATGCTGCCCGATAATGGCCAACTTGATCAGGCGCTTACACTTAACGAGCAGTTGCTTCACTTGGCAAGCCAAAAGGCGAGCGCCGACGCTGATGCCAGGAACGCTGGATATTCTGTAGCGGAGGAACATCATCATGAGTTTGATACTTACGGAAACGGAAAAATCTGGAGAATTATTTCGCTAGAAGCAGAGTTGCAAGATATTCGCACAGGCCATGTTTGCTATCATTCGGAGCTAAAGTTTATAGAGGGATATCGCGATGCCGTCAAAACATTCAGCCAGAAGTTGATGGGCGATATGCGGCGCTGTGGAATTTCCGGGGTTCGTTTTAGGCCAAGCGGTTCACCTGCCGAACAAGCTGGGAACTCAGAAGATGTGGGGGCTTTGTGGCTACCCAAAAAACTTGGTATGACTGGTGTTTTACGTTTGCAGTCACCTAAAAAGCTGGCGCAAGTGTTGGGTGAGATGCCGATTGACCTTACACACGCCGCCCAATCTTTTTATGGTGACATTGAGGACCTTGAAGCTCCTATGGGTAATATGTCCTCTGCTCATCGTGATGATCTTCGGCGTGAGCTTTGGCACTTTGAAGTTGGTGATGTTTATGATGATATTCGTCGATTTGGACACTCCGCGGTCAAGAAGTTTTTAAATGAAGATCTCGTATCTCAACCCGAACTAACCAAGTGCCTTCGCGCCATTAAAGACTCTATAGACTTCAGAGGTTATGGTTGCCTTAATGGATCTAATGGCTTCGAGGATGCTGAAGGCGCTGAAAGTTTTACTGCACCTGCCCAATACGCAGTGGATTCGCATCGGTTTTCTGTGTCTGATAATGCGATTATAGTAGCTGGCGAACTGTTTCAGTTTAAACTTGAGCCTGAAATGATCAGTGCAGGTGTACGTTTTGTATTGTCTGGAGTGACTGGAGAATTTGGTGATAGAACAAATATTTTTCTTTTTGCTCCCGCCCACTCACCTTCCTCCACACCAGTCAGTGTAGTGGGGGCCTTCTTCAGCCCTAAAACCCCTTGGGATCAACCTCTTCGAATCGACCTGAAAACGCCAGTTGATCACATAGCTTCATTCACTCCCGCTAGTACGCTCTGCGCTGACCGCTGTATGACCTTGGGGGCGCATGTCTACGATACGGGGGGCGCTCGGGACAACGGTGTAGACGAAAACACCGGTTTGTTCCATGCCCACTACCCGCTCGCCACACTGAGGGGACTTGGAGGTAACGGCCCCGGAATGGACCTGACGCTGCACTACTCCGCAGTACGGGCCAATGAAGGGGCATTGGGTGACGGTTGGGCGTTTCGCTTCTCCTACTTCGATAACCGGCGACGGGTATTGACGTTAAGCAGCGGCCAGACATTGACCTTGACCAAGGCGCAAATGAAGTCACTCAGCGCCGACCGGACCAGATTCCTCGATCAGGATGGCTACCGTATCACGGCTGTCGAGGGTGACGAGGATGCCTGGACCGCCCTGACGGTGCAGATGCCTGCGGGCGCCGAGGCTCCTCAGGAGGTGCTTCAGTTACCGGTAACCCATGACGGGAAAGAAGCAGGTGAAGCCTTCAAGTCCACGTACAAAGAAAAGCTGGAAAAGATCATCGCCAACCTGACACGCTGGATCGACAAGGAAAAAATTACAAGCGAGCAGATCGAAGACCTGAAAAAACAGCGTGAAACCTGGGAAGCGGAATTAGCGGAGATCGACCGCACGAGCCTGGTGCTGGTGACATCGAGTATCCGCTCTGCCGAAGGCGGGGAACTCAAGCTGGCATGGCAGGGCATTGAAGGGCATATCCGGCTTGACAGCATCACCGACACCGGCTCCGGCACGGTACTGTTACGGGCCGAGCATGGCTCGATAGTCGCGCAGGGCTCGTCACGAAGCACATTCACTGTATGGCCTGATACACCTGAGTGCTATGAGGTAACGCTGGACATCAGAAACTGCCTGCTGGAGTCGATCAGGCGTCACCGGATCGGGCAGGGTGAAACACCAGAGCGCCATGTCCGCTTCGGCTATGACGATGATCCAGAGCTGGATTGCGTACTTACCAGCATTGCGGAGGAAGATGGTTCGCTGGAAGTCGTGAGGTACCGCTTAGTCGGGCCCGACTTGGCCCCTCGTGTCGCGATGCACACGCTAGTCCCGGGCGCCGGACAGCCGTGCATTTCCCATACCTACACGTGGAAAGGTGACTACTTGGTTGAGCGGTTACATAAGCGGCGCCAAGGCATTACCAGGGAAGATGTGGTGACCCATTGGACCTTTAACGGCGGCGTGCGAGTGGTTGATCGGATTGTGGAAGAGCAGCCAGGTGCTTTACGGCGTACGACGCGCTTCACTTATCCCGCAACTGCCCCGGCAAGTGATTGCAAGCACCTGATTCTATCGCGCCCGATCAAAACCGAAGTCACCACCGAATCCCTGGCCTCAGCTTGAACCGTGGAGGACGAGCCATGACCGACAATGCCAAAGCCCAGTCATCGAATACCCCGCTGCTCGAAAGCACCTCGGCGGTTTATGACCAACGCGCGCTACCGACCTCGACCGCTACCAGCGATGGGCAGAGAACGTGCATGCGGTACTACACGGGGGCGGACACCTCGAGTGGCAATCGCAAAAATCAGTTGCCCGTGATCAGCCCGTTGATCAGCGGGCTCAAGCTGGCTGATCAAACCCTGCTGGCGGACGCAGCTGCCTTGGAGTGCCCGAAGATCATTGACCCCCGTCAACCACCGTTGATGGCCCGCCTGGAGTACCTGGCGTTCGACGGCACGGCCACTTCGGCGGCAACCCTGACGCTTTGTGGTTATGCGCAGGCCACCCGGGATTCACAGGGCCGGTTGATGCCAGACACCGTGCTGGTGCTGGAAGGTGTAACGGTCGCCAGTATTGAGCCTGAGGCAAAGGACTGGGCGGTATCGCTCGCCGAGTCCTGGAATGGCATCAAGGTGACGCTGATTCAGAGTCAGGCCAATGCGCGGGAAGGGGCATTGCGAAGCATCACCCGGACAGCGACGACCTGGTACAAGGACGACACCGCTCGCAGTACCCAGAAGGTCACTGAAACCACTTACCGTGGAAACCAGCCCAATACGTGGAAGCTCGTCACCACCGCCCCCCTGGTCACCGGCGGCGACGCCGTTCTCAGCCAGCAGGTCCAGTCGGCGTTCAGCGGTCGATTGCTGCGCGAGTCGCATCAGGACGGCCAGGGGACGCCTGTGCGTTTTACCTGCCATGAATACGATACACGTGGCCGCGGAACGCGCAGTGTGACGTACCCGTACGATGCCGATGCGTTCGATTCAGGGGACGTCGAGGGCCTCGTGAGTATCGAGGAGCAACTCTGTTCCCGTTCAGAAACGGGTTCAGGTACCTGGCTGACGAGCCTCTGCCTGGACGGCCGCAAGCAGCGCACATTGTACGATGGCGCACAACGGGCAGTCAGACGCGAAATGCAACGTGAAGCGAGTGACACAAGCGAGTTCGTTTTGCTGGAAGAAAGCACCTGGGGGTGGGGTGAGGCCCCTGAACAGGTCAAGCGCTACGATTTCTTGCCCGGCGGCCTGTGCATTCACGATGACAGGGCAATCGAGGTGCCCGCGCAACTGCGCCACCACTTCTGGCAGGCCTACGCCGATCCTGTCGTCGAGAAGAACGCACAGTCTGAGCAGACACTCACCCACCAGTCGGCGCTTGCGTTATTGAATGGCGGCATCCAGTACACCCGCCGTCAGCAACAGGTGAACCATGCCGCAGGGGCCGTGACGTTGTCGTCTGCGATCTGGAGCGGGCCTGACAGCAACGATGAGGCCAAGGCGCTGAGAACCGAGGAGAAAATCGATGCCCGTGGGCGCAATGTGCTGCTCAAGCAGCATGTGCCAATGGAGGATGAAACGGTCAAGTCGCGGGAGTGGACCACGACCTGGGATGACCTGGATCGCCCACTCTCGCGTACTCAGCCCGACGAGTCGGTGATTACCTGGCGTTACCAGGGAATGAGTTCGGTACCGATCAGCGTCAGCATCAAGGCCAAAGGCAAGGCGAACCAGGTGCTCGGCAGCCAGACGCTGGCAGGCGGCGGAAACCAGGGCGACAGAGTGACGGGCTTGGTCATCGGCGGAAAAAATGGCTTGGTTTACAGTGAGCAAGCCGGAAGCGTCACCGGGCCAGACGGCAAAAAACGCTACAGCAAAGAAACCGACAACAGGGTCGAGTGGTATATAGAGGGTAAGGACGAGAGTACCGCTACGCTGCTGGCGTCATTCGAATACAGCAGACTGACTCAGTCCCTCAAGTCCGAGCGGCCGGCGCAGGGCACCCAGCAGAGCACAGTGACCAGTGAAGCCCTGGCCCCGCTGTTGCTGGGAAGCTGGCACTTCAACCGTACTGTGCATGCCCAGCGGCAGCGGCAGGAAGCCTTGGTCTCATTGCGTGGCAAACTTCAGCGGACGAAACATGCCAATGGCGTGACAAGTCAGGCCTGGAAGGGGCCGCAGGGGCAATGTGACCGCGTTGTCCGGGGTTCGCTTGAATACTGGTACGAATACACAGCTCTGGGCCAATGCGAGCGGATGACCGTACGTGATCTGAAGAGTGGCCGAAACATGGCCGTGTCCTACACCTACGACAAGTTGGGTAATGAGGTTGAAAGACAGTACCGGCTCGATGATCAGACCAAAGCACGGTATGTGCAGACGTGGTCGTCAATGGGCCAGTTGTTGAGCAAGACCTTGTTCCGCGATGGCCAATCCTCGCCGACGCGTACCGAGACATTTGTTTACTACACCAGTGTGAGCGGCACGCGTGATGAACTGCAAAAATGGACGGTTGAGGCCACCTCCGGCAATGAGATCAAGGATGCTGAAGGTCATCCACTCAAGGAACAACGGTATAAGTACGATGTGCTGGGCAACCTTACAGAGTGCCGCACCACACGTGGAAATGGCGATGTGGTGCTGGTGACCTATGCCTATGACAGCGATCATCCCACGCGCCGCAGCCAGCAAAGCACCCAGTTGACGCCCAGCGGAGGGCAGCCGGGTAACGTTCAGACATTGACGTACACCTACGATGGTCGGGGGCAACTGACGCTTAACGAACGAAAGCAAACCCTCGCCTATTCGGATACCGGAAGGTTGCGTTCAGTCACCGAACATGGCCAGGCTGGGCCTTCAACCTATTACGAGTACGACGAACATGACTGTTTGATCAGCCAATGGGTCGCAACGGGTAACCAGCGTCGGGTCCTTGCCTACACGGGTGATGGGCTCTGCGGTGAAACCTGGCTGGACAAAGATGGCAAGGTTGTTCGTGCTCTGACCCTGGACGAGTACGCTGGCGTGGTGGTCAAAAACCGTCAGGGAACAGCAGAGACACAGTTGTTCGTGCTGGGCGATCCGCAACAAGCGGGTGGCGACGAGTATTGGGTGGATGCCAATGGTGCCTGGCAGCACCGGTCATTGGCGTTCACGCCATGGGGTGAAGCGCCATTGGCCAGCATTCAGACGATGCAGAGTGGCCTGGGCCGTGACGGGCAGCGGCTGGACCCATCAACCGGGTGCTCCCATCTGGGCAACGGTTACCGTGTCTATGATCCGCGACACCGGGCGTTCTATCAGCGAGACAGCTGGAGCCCGTTCGGCGCGGGTGGGCTCAATGACCGGGCCTATTGCGCGGGTGGGGACCCTGTGAACTGGCATGATCCTAGCGGGCACATCATGCTGAGCCGGCGTGACCAATCTGAAAGTCTGGCGCGGCTTGACAGGGTAATTACAGAGAGCCAGCCACCGGTGCATGAAGCCGTTCCTTGGTGGCAATGGCTGACCTTGGCAATCTTTACGGTTGTCGCCATCGCGGCGACTATCGCCACGTTCGGGACGGCAGGCCCGGTCATGGCCGGGATCGGCATGGCGCTCTGCACCGGGATCATGGTGGGGGCTTCCATCACGGCCGCAGGCATGGCCCAGCGCCAGAGTAATCCAAGGTTGTCCTCCCGCCTGGAAGGGGCGGGACACATTGTAATGGGGCTGACGAGCCTTCCGGGCATGGTTGGCGGCTTGTCTGTGTTGATTGGGGGAATCGTGGTGGTGACCACGCTGGCTTCGCTAGCGCTTGAGGTGACGAAGTTGGCGGTGGAACAGGACAATCCGGAGCTGGCGGAAAAACTGGGATGGGCATCGATGGCGACGGGGATGGTTGGGATGGTTGCGACGTTACCGTCCATGCTGAAGGGCCTGGGTAAATCGTTGCAACGGTTGCGGGGCCTTCGTTATTGGAAGGACGCGTACGGTAAATGGATAGATGCAAGAACGATGGAACACGCCTTCAGCAAACCGGTTAGGCCCATTGGCTATCAAGTTATTACTCATAGCCGAACTGTGACCATGGGGGGGGAAATGCATGAAGTCATGCCCTTTAATGAGGGGATCTACTTTTATCGAGATGCTTACAAGGGAGGGCGTAGACTTAATGTGGTAGCGCACGGCGCAGACAACGTCAGCACTATCTCTTCTAAAACAGTGATAAATGTGAATAATGTGCCTTGGGGGCCTGAGCAATTGTATGCCGCCGTGACAGGTATGGTTGGCGAGCCTAACAAGACGTTTCACAGTATCAGGCTAATCGTTTGTCATGCAGGCGAAGGTGGTGCTTATTCCTTTGCGCAAAGATTCTCGACACTGACAGGGCTTCCGGTCAAAGCCTTCGAAAATGAAGTAAAACTGAATTTCGAGTCCACAAGAATATGGCAAATATTTGAAGCGCCCGGAATTGATAGAAACATCAAAAAGTTTAGTACCTTGTTTGAAAATGAAACGCTGACCATCTACAAGACAAACCCTATGAAGGATGGTGTTCCCACCTTTGCGTCACTTACCTACGACCCTAAGTATTTTAAGCCATTCCCTAAAATGCTGCCCGCTCATTATGTAAAATAAGTCTTTGATGCGCCTAACTATAAGCGACTCTGCCAGCCGCCCAAGCCAAGTTAGGCTCTGTACCGAAAGAGATTCAACGTTGCTCCGTGATCCCCGCTGCCGCGCTGAATCTTTCAGGGCGGCAGCGGGTGACCGTTGCTAGGTGTTCAGTCGCAGAGAGTCATGGTGCTTGATATCAAAGAGCCCCAGCGTTTTGAGCAGCAGGTCTTCGAGAGTCCAGCCATCTCTGCAGAGTGGATGCGCCTTCCGGGCTCGTATCAACCAGCCTGAAACACATGCCGCAGATACGCCACGAAGTTCTCATCCCGGCATTGGGTCTTCCCAGGGCTATCGGAAATCTTCGCCACAGGCGCGCCGTTGCAGGCAGTCATCTTGATCACCATGTTCATCGGCTTCACCCCAGGAATGTCGCAGGTGAGGTTGGTACCGATGCCGAAGCTGACATGGATCCTGCCATTCAACGCCCGGTACAGCTCAAGCATCTTCTGGAAATCCAACCCATCGGAGAAGATCAACGTCTTGCCCTTCGGGTCGATCCCCAGCCGTTCATAGTGGGCGATGGCCTTCTCGGCCCAGGCCAGCGGTTCGCCCGAGTCATGGCGCAAGCCGTCGAACAGCTTGGCGAAGTACAGGTCGAAATCGCGCATGAAGGCATCCATGCCAATGCAGTCAGTCAGGGCGATACCCAACTGCCCCCGATACTCACGCACCCAGCATTCCAGCGCGGCGGCCTGGCTGTCGACCAACCGTGGGCCAAGCTGCTGGTGGGCCATGAACCATTCGTGGGCCATGGTGCCGATGGGCTTGAGCTGGTACTCGCGGGCCAGGTGCACGTTGCTGGTGCCGACGAAACGCCCTGGGAAGTCGCGCTTGAGGATATGCACCACCTCTTCCTGCACCCGGTAGGAGAAGCGCCGGCGGGTGCCGAAGTCGGCCAGTTGCAGGCCGGCCAGTTCATCCGTGCTGGCTTCGGCCTTGAGCCAGTCGAGCTTCTGGCACAGGCGCTCGCCCACCTGCTCGATCACCACGTCGCGATAGCGGTAGCGGTTGCGCACCTCGGAGATGATCGCCAGCAGCGGGATCTCGAACAGGATCACGTGCAACCAAGGCCCGCGTATGCGGATCGCCAGTTGCCCAGCGTCGTCGAGGCCGACCTGGACATAGCGCAGGTTGAAACGGAACAGGCTGAGAAAACGGATGAAGTCCGGCTTGATGAACGGGATCTTCTCCAGGTACGCCAGCTGGTCGAGGGTCACCGAGACATCGGCCAGTTGCTCGACCTGGTAGCGGATCTCGGCGAGGTAGGGCGCCAGGTCCTCGTCGTTGCGGCAACGGAACTCCCACTCCACCTCGGCGTTGGGGTAGTTGTGCAGCACCGCCTGCATCATGGTGATCTTGTAGAAGTCGGTGTCCAGCAGGTTCTGGACGATCCGTGGGCCAAATACGCTGTCGGTCATGGGCGTGCTTCCTGCAGCAGGGTGAGTCGGGCGTCGAGTGCGGCTTCGTCGGCGCAGAGGTGGATGCCGGCGGCGCTCATCGCGTCGCAGGCGTCGTTGGCGCCTTTGGCGCTCAGGGCACGACAGGCCGGGAGGTACAGCAGCACCTCGAAGCCGGCCCGGCGTAGTTGCAGGGCGGTGGTGCGCACGCAGTAGTCCAGGGCCAGGCCGCCGACGATGATCGCCTGCACCTGTTGCACCTTGAGGTATTCGATCACGCCGGTGGAGCGGCGCTCGGCCAGGTCGTGGTAGCAGGCGCCGTAGGGGTGCAGGTCGGGCTCGACGCCTTTCCAGACGAAATAGTCGTAGTCGATCGGCGCGGGCAGGCCGGGCAGCAGCTCGAAGCCTGGGGTGCCGGGTACGCAGTGGCTTACCCAGGTCAGGTCGGCATTGGCCAGCGCCAGGGGTTGCAGCATCTGACCGGGCTCGGCCACGACCCAGGCGGCGTTGGCCGGGTGGGCGTCCTTGCTGCCCAGGCGCAAGGTGGCGCGGCGGGCCATCAGGTTGAGCGCGGGCGCGATCTGCTCGCCGCCAGGCACCGGCAGTTCCTGCGGGGCGTTGGCGGTGAAGCCGTTCTGCGCGTCGACATCGAAACTGGCGATTTTCATCGGAGGGGTCTCCTCGGCTGGAATGTCGATATAATTCACCTGGTGTATTAAGTGTGTCAAGTGGCAAATAACGATTGATTGGCACTTGATTGATTTATTTTCTCTGGTGGAATATATGGCGATCTTGGACGGGAGCCTTACCGTGAGCACAGCAGAAGTCCTGGCCAGCGTGGATATCGTCGCGCTGCGCCTGTCACCGCACACCCAGCGCCTGCAGGTACTGCTCCATCAGCGTGAGCGCGAGCCCCATGCCGGGCAGTGGGCCTTGCCGGGGGTGATCGTCAACGGGCGCACGCCGGACAACAGCCTCGACGCCGCCGCCGAACGGGCCTTGGCCGAAAAAGCGCGGGTGGTGCCGCGCCACCTGGAACAGGTGGGGACCGAGGGCAATGCCTTCCGTGACCCGCGGGGCTGGTCGCTGAGCACCTATTACCTCGCGTTGCTCGAACCGACCGTGGCGGTGGAGGAGGGGGCGCTGGCGTTCTTCGACCTGGACAGCCTGTTGACGCGCAAAGTGTTGCTGCCGTTCGATCACCGCCTGCTGGTCGAGCGGGCCTGCGAGCGCCTGGCAAGCAAATCGGTGTACACCAGCCTGCCGCTGTACCTTGTCGCGCAGTGCTTCACCGTGCTTGATGCCCTGGCAGCGGTGCAGGCATGCCTGGGCCAGTCGATCAACAATACTTCGCTGCGCAAGCGCCTGGAGCGCATGAAGGCCGCAGGCTGGGTGGAGGACACCGGCGAGAAGCACCAGCCCAGGCTGGGGCGCCCGCAGCAGCTGTACCGGCATACACCGCAAGGGGCAGGGGCCTTCGTGTTCGACCGTAGCCTGCTGGCGGCGGGCTGAAGTCAGCGGGGGCCGCCCGTGCCGTGTGCACGCAGGGCCTTCGCCACTTCGGCCTCGATCTTGTAGGCCGGCCCCTCCAACTCCTGCGAATTGTGGGTGTAGCGCTGGGCGAAGGTCTCGACCCCCAGTTCCTGATACTGCTGCACATGCTTGAGCTCATGGGCCCACAGCGCCACGTTGTCCTCGGCGTCGCCCGGGCGGCGGAAGATGACCGTATCGATCAGGGTCACCGCGTTCACATCGGGGTTCTGCAGCAGTGCATTGGCCGCGCTGATCTGCTGCTCGTCGCCGACCCGGTAGCGGGCGGCGTCGAGCACGGCAAAGTCGTACCAGGGTTCGAGCTGGGCGCGAATGTGCAAGGGGATGGGCTGGGTGCCGTTGGCCGTGGCTTCATCCCGTGCCTGGCGCAGGGCGAAGGCCAGGCTGGCGGCGGCCACGCGCTCGACATCCTGCAACACCTGGCCGCCCTGGCCGGGGTCGATCGGCGCGCAGAAGCACACCACCAGGCACACCTGGTATTGCCCGACGGGGCAGCTGTTCTGGGCGAAAGCCGGCAGGGCCAGCAACAAGCCGAGCAGGGCACTAGCACTCTTCATCGAGCACCTTGTCGACCAGTGTGCGGCTGGAGCGCAGCACCTGCTCCTGGACGTCTTCACTGGCCAGCATCCGCCCGACCACCAGCGCGCCGACGCACTGACTGATCAAGGCCCAGGCCAGTTGCGGGTCTTGCAGGGTGCTGCTCCAGGCATCGTGCAGCGCCACCAGCCAATGCTCGGCTTCTTCACGCACCGGCCGTTCGGCACGGGCGATCTCCACGCCCAGGGGCGGCAGCGGGCAGCCGCCTTCGGCATTGTGCAGGTGGGCGAGGCTCAGGTACTGGTCGAGGCAACGTTTCAGGCGCCCATGATCGGTACCGCGACTGGCCTGTCGCCCCAGTGGGCTGTTTGAAAGTTCTCGGCGAACCACTTCGGTGAACAGGTCATCCTTGGACGGGAAGTGGTTGTAGAACGCACCACCGGTCAGGCCGATGGCCTTCATCAGCCCGGCCACCCCGGTGCTGGCGAAACCGCCGCGCTTGGCCAGCGCGCCACTGCTGGCCAGCAGTTTCTCGCGGGTCTGTTGTTTGTGTTCGAGGGAGTAGCGCATCCGGAAACCTCTTGGCGCTGGCTTGACGTTCGGCTGATCGTAGCATAGCGTTCGTTTACTAAACGATCATTCACCAATGGAGAGGTCCATGGCAGAACAACAAAAAGTCGTGCTGGTGATCGGGGCGGGCGATGCCACTGGGGGCGAGATCGCCAAGCGCTTCGCCCGTGAGGGCTACATCGCCTGCGTCACCCGGCGCCAGGCCGAGAAGCTGCAGCCGCTGGTGGACGAGATCCGCGCGGCGGGCGGGCAGGCCCATGGTTTCGGCTCTGATGCGCGCAAGGAAGAGGAGGTGGCCGAGCTGGTCGAGACCATCGAGCGCGATATCGGCCCGATCGAGGCGTTTGTCTTCAATATCGGCGCCAATGTGCCTTGTAGCGTCCTTGAAGAGACGCCACGCAAGTACTTCAAGATCTGGGAAATGGCGTGTTTCGCCGGTTTCCTCACCGCCCAGGCGGTAGCCCGGCGCATGGTGACCCGCGAGCGCGGCACCATCCTCTTCACCGGCGCCACCGCCGGCACCCGTGGCGCCGCCGGTTTCGCCGCCTTCGCCGGGGCCAAGCACGCCTTGCGCGCCCTGGCCCAGAGCATGGCCCGGGAGCTGGGGCCGCGGAACGTCCATGTCGCCCATGTGGTGGTCGATGGCGCCATCGACACCGCCTTCATCCGTGACACCTTCCCTGAACGCTACGCCCTCAAGGAGCAGGACGGCATCCTCGCCCCGGCGCATATCGCCGACAGCTACTGGTTCCTGCACACTCAGCCGCGGGACGCCTGGACCTTCGAGCTGGACCTGCGCCCCTGGATGGAACGCTGGTAACCCCTCACTCACACAAGGATCGCCGCATGAGCAAGACCGTCGAGTTCTATTTTGACCTGGGCAGCCCGGCCACCTACCTGGGCTGGACCCAGTTGCCCGCCCTCTGTGCCCGCCAGGATGCGCAGCTGGTGTATCGGCCGATGTTGCTGGGGGGCGTGTTCCAGGCCACCGGCAATGCCTCGCCGGTGATGGTGCCGGCCAAAGGGCGCTACATGTTCACCGACCTCCAGCGTTTCGCCGACCGTTACGGTGTGCCGTTCGGGCTGCCACCGGGGTTCCCGGTGAATACGCTGACCCTGATGCGGGGGGTGATCGGCACACAAGTGCAGGCGCCGATGCGGTTCGAGGCGTTACTGAAAGCGTTGTTCGAGGGGTTGTGGGTGCACAGGCGCAACCTGTCGGATCCGGTCGTGCTGGCTGACACCCTGGCACAGGCTGGGTTCGATGCTGAGGCCTTCTTGGCACTGGCTGGCCAGCCTGAGGTCAAGGAGGCGCTCAAGCAGGCGACAGAGAAGGCTGTGAACCGGGGCGTATTCGGGGCGCCGACCTGCTTTGTCGGTGAACAGATGTTCTTTGGCCAGGACCGGCTGGATTTCGTCGAGGAGGCGTTGTTGCGGAGGGCTTTGTAGGAGCGGCTTCAGCCGCGATGCAGGCAACGCGGTGCCATGCACCCGCTGCGCGGGTGATCGCGGCTGAAGCCGCTCCTACAAAAACAGGGCGAGCCAAATCAATCGAGAGTGGGCTTAGCCGCCAACAGTTGCTCGATGCGGCCGCGCTCCCAGATGCTCAGGTGGTCGACTGGGTTGGTGCCGTAGCGGTGCCAGTGTTGGAGATCAGCCTGGCGGCCGTCGGGGCTCTGGCACCCGCTGCAGCAGGCCAGGCCTTCGCCGTCCTGCAGCAGGGTCAATGACCAGCTGTCGATGCGCACTTCGACCTGCCCATCGGGCAGGCGGGCAACAACCTCCAGCACCATGCTGCCAAGGGCGGCATCACGCAGGCATTGCCAGGCTTCCCGGCTGCTGACGATGGGCATTGCGCTATCAGAAGTTCGCCGGGGTGTTGGCGCTGATGATTTCTGCTTCGTCCGGGCCGATGTTCTTGAAGCTGTGCGGCAGCGTGGTGGGGATGTAGTAGCCATCGCCAGCGTTGAGCACGCTGACCTGGCCGTCGACCCACAGCTCCATGGTGCCGCGGGTGACCAGGCCGCATTCCTCGCCTTCGGAATGCACGATCGGCTCGCCGGAGTCGGCGCCTGGCGCATACAGCTCGCGCAGCATGCGCATCTGTCGGCCTTCGACACTGGCGCCGACCAGCAGCATGCGCAGGCCGTTACGGCCCAGGTCCGGCTGCTCGCCGCCACGGAACACGAAGCGCTCCTCGCGCACCGGTTCGTCGAAACTGAAGAACTCCGCCAGGGACATCGGGATGCCCTCGAGCAGCTTTTTCAGGGAACTGACCGAGGGGCTGACACGGTTCTGCTCGATCTGCGAGATCGTCGAATTGGTCAGGCCGCTGCGGCGGGCCAGCTCCCGTTGGGAGAGGTTGTTGCGTTCACGCACCAGCTTGAGTCGTGTCCCCGTGTCCATAGCCGCCTTGTTTGTAGAGGTGTCAAAAATAATGGGCGTCGCATTAAAACACACTCTGCAGGCTTGCGCGCTGTGCGTGTCAGTGGCGCTGGTCGGCTGGCGCGGGCCACAGCCCGACTACCAGCAGCAGCAGGCCCACGGCCAGGAACGGCAGCCGCGCATCGAGGGCATAGACCAGGGTGCCGGCCAGCGGCCCGATCACCGCGCCCATGCCCTGGGCGGCGCCAATGGAGCCGGCGGTGGCGCCTTGTTCGCCGGCCTGCATGGCATTGGCCGCCAGCGCGGAGAACGCCGGGAAGACGAAGCCCATGCCGAATGCGGCGACGAAGAACGCGCTCCACAGCCACGGTGCGTGAGTAGCCAACGCGGCGGCGGCGAAGCCCAGCCCGGAAACGCTGGCACCGATGCGGATCATCTTCGCCGGCGGCCATTCGAGCCGTCGCAGGAACACCTGGGCCACCATCAGGGCCACACCCACGCAGGTCAAGGCAATGCCGGCGGCCTGGGCGGCATCCCCGGCCTCCAGTTGCAGGCGATCGAGGGCGAAGAATCCGACGGCGATCTGCGACACGGTGATGCTGAGCATGGCGCTGAAGGCCACCAGCAGCGGGCGGCGCAGGCGTGGGTCGGACAGCCGCACCGGATTGGGCGCATGGGCCTGGGCCAGTGGCTGGGGCTTGAGCTTGAACAGCAGCACCACGAACGCCGTGGCCGGCAACAGCGACATCGCATAGAACGGCAGGCTCAGGCTGTAGCGCGAGAGCAGCGCGGCCAGTGCCGGGCCCACCACCAGGCCGACGGCGTTGGCCGCGCCCAGCGAGGCCATTGCCCGCGCCCGGTGCTGGGGCTGGACATGGTCGGCGATCAGCGCGTTGCCGCCAACCGGCAACGCGGCATAGAAGGCGCCGATCAGGCCGCGGGCCAGCATCAGGCCGAAGAACGCCAGGGTCGCGCCCGGTAGCCAGCGCAGCGCACCGTCGATGAACAGGCACAGCACCCAGTAGGCCAGGGTGAAGCCGCCGCTGCCCAGCAGCAGTACCCGGCGCCGGCCATAGCGGTCGGCCAGGCGCCCCCAGGGGCGCGCCAGGATCACCCAGACCACGCCGGCCACGGTCACCGCCGCACCGGCCTGCCAGGTGGCCATGCCCAGCAGGCGGGCGATGGGGCCGATCAGGGCGACGAAGGCCATCATCGACATGGTGCAGGCCATGTTGGCCAGCATCAGCGGGCGCAGGTCGAGGGTGCTGGCGGGGGTAAGTGAAGCAGGATCCTTTGCGACGGTCATCGGGCAGTCCAGGGGGCAGTTCGGCAAAATAAGATGCCGATACTAGTAATAATTATTTACATGTGTCGACCCCGAGGGCATGCCGGTGTTCATTCGCTTCGGCGCAATGGGCCTGGCCACATGCTACGCAACACGCCGTCGCGATGCACCAGTGCATGCATCAGCGCCGCCCCCAGGTGCAGCAGTAGGGTGGCGAACAGCAGGTAACCGGCCCAGCCATGGGCCTGGCGCAGCACGGCATACAGCCGCAGGTCGTGGGGCGCGATGGCGGGTAGCTGCAGGGGGCGCGGGTAGCCACCTGCCGATAGCATCGCCCAGCCCAGCAGCGGCATGGCGAGCATCAGGGTGTACAGCAGCAGGTGCGAAGCCCCGGCGGCCAGGCGCTGGGTAGCGGGCAGATCGCGGGGCAGTGGTGGATGGGGCAGGGCCAGGCGCAAGGCGATACGCAGCAGCACCAATGCCAGCAAGGCCAGGCCGGTAGCCTTGTGCAGCTCGACCAGCAAGGGATGCCGGGGCGACAGGTCGCCGACCATGGCCGCGCCAATGAACAGCATGGCCAGGATCAGTGCGGCCATCAGCCAGTGCAACAGACGGGCCAGGGGATGAAAGGCAACGGGGGTCATGGGTGGGCTCCTTCGCTCAGCGCTTCGTGGCTGCGGCGGTTGAACGATACCGAGTAGGCGGCCGAGCGAGCGGCAAGGATCGGGTCGTTGGAGGGTTCGATCCCTCGGGGCAGGATCAGCGGGTCGAAGTTGAGGTCACGGCAGGCGCCTTGTTCCGGGCCATCGACGTGCTCCAGGACCAAGGTGCCGGCGTCGATGCCGCGGCGTTCAATGGGCCATTGACGGGCCGGGTCGTCCACTGGGTCGCCAGGCTCGGCCAGGGTCAGGCGCAGCGTCCAGCGCAATGGGCCCTGAGCCAGGCGTTGTTGCAGGTCGTGCTGGAGGAACTGCTTGTCGTCGACCTGGCCGGGCAGGGCGGTGAAGGGCGTCTCGGGTTGCAGCGACCAGCGTACCGGATGGGGCTGGCCCTTGGCGTCGATCAGGCGAAACGCGTTGATGCTGTTGTAGGCGGTGCTGGCGAAACTGTCGCTTGCCCGGTAGCCGGCCGCCCACTGGCGGAACGCTGCGCTTTCCGGGTGGGCGGCGAAGAATGCCTGCAACCTGGCGGGGTCGGGCTTGCCGGTGGCCGGGTCTGGTGTGGCGGCCAGCACCTGTTCATAGAAGCCTTCGGGTGTGCTCACCGCCAGCACTGGTGGGTTGTTCATGCCGGTGCGCCAGACCTGCCCATCGTCGCTGGCCAGCTGGATCGCCAGGCTGCGCACCGGCACGGCGGTGTCGGGCGCGAACGGGTTGGCGCCGCCAATGGCGAAGCGCCCGATCACAGGCACCCTCTGCTGGCTGAAGACCCTCGCGGTAGAAAGCTGTGCGGCCTGGCCGCTGCTTTGGAAATAGCCACTGACGCACAGGCCCTTGGCGTGGTTCTTTCGATAGCCTGGATGGTGGCCGGCCTGGGCCTCGAAGGTGTCGATGATGCGCTGGGGGGTAAGCCTGGGTGCGCCGATCCAGCCGGCCGCATAGGCAAAGCCCGCACCGAGCGCTGCCAGGGTGGCGCCGATGGCGGCCAGGCGCAGGGCCTTTGTGGGGCCGTTGACGGGAGTCTGCATGTTGGAGGGTTCGCTGCTGGGGAATGAGCCGGTACGACGCCGGGCCTGAAGATTTATTCCGGGGCGGGAATAGATTTCGTGTTGCGCCGTCTGCCTCTTACACTGACTGCCCCGCAGGGCCCGGAAACTGACCATGCACGAACTGGACGACCAACAGTGGCGCGAGCTGTTGCAACGCCTGCGCCGCTTCGCCCTGTGGCTGACCCGCGAGCCCGGCAGCGCCGACGACCTGGTCCAGGCCACGGTCGAGCGCGCCTTGAGCCGCGGGAGCCAACAGCGGGGAGTGGACAGGCTGCGCCCCTGGCTGTTCACCATCCTCTATCGATTGTTTCTCGACGGTAAGCGTCGCGAGCGCCTGCATGCCCGCTGGCTGGCCTGGTTCGGCCGTGGCCAGGCGGCCGAGCCGCTGGGGGCGGATACCGAAAGCATCGTGCTGGCCCAGGCCGACCTGCAGGCCTTCGCCAGGCTGTCGGCCGAGCAACGTGCATTGCTGTTGCTGGTCAGCGTCGAAGGCCTGAGCTACAAGGAGGCCGCCGAAGCGCTCGGCATCCCCATCGGCACGGTGATGTCGCGCCTGTCGCGGGCCCGGGCCGCCCTGCGTGAACTGACCGAGGGCGAGCCTACGCCCCCGGCCTTGCGGAGACTCAAATGACCCCCCTGATCCCCACCGAGCACGAGCTGCACGCCTACGTCGACGAGCGCCTGGACCCGCAGCGACGGGTCGAGGTGCGGGCCTGGCTGGCGGCCAACCCCCAGGAGGCGGCACGCCTCGAAGCCTGGCGCGAGGATGCCCGGCGCCTGCGCGCGGCATTGGCCGGTTTTGGCGAGCGCCCCAGCGATCCGGCCCTCGACCTGGGCCCGTTGCGCCAGCGTCTGCGTCAGCGTCGGCGACGGCAGTTGGCCTCGGCGGCGGTCCTGCTGATCGCCGTCGGCCTGGGCGGGCTGGGCGGTTGGCAGGCGCGGGAGGTGACGCTGATGGCGGGTAGCCTGCCGATGGCCGACGCGGTCCAAGCCCACCGGATGTTCGTCGACGCCACCGCGCTGGATATCCAGGCCAGCGATCCGGTTCAATTGCAAGCCTGGCTGGGCCGCCATTTCAACCGTGTCGGCCAACTGCCGGACCTGGCTGGGTATGGCTTCAAGCCGGTCGGGGCGCGTCTGCTCAGCAACGAGGCGGGGCCGGCGGCGTTGTTGGTATTCCAGGACCGCGACGGGCAACGCATCAGCCTGTTCCTGCGCTCGCCCGGCGAGCACTTCGAGCGCATGCCCACGGGCCAGCGCACCGAGGGGCAGCTCGAGGCGCGCTACTGGTCCCATGGTGACTACAACTTTGCGTTGGTCAGCGCCGTCGATGACGCCCGGGGCGAGCAGGTGCGCCAGGCGCTGGGCGTCAGCCTGTAAGCAGTTCGAGCAAGCGCTGGCGGGCCAGCGAGCCGTCGCCGGCGCGCCAGGCCAGATAAAGCGGCAAGGGCGCGGCGACATCCCGCAGTGGGCGGAAGGCGTGGTTGCTGGACACCGTTGCAGAGCGGTGTGGCCCCGGCGCTGAAGCGGGGGACGCTCGACGGAAACTACTCGGTTTTGCGAGCAAGCCCCGAGACGATCGCCACAACCAGCAGGCCGATGGCCCAACCGAATAGAGTTTGCACCCAGATCAGCAGGCGCACGCCGTGTTCGACGGAGTGCGAGAGGTACTCTACCATCCAATCTTCGTTGGGTGTGGGTACGCGAGGCGCCCAATCAGACTCTTGCTTGAGGTCGACAAAGGGCATAAGGATATCCAATGAATAGGCAAGGGGGCTGAACCCTGAGTATTCCGCGGGTAGTTTTTCGCACAGGTACCAGTTGCCTTTCCCTGCGACGGATACGTCAGGGTTGCGCAAATTCCACGTCTCGAGACCGTCGGGTTGGCAGGCTTGGTAGGCGGGGTTCTGGAATATCAGAGGGTCGCTCGGTGCGAAGATACCCAAGAGTGCGGCATACCAATAGATGGCCCCGCATACGATCCACGTTCCGACAAACCAATACAGAAGCCTGATCGGGCGGTAGCCATAGCCAGTGAAGAAGCCATAGGTCCAGTGCAGAAAACGAGTCAGGGTGCGACTGACGGAATCTCTGCGCCTACGTTTCGAAGCAGGATCAGCCTGGCCTACCATACCCAGCTTGCGTTTTTCGTTTTCCAGTGCGATCCCGATTTCACGTGCCTCTGAGAAGTGCGCCATATCCTCCAGCACGTTCTTAAGGTGCCACCAGGGTTGAGGACGGAAATTTTCGGGAGTCGACTGATTGTCCACTTTCTTTCGCTCAGTGCATTTGGCTAGCAGGAATTTGAGGTGCTGAAACCTGGTGGGGCGCCGAGGTTTATCAGTGCTGCGCTGTGCACTGAGGCCTGCAACCTGTGAGCGTAACCAATCAAGCCGATGCTGTGTGCTAAATGACTGGTTGACTGCCAGAGTGTCGTACTTGAAACCGTTGAGGACGATCCGCTTTCCCCAGCTCGTTAAGTCGTCGTGCAGGCGTGCCACATGTGCGTTGGCCAGGGAGGCGTTGCGTAGAGGCACTTCAAGCTTTTGCAGATCCAGAGTGCCCTTGATTCGAGCACCCTCAAGACTGAGTGACAGAGGCCCTTGGACGGTGAACTCGGAGCCAGCGCAACGAAGTTCACCTTCAATGGTAGCGTCGTTGAAAACTACACAGCTATCCGCTTTGATCTTCAGGACAACCTTGCCGAGGATCGTCGACTGGCTGAGCGTAAGTGAACGTCCGTTATCGGGCGACTCAAAACGGGCGTCATGGCAAATCAGGTCGCCCTCGAGTCGTGTACACAGCAGCCGGACAGTTCCCTGAGCACTGAACCCGTCGCTAAGCCTTACATCCCTGCCGACTACGGCGGCATCGGCGGATAGAGCCTGACCATTGGCCGCGAGGATTCGGGTGCCCCGACAAATCAATTGTTGACTGATTCGAGTCGTTATCAGTCGGACTTCCCCGGTGATGTCGGCATTCGATAAGTCCAGGTTGCCGTCGATGTAGGCTCCGTCGAAGCAGATGGCCTCCCCAGCGGCCTCGAACCGTCCAGCCAGAACGGCTCGATCATTTATCTGGGCCTTGTTGAAAACGACGGGGCCTTTAGCGCTGAAGCTCCTGATCAGAAACACTCCTTGCCGGAGGGTTGCACCATAGGCTTCCACTGCAGGTTCACCCTGGCCGTCAAAGGAGCCCGCAAGGGCGAACATCCCGTCAACCTGGGCATTGGCAAGGTGGACCTGGCCGTTCGCCGTGGCGTTGTGCAGCATTGAGAAATTCTGTTTTACATGAGAGCCAAAAAAATCGAGTGCCGGGCCGCTATGACTGGTAAGTGTGGCACCGTCCAGCGAGAAGTCACCGCCTATCGTTGCATTGAGACAGACGATGCATCTGTGGCCACCCTCCAACCTGGAATTGACAAGGCTGATATCAGACTCGATTACGGCATTTGTCAGATTCAGGGCATGCTTTTCCCCTCCGTGAAGCAAACTTGCGACACATGCGAGCCCGCCCCTGATCTCGACCCCTCCAAGATCCAAGCTGCCTGTAACCTGGATGTTGTCGAAGCTCACATCGCCAGTAATTTTTGCCCCAGGGGCTGAAAGCCCTGTCGCATTGTCATCGTCGATGATCGTTCTCGAAAGGTTGAGGCTACCGTGAATGAGGCTGCGAGGGGCAACCATCGAAGGCATTCGGCATTCGTCCAGATTTATCGGGCCGCGGAGGGTGGTATCGCTAAAGACGAGCGGTTGATCGAATGTGCAGTGAGAGAGGTCGAAAGGTGCGCAGGTGGTAGCGTTCTGTAGATCCAGCGAGCCTTGAACGTAGGCACCCCGCAATCGGATACCTCGTTCATGTACAGCGATATCTTGGCCACCGCCCAGAATCAGGAACCTCAGAAAACCTGCGCGTATGGTCTGGATGGGGTGAGGGACTCTGGGCCGATTCAGGTTCAGCACTAGTTGCTGACCATCCCTGCAATGATCGAGAAGCTTCTGTTCCGCTACCGTCAGTTGCCCGAAATCGTCGAGTGACCTTCCTTTGGTTTTGATCGTGCTCACTGTCGTCCCAGTCAAAATTAATGCAGGCCAGGTGGGTCATCGCGAAGCCTGCGGTTGATACATGCAGAAGGTCAGGTACTGACACTTCGTTTTAATCAAGCTCAAGCCAGATCGGCGCATGGTCCGACGGCTTCTCCATCCCGCGCAGCTCATAGTCGACCCCGGCCGCCTTCAGCCGCGGCAGCAGCCCCTGCGAAGCCATGATCAGGTCGATTCGCAGCCCGCGCTTGGGTTCATCCTCGAACCCGCGGCTGCGGTAGTCGAACCAGCTGAAGCGGTCGGCCACCTCCGGGTGCAGGTGGCGGAAGCTGTCGACCAGGCCCCAGCCCTTCAGGCGCTCCATCCACTCGCGCTCCTCGGGCAGGAAGCTGCACTTGCCGGTCTTCAGCCAGCGCTTGGCGTTGTCCGGGCCGATGCCGATGTCGCAGTCCTGGGGCGAGATGTTCATGTCACCCATCACCAGCACCGGCTGGCCATTCTGGAACTGGCCTTCGAGCAGGGCCTGCAGGTCGCTGTAGAAGCGCTGCTTGGCTGGGAACTTGGTGGGGTGGTCGCGGCTCTCGCCCTGGGGGAAGTAGCCGTTCATCACGGTGATCGGCGTGCCGTCGCGGTCGGCGAAGGTGCCCCAGATGAAGCGGCGCTGGGCATCCTCTTCATCGCTGGCGAACCCCTTGGACAGCGACAGCGGCTTTTCCCGCGAGAGCAGGGCGACGCCGTAGTGGCCCTTCTGGCCGTGGTAGTGCACGTGGTAGCCGAGCGCTTCGACATCTTTGAGCGGGAACTGATCGTCACTGACCTTGGTTTCCTGCAGGCCGATCACGTCCGGCTGGTGTTTGTCGATCAGCGCTGCCAGCTGGTGCGGGCGGGCGCGTAGGCCGTTGATGTTGAACGAGACGATCTTCATGGAAAGACGATCCTGGTAAAAGCCTCGGATGCTAGCCGACATCGCCCGCAACGGCCAGCGTGGCGCCCTTGGTTTGGCGCTGCTAACGTGCTCTGGTGAGGTGAACGTTACGCACTGGAGCACCTCCAAGGCACTGTACGCCCATTCCAGGAGGACTGCCCGCCATGCCCGACGCCACTGCCGCCCCGGCCCAGGTCACCCTGCTCGATGCGGGTTTCGCCCGTGAAGCGCGTTCGCTGCTCTACCACGCCTACCGACACGAACCGACCTTCGCCTGGTTGTTCGAGGGCCTGCGGCCGGGCTACGAACGCCGACTGCGGGTGATGGTGCGCGAATGGGTGCGCCAGCACTTCTACCTGGCGCTTCCGGCGATCGGTTTGCTGGTGGAGGATCGCCTGGTGGGGCTTGCCTTGATCGTGCCGCCGCACCGGCGCCTGGGGGTGGCCGACAGCTGGGCCTGGCGCCTGCGCATGATCCTGGGCACCGGCTTGCGTTGCACTCGGCGCTACCTGGACTACCAAGCCGCGCTTGCCGGTTGCCTGCCTGGCGAGCAGGTGCATGTGTTGCCGTTGCTGGGGGTGCATCCGCAATTCCAGGGCCAGCACTATGGCGAACAGCTCTTGCAGGCGGTGCATGACTGGTGCGCCGAGGACCCGGACACCGATGGCGTGGTGCTGGATACCGGCAACGCCCACTACCTGGCGTTCTACCAGCGCCAGGGTTATGAAGAGATCGGTGAGATTGCTGTAGGGCCAATCCGAGAGAGGGTGTTCTTTCACCCGAATCCTGTGTCGTCCAAGGTATCAAACCTGTGACTGGTATTTACTGACGGCTCCGTTGAGTGTGTGGCTCTGGTAGCATGCGCCGCATGACGTATTCAGGAAGACTTGGCTGGGGCCTGCTGTTGTTGGTCGCCAGCTCCATGGCATGGGCACAGAGCGAATTGCTGGTGCGGGTGAAACCCGCCAACAAGGCGCTCAAGGCCAATATCGAAGGTTATATCGGCAACCTTGGGGATCGCGACGAAGAGGCGCTGGCGCGCTTCAGCCGCGGTGCCGAGGAGCAGGCGCGCAAGGCAGCCCAGGCGCTGGGCTACTACCAGGCGCAGATCGACGCCGAGGTCAAGCCGCCACCAGACAACGACAAGCCAGCGCAACTGATCCTGCGCGTGGACCCGGGTGAGCCGGTGCGCCTGCGCAACGTGACGGTGCGCATCGAGGGGCCGGCCAGCGAACTCAAGGCGTTCCGCATTCCCGACAGCAAGGCGCTGCGCCCGGGTGAACAGCTCAATCATGGTCACTACGAGGACGCCAAGCGGCTGATCCAGAACCAGGCGTCGCGCTATGGTTTCTTTGCCGGCCGCTTCGAGCGTCAGCGCCTGGCGGTCGACCCACAAGCCGGCGTGGCCGATATCGAGCTCATCTACCAGAGCGGCCCGCGCTATCGCCTGGGGGCGGTGACCTTCGGCGGCGATGCGCCGCTGGACAACGACCTGCTGCAGCGCATGGTGTCGTTCAAACCTGGCACGCCCTATGACTCCGAACTGATCGCCGAACTCAACAACGACCTGCAATCGAGCGGCTACTTCGAAGGGGTGCGTGTCGACGCGGCGCCGACCTCCGCGGTGGGTGAGGATATCCCGGTGGCTGTCCAGCTCGATATCCGCAAGCCGCGCACCCTGGGGCTTGGCCTGGGCTTCTCGACGGACGTCGGCCCGCGTGGCAAGGCCAACTGGACCCGGCACTGGGTCAACCCGCAAGGCCACAGCTATGGCTGGGAAACCGAACTGTCCGCCCCACGGCAGAACGTCGGCTTGTGGTACGACGTTCCCCTGGACCCGCCCCTGACCGACAAGCTGCGTTTCGCAGGTGGTTACCAGAACGAAGAGCTTGCCGGCACCGACACCCTGAGCAAGCTGCTCACCGTCGGCCCCGAGTGGCACAGCAAGCTGGCCAGCGGCTGGCAGCGGGTGATCTCGCTGAAGTACCAGCGTGAAGAATATCGTCTGGGCGACGATTCGGGCCTGAGCAACCTGTTGATGCCCGGCGTCAGCTTCTCCTACCTGCGCAGTGACAACCGCATCGACCCGCACAACGGCTATCGCCTGCAGTTCGACCTGCAGGCGGCCAAGGAGGGCCTGGGCTCGGACACCAACCTGGTACACGGCAACGTGCTGCTCAAGGGCCTGACCACCCTCGGCCAGAACCACCGGTTCCTGGGGCGTCTGCAGTTCGGTGGCAGCGCCACCAATGGCTACCAGCAGAACATCCCGCCGTCGCTGCGCTTCTTCGCCGGTGGTGACCAGAGCGTGCGCGGCTATGACTACCAGTCGCTGTCGCCGACCAACAACAAGGGCGACAAAATCGGTGGCCGCTACCTGGTGGCGGGCAGCGCCGAGTACCAGTATTCGATCGCCGAAAAATGGCGCCTGGCGACCTTTATCGACCAGGGCAACTCATTCAATTCGCTGGAACTGCCCAGCCTCAAGACGGGCGTCGGTGTCGGCGTGCGCTGGGTCTCGCCGGTCGGTCCGTTGCGCCTGGACCTGGCCCATGCGCTGGACGACGATGGCGGGTTCCGTTTGCATTTCTCCATGGGGCCTGAACTGTGACGCGCGTGTTCAAATCCATTTTCCTGGGCCTGTTGGCACTGTTGCTGCTGGTTGCCCTGGTGCTGGGCCTGGTGCTGGGCACCCAGGCCGGCAGCCGCTGGGTGCTGGGGCAGGTCCCCGGGGTGCAGGTCGACGATTTTGCAGGTCACCTGGGTGGCGCCTGGCAGGCCAGCCAGCTGCGCTGGAGCGACGGCGATAACCGTGTGGAACTGCTGGCGCCGCAACTGAGCTGGTCGCCCGCGTGCCTGCTGCGGGCCACCCTTTGTATCGAGCGGTTGCAAGCTAAGCGCATCGACATGGCCTTTGCCCCGAGCGAGGCGCAGGCCGATAGCGGCTCGCTGAGGTTGCCGGCCTTGCGCCTGCCGTTGGCCATCGAAGTGGGTGAGGTCAACGTGGGCCAGGTGCGCCTGGATGGCGATGACCTGCTCGGGGATGTGCAACTGGCGGCGCGCTGGACCACCGCAGGCCTTCAGGTAGACAGCCTGCAATTGCGCCGCGACGACCTGCGCCTGGAGCTGAAAGGTGAACTGCAACCGGAAGGTGACTGGCCCGTGCAGTTGCACGGCACGCTGCAGTTGCCCGCCGTCGATGGCCAGGCCTGGCAACTGGACCTGAATGCCAAGGGTGAATTGCACAATACCCTGGCCCTGGACGCGACCAGCCGGGGTTATCTCGACGCCCACCTGACGGGGGAGCTGCAAGCCCTGGCCGAGCATTTACCCGCCAGCGTCAGTCTTCGCGCCGATGCCTTCAAACCGGCCGGCAGCTTGCCCGACACCCTGCAACTGAATCAGCTGCGGCTGGATGCCCGGGGTGACCTGCTCAAGGGCTACCAGGTGTCCGGGGCGGCCAGTCTGCCCGCCGAGCAGGGGCCAGTCGGCCTGGTGCTGGCCGGCAAGGTCGATGCCAAGGGCGCCCGTATCGACGCCCTGGACCTCAACGCCAGCGACACCCAGCGATTGAAGCTGCAGGCCAATGCCGACTGGCAGAAAGGCCTGAGCGCCGACGCCACCCTCGACTGGCAGGACTTCCCTTGGTTGCGTCTCTACCCCCTGGAGCAGCCGCCCCAGGTCACGCTAAAGCGGTTCAATGCCCAGGTGCAGTATCGCGACGGCAACTACAAGGGCGCCTTCGGCGGTGAGCTCGATGGCCCAGCCGGCGCATTCAAGCTGGCCAGCCCATTCGAGGGCGATCTCGCCCAGGTTCGCCTGTCGCCGCTGGCCTTGAGCGCGGGGCAGGGCAAGGCGGGCGGCAGCCTCGCATTGCGCTTCGCCGACACCCTGGCCTGGGATGTCGACCTGCAACTGTCGGCGCTCGATCCGGCCTACTGGCTGGCGGAACTGCCCGGCACCCTGGCGGGGCCACTGCGCAGCCAGGGCGAGTTGAAGAACGACCAGCTCAAGCTCACGGCGCAACTCGACCTCAAGGGCCGCCTGCGTGGCCAGCCGGCGCAGCTCAAGGTCGATGCCGATGGCGGAGGTGACAACTGGACGCTGGGCAGCCTGACCGTGCAGCTGGGTGACAACCGCATCAACGGCAGCGGCAGCCTGCAACAGCGCCTGGCCGGGCGTATCGACCTCGACCTGCCGCGCCTTGGCCAGCTCTGGCCGCAGTTGCAGGGGCAGGCCAAGGGGCGCCTGGACGTCAGTGGCACCCTGGCGGCGCCGCAAGGCACCCTGGTGTTGCAGGGGCAGCAGTTGGCACAGGCCGACAACCGCGTGCAGCGGCTCGACCTGGATGCGCGCCTGGACAACGCGCAGCGCGGGCTCGTCACGCTCAAGGCCGGCAATATCCGCCTGGGCGACACCGCCTTGGGCACCCTCGATGTGCAAGGCAAGGGCGATGCCCGTCAGCAGGCCGCGACACTGGCCCTGGACGGCCCGCAGCTCAAGCTCGACTTGGCCCTGGATGGCGCCTTGAGCAAGGGCGATTGGCGCGGGCGCCTGGCCAGTGGCCGAATCCAGGCCGGCGGCCAGGACTGGCAATTGCAGGCACCCACCCGCCTGCAGCGCCTGGCCAGCGGCCAGTTGGACTTGGGTGCGCACTGCTGGCGTTCGGGCCAGGCCAGCCTGTGCAGCGAGGAGCAGCGCCTGGCCCCGGAGCCGCGCCTGCGCTACCACCTCAAGCAGTTCCCACTGGACAGCCTGGCGCAGTGGCTGCCCAAGGACTTCGCCTGGCAAGGGCTGCTCAACGCCGACATCAACCTCGACATGCCCGCCAGCGGGCCCAAGGGCAGCGTCCGTGTCGACGCCGGCGCGGGCACCTTGCGCGTGCGTGACAAGGGGCGTTGGATCGACTTCCCGTATCAAGTGCTGCGTCTGGACAGCAACCTTGCGCCGCGCCGGGTCGATACCCGCCTGGATTTCCGTGGCGAGCGCCTGGGTGAACTGAGCCTCGACGCCCGGCTCGACCCCCTGGGGCGCAACAAACCGTTGTCCGGTGAATTCCGCCTGGCCGGCCTCGACCTGGCGATCGCCCGGCCGTTCCTGCCGATGGTCGAGCGCCTGGCCGGCCAGCTCAATGGCAGTGGGCGTCTGTCGGGCAGCCTGCTGGCCCCCCAGGTCAATGGCAGCCTGGCCCTGACCGGCGGTGAAGTCAGTGGCGCCGAGTTGCCCATCAGCCTGCAGGCGCTTTCGTTGCGTGCGTTGATCGCGGGCGAGCAGGTTCAGCTCAGCGGCGACTGGCGCAGTGGCGATGCCGGGCGTGGGCAATTGGCCGGGCAAATGACCTGGGGGCAGGCGCTGGCCATGGACCTGCGCCTGCAGGGGCAGCAATTGCCGGTCAGCGTCGAGCCCTACGCGGCCCTTGAGGTGGCGCCGGACCTGAACATCCGCCTGGTCGACGACAAACTGGCGATCACCGGCAAGGTGCGGGTGCCAAAGGGCACGATCACCGTGCGTGAGCTGCCTCCCTCGACCGTCAAGGTGTCGGACGACACGGTGATCGTCGGGCACCAGACCGAAGCGGGCAAACCGCCCTTGGCGATGGCCATGGACATCGACGTCGAGGTGGGCAGCGACAAGCTGTCATTCAGTGGTTTCGGCCTGACCGCCAACGTGCTCGGCCACGTGCACATCGGTGACAACCTCGATACCCGTGGTGAGTTGAGCCTGGCCGATGGGCGTTATCGCGCCTATGGCCAGAACCTCGCCATCCGCAGGGCGCGGTTGCTGTTCGCCGGCCCGATCGACCAGCCGTACCTGGACATCGAAGCCATTCGCAAGGTGGACGATGTGATCGCCGGCATCCGCCTCAGCGGCAGCGCCGAACAACCCACCACGAAGGTGTTCTCCGAGCCTGCGATGAGCCAGGAGCAGGCCTTGTCCTACCTGGTGCTGGGCAGGCCACTGAACAGCACGGGCGAGGACAGCAACAGGGTGGCCGAGGCGGCACTGGGGTTGGGGCTGGTGGGGGCCGAAGGGCTGACGGCGGGCCTGGCGTCGAACTTGGGTATCGATGACTTCCAGCTGGATACCCAGGGCGCGGGCAACACCACCAGTGTGGTCGCCAGCGGCAACCTGACCGAGCGCCTGAGCCTGCGTTACGGCGTGGGGGTGTTCGAGCCTGCCAATACCATCGCCTTGCGTTACAAGCTGAGCAAGAAGGTCTACCTGGAGGCCGCCAGCGGCCTGGCCAGTTCGCTGGATATCTTCTACAAGCGCGACTTCTGACAGCCCGCCAGCATCCTCATCGCCCCTTGTGGTCGGTGAGGATGCCACTGGCCGTGTTCTCCTTCGGCCGTCCTTTCCATACATGCCGTGATCCTGTCCATGGATCCTCCTGCGCACCGGGCCGCTCAGCGAGTGTGATGGTCCTGGCGACGAATATTGCCGATCTGGCGCAGGCTCAATCCGTATTTGTCAGCCAGCAGGCTGCGCGACAGGCCGTCCGCGCTTTCCCTCTGGATCTGCTGGTTGCGCAACTGGCGCTGGAAGTGGTCGGCCTTGGGGATCTCCAGGGCGATGCCCGCGAAGCGTTCGATCAGCGCGTCAAGTGCTTCGGCTGGCAGCACGTCGACCAGTTTGGTGCGCTCGCGGTGCTTGGGGATGTACTTGGGACGGCCCCCGAAAGCACAGGTCAGGTGGTAGGCATTTTCGATGCCGATGCATTCGATCAACGATTGCAGGGAGTGCGGCAGCTGGCTTACTTCTATGTTGTTGAGGTCTGGCATTTCCATACAGGCATTCCTTCTACTGAATCTAGTTGTCATGACGCTTGACCGTCGATGGCAAGTGTCGAGGGTGCCACTGGGTGGCTTGGCTCGATTCTCAGTTAGCTCCAGAAAGCGCCGCTAGGCGCGAAGCGGAACGGGGGTTGTAGCCTGCACGTATTGTCGTTCGCGGGCAGTCGCCCAATTTGATGTAGGAAATTCCTTCACCCTTGCGCTACAGGCCCCAAAACTCCTAGAGAAGACCTTCCGTGGTGGCATTCTGGGTGCTGATGTATAGGGGTAATCTTGCCAATGCACGACTTGCCTAGCGGACACACAGGTGCTGTGCTCGATAGCGTGTAAGGAAAGTGGCTTGCGGCAGGAATGTCAGCGTAGGAAAAGTGGGCGCGGTATCATGGCGCTGGCTCCGCGGGAGCCTCATGTCCCCGATGTCGCAAGGAAACTCCGATGACACATGTGCAGCGCCTGAAATATTCGATCCTGATCATCCTGGTGGTCCTGGGCATCATGCTCGGCCTAAGTTACCTGCAGAAGCAGGGCACTATCAGCGAGCAGACGTTCCAGTACATCGCCATCGCCATTGCGGTCGTGGTGGTGGTGATCAACGGGATCCTGCGGCGCAAGGTCAAGCCCTGAGGCGAACGGGCCGGCGGTCCTGGCCGGCCAGGCGCTCAGCGTGTGGCCGGCAGCTCGAGCACGGCCCGGGCCTGGGCCTGCAGGCTGTAGCACTTGTCGCTACCCAGGCTGATGACGCCTTCGGCACATAAACGCTTGAGCACTTCTCGCACGCTCAGGAACGACAGGGGAATATCCAGTTGCTCGAGCTGCGCGTGCACGCCCCGCACACCAATGCTGCGGCCATCACGGGCCGCACTGTGCAGGGCGTCGATGACCTTGAGCCGGATCAGGCTGGTGCGCAGGCCGTAGGTGCGCAGCAGCTCGCGGATCTGCTCGTTGCCGACGCGCTCGTCCTGCCCGCTGGGTGCCTGGGCCGGGCCTGGCGGCGTGTGCAGGGAAGGTTGCGGGTTGTACATGTGAATGCTCCTTTTCGTGGACTGTCCCGAAATCATGAGTGCCTCACTACTTAAGACGAATGAGAACGGGAAAACTGCAATCCCCGTGGAAAAAAATCTGACGCGCCTTGTTCAAGACGTTGCAACCCGCCACGAGGCGTAAAATTTTCATCCGGCTTTTCGTCTGATCGGGATAACCCCGATTGCACGAGGAGTGCTTGTGATCTCTCTTTCGCGTCCCCTGTTCCACCTTGGGCTAGCCACCCTGCTGGTTGGTACCAGCCTGGCTGGCCAGGCGCGGGAGGCTGCTGGTGAAGCCTCCGCGCAGATTCGTCGGACCAGCTTCGGCGTGCCGCATATCCTTGCCAAGGATGAACGTGGCCTGGGCTACGGCATCGGTTATGCGTATGCCCAGGACAATCTGTGCCTGCTGGCCAATGAAGTATTGACGGTCAATGGTGAGCGTTCGCGTTACTTCGGCGCGCAGGCAAAGACTGTGGAGCAGCGTGAAAACCTCGCCAGCGATCTGTTCTTTACCTGGCTGAACAACCCGCAGGCGGTGAATGGCTGGCTTCAGGCGCAGCCTAGTGCCGTGCGCGACCTGCTCGAAGGGTATGCCCTTGGCTACAACCGTGCCTTGGGCGAGCGGCGAGCGCAGGGCTTGCCCGCCGAGTGCGGAAAAGGCGATTGGATACGGCCGATCACCAGCCTCGATCTGGTCAAGCTGACCCGTCGCTTGCTCGCCGAGGGCGGGGTAGGGCAGTTCGCCGAAGCGGTTGTGGCTGCCACGCCACCGAAGCTGGCGGCGCAACGTCCCACGGTCGATTACAGCGTGGCCTTGGCGCGGCAGGCGGCGTTTGCCGCGGAGCGTGGCAGCAACGCGGTTGCCGTCGGTGCCGAGCGTTCGGCCAACGGCCGCGGGCTGCTGCTGGCCAATCCACATTTCCCATGGGTGGGCGGGCTGCGCTTCTACCAGATGCAATTGACCATTCCCGGTCAACTGGACGTGATGGGCGCGGCGTTGCCTGGGCTGCCGGTGGTCAATATCGGTTTCAACCGGCACCTGGCCTGGACCCACACGGTCGATACTTCCAAGCATTTCACGCTCTATCGCCTGCAACTGGACCCGAAGGATGCGACGCGTTACCTGCTCGATGGCCAGTCGCTGCCGCTCGAACGGCAGATGCTGAGCGTCACGGTCAAGGGCGAAGATGGCGCGTTGAGCCAGGTCGAGCGGCCGGTCTACCTGTCGAAATTCGGCCCGGTGGTGCAATGGCCTGGTCGGTTGGACTGGGATCGCCAGGCCGCCTACAGCCTGCGTGACGCCAACCTGGATAACACCCGGGTGCTTGAGCAGTGGTACCGGATCAACCGCGCCGACAGCCTGGACGCCTTGAAGGGCAGCATCGAGCAGTTGCAGGGTATTCCCTGGGTCAACACACTGGCGGTGGACAGTGCAGGGCGGGCGGTTTACCTGAACCAGTCGGTGGTGCCTTACGTTGACCACGCGTTGCTGGCCGAGTGCGGCAATCCCCAGGCTTCCGGCCCGCTGGTGGTGCTGGATGGCTCACGTGGCGCCTGCCAGTGGAAGGTCGATGCGCAAGCGGCTCAGCCCGGTATCTTCCCGGCCCGCCTGCTGCCAAGCCTGGAACGTGGTGATTTCGTGCAGAACTCCAATGATTCTGCCTGGATGGCCAACCCGGCGCAGCCATTGACCGGCTTCTCGCCCTTGGTCAGCCGAAACGACCAGCCGTTGGGTATGCGCAGCCGTTTTGCCCTGCAGCGTTTGCAGGGTGGCGCCAAGCTGGGTGTCGCCGACCTGCAGCACATGGTGTTCGATGGCGAGGTCTACCTGGCCAGCCTGCTGCTGCCGGATCTGCGGCAATGGTGCAAGGGTGCACAGGCCGATCTGCAACCCGTGTGTGCCAGCCTTCAGGCCTGGAACGGCAAGGCGGACCTGGACAGCGGTGTCGGTCTGGTTCATTTCAGCAACATCCTCAACACCCTGTCGCAGCACCCGCAAAGCTGGCGTGTGCCGTTTGACCCTGCGGACCCGCAGCACACGCCCCGTGGCCTGGCGGTGGAGCAGGCGGCGGTCGGCAAGCTGCTGCGCGAGGCGGCCCTGGCCTCGCTGGAGCAGGTCGGCAAATCGGGTATCGGCGCCGATCAGCGCTGGGGGCAGATCCAGCAGGCGGCGGATGGCACGCCGGTGCCGGGTGGCCCGCAGGCCTTGGGGGTATACAACGCGATGGTCAGCGTGCCGGTGGGGCCGGGCAAGCGCTTGGTGGTGAGCGGTACGAGCTATTTGCAGGTGGTCAGTTTCACCGAGCAGGGGCCGCAGGCCCAGGGTTTGCTGGCGTTTTCGCTGTCGAGCGAGGCGGCATCGCAGCATGCGGGGGACCAGACGCGCGCGTTCGCGGCCAAGCAACTGGCGCCAATTCCGTTTACCGCGGCGCAGATCAAGGCGGATCCACAGTACCGGCAGTATGTGATCAGCGAGCGTGACAAGGCGTCGGTGGCGAGCAGCGTTCAGTAGCCTTGGCCCGGCCATGCCGGGCATCGCCAGCAAGGCTGGCTCCTACAGGTATCGTTGTAGGGGCCGGCTTGCCGGCGAACACTGGCACAGGCCAGGGGTCAGGAAAACTCGAACGGCGCCAGCTGGAAGCCCTGTTCATCCACCTGCAGCACCCAGCCGCGTCTATCCCAGTCTCCCAACACAATACGTCGCGCCGATTGGCCATCGACCACCAGCTTGTGGATCGCCGGGCGGTGGGTGTGGCCGTGCACCAAGGTGCGAACGCCGTGCGCCGCCATCACCTTCGGTACTTCGTCCGGGGTGACGTCGACGATTTCGGTGTTCTTCATGCGGGTCTGCGACTTGCTCTCGCTGCGCAGCTTGCGTGCAAGCCTTTGCCGCGTGGCCAACGGCAGGTGCCGCAGGATCCACAGGCTCAGCGGGTTGCGCAGGTAGCGGCGCAGTTTCATGTAGCCGACATCGCGGGTGCACAGCGTATCGCCATGCATCAGCAACACGGCTTCGCCGCCCAGTTCGATCACGCTCGGGTCGCCCAGCAGGGTGCAGCCAGCGGCCTGGCAGAACGCCTGGCCAATGAGGAAGTCGCGGTTGCCGTGCATCAGGTAGATCGTCGTGCCGCTGTCGCTCAGCTGGCGCAAGGCCTGGCAGATCGACTGCTGGAACGGCGTCATGGCATCGTCGCCGATCCAGGCTTCGAAGAAGTCGCCGAGGATGTATAGCGCCTTGGCGTGCCGCGCACGGCCATCGAGCAGATCAAGAAACGCCCGGGTGATGTCCGGGCGTTCTTCTTGCAGGTGCAGATCGGAGATCAGCAGTATCACTCAATGATCTCGGCTTTCTCGATGATCACGTCGTCTTTCGGTACGTCCTGGTGGCCGGCCTTGGAGCCGGTGGCCACGCCTTCGATGGCATCGACGACTTCACGGCCTTCGATCACTTCGCCGAATACCGCGTAGCCCCAGCCCTGGACGTTCTTGCCGCTGTGGTTGAGGAAGTCGTTGTTGCTGGCGTTGATGAAGAACTGCGCGGAGGCCGAGTGCGGCTCCATGGTACGCGCCATGGCGATGGTGTACTTGGCGTTCTTCAGGCCGTTGTCAGCTTCGTTCTGGATGCTGGCGCGGGTCTTCTTCTGGCTCATGCCGGATTCGAAACCGCCGCCCTGGATCATGAAGCCCTTGATCACGCGGTGGAAGACGGTGCCGTCGTAGTGGCCATCCTTGACGTACTGGACGAAGTTCTCGGTGGTCAGTGGGGCTTTTTCGGCGTCCAGTTGCAGGACGATGTTGCCGTGGTTGGTGCTCAGTTTGACTTTGGACATGCTTAAGTTCGCTCTCAAGGCATCGGGAATAGGGTGCGCCAGTTTGTGCCGGTTACCGGACACAAGGCGCGCGGTCGCCATTTTTGCACGGATCGCGATAATTCGCGCCAGTTTGTCGGTGCCTGGCTGTCGGCAGCTTGACTGCTTCGGCTATGATAGGCCCTTTGATTCAATCGGCCTACCCGGCCGGCTACCTGTATTCAAGGACACTATGAGCAAGCCCACTGCCGACCACGCGCCCAACGCCGCCGCAAAAGGCGCCCCCGCCGTCCCTGCGAACTTCCTGCGGCCGATCGTCCAGGCCGACCTGGACGCGGGCAAGCACAGCAGCATCGTCACCCGTTTCCCGCCGGAACCGAACGGTTACCTGCATATCGGCCACGCCAAGTCGATCTGCGTGAACTTCGGCCTGGCCCAGGAATTCGGCGGCGTCTGCCATCTGCGCTTCGACGACACCAACCCGGCCAAGGAAGACCAGGAGTACATCGACTCCATCCAACGTGACGTCAAGTGGCTGGGCTTCGAGTGGGCAGGCCCGGTGCGTTATGCCTCGGACTACTTCGACCAACTGCACGACTGGGCCGTGGACCTGATCAAGTCGGGCAACGCCTATGTCTGTGACCTCAGCCCCGAGCAAGCGAAGGAATACCGTGGCAGCCTGACCGAGGCCGGCAAGAACAGCCCGTTCCGCGAGCGCAGCGTCGAAGAGAACCTCGACCTGTTCGCGCGCATGAAGGCCGGCGAGTTCAAGGACGGCGAGCGCGTGCTGCGCGCCAAGATCGACATGGCCTCGCCGAACATGAACCTGCGCGACCCGATCCTGTACCGCATTCGCCATGCCCACCACCACCAGACCGGTGACAAGTGGTGCATCTACCCGAACTACGACTTCACCCATGGTCAGTCGGACGCCATCGAAGGCATCACCCACTCGATCTGCACCCTGGAGTTCGAAAGCCACCGTCCGCTGTACGACTGGTTCCTCGACAAGCTGCCGGTGCCGGCGCACCCACGCCAGTACGAGTTCAGCCGACTGAACCTGAACTACACCATCACCAGCAAGCGCAAGCTCAAGCAACTGGTGGACGAGGGCCACGTCGAAGCCTGGGACGACCCGCGCATGTCGACGCTGTCGGGCTACCGCCGCCGCGGCTACACGCCCGCCTCGATCCGCAACTTCTGCGAGATGATCGGCACCAACCGTTCCGACGGCGTGGTCGACATGGCAATGCTTGAATTCAGCATCCGCGACGACCTGGACCGCACCGCACCGCGCGCCATGTGCGTACTGCGCCCGCTGAAAGTGGTCATCACCAACTACCCGCAAGGCCAGGTCGAGCAGCTCGAACTGCCGCGCCACCCCAAGGAAGACATGGGCGTGCGCGTGCTGCCGTTCGCCCGCGAGCTGTACATCGACCGTGACGATTTCATGGAAGAGCCGCCCAAGGGCTACAAGCGTCTGGAACCGGCCGGTGAAGTGCGCCTGCGCGGCAGCTACGTGATCCGCGCCGACGAGGCCATCAAGGACGCCGACGGCAACATCGTCGAGCTGCGCTGCTCGTACGATCCGGACACCCTTGGCAAAAACCCCGAAGGCCGCAAGGTCAAGGGCGTGATCCACTGGGTACCGGCCGCAGACAGCGTCGAGTGCGAAGTGCGCCTGTACGACCGCCTGTTCCGTTCCGCCAACCCGGAGAAGACCGAAGAGGGCGGCAGCTTCCTCGACAACATCAACCCCGAGTCGCTGCAGGTGCTCACCGGTTGCCGCGCCGAGCCATCGCTGGCCCAGGCTCAGCCGGAAGACCGCTTCCAGTTCGAGCGCGAGGGCTACTTCTGCGCCGACCTGAAGGACAGCCAACCGGGCCGTCCGGTGTTCAACCGCACCGTCACCCTGCGTGACTCCTGGGGCAGCTGAGGAACCGCCGTGCTTACGATCTACAACACGCTGAGCAAGACGAAGGAAGCCTTCAAGCCGCTCGATGGCAACAACGTGCGCATGTATGTGTGCGGCATGACCGTGTACGACTACTGCCACCTGGGCCACGGTCGCAGCATGGTGGCGTTCGACCTGATCACCCGCTGGCTGCGCAAGAGCGGCTATGCGCTCACTTATGTGCGCAACATCACCGACATCGACGACAAGATCATCAACCGGGCCAACGAGAACGGCGAGTCGTTCGACGCGCTGACCGCCCGCATGATCGACGCGATGCACGAAGATGAGCGGCGCCTGAACATCCTCAAGCCTGACCTGGAACCCCGTGCCACCGACCACATCCCCGGCATGCACGCGATGATCCAGACGTTGATCGACAAGGGCTACGCCTACGCGCCAGGCAACGGCGACGTGTACTACCGGGTCGGCAAGTTCGTCGGCTACGGCAAGCTGTCGCGCAAGAAGATCGAAGACCTGCGTATCGGCGCGCGAATCGAGGTGGGTGAGTCGAAACAGGACCCGCTGGACTTCGTGCTGTGGAAGGGCGCCAAGCCGGGCGAGCCGTTCTGGGATTCGCCGTGGGGGCCGGGGCGTCCGGGCTGGCACATCGAGTGCTCGGTCATGTCCACCTGCTGCCTGGGCGAGAGCTTCGATATCCACGGTGGCGGCAGTGACCTGGAGTTCCCGCACCACGAGAACGAGATCGCCCAGAGCGAGGCGGCCACCGGCAAGCAGTACGCCAACGCCTGGATGCACTGCGGCATGATCCGTATCAATGGCGAGAAGATGTCCAAGTCGTTGAACAACTTCTTCACCATCCGCGACGTGCTCGACAAGTACCACCCGGAGGTGGTGCGCTATCTGCTGGTGGCCAGCCACTATCGCAGCGCGATCAACTACTCCGAAGACAGCCTGCGCGATTCGAAGGGGGCGCTGGAGCGTTTCTACCACGCACTGCGTGGCTTGCCCCGGGTTGCCGCGAAGGGTGGCGAGGCGTTCGTCGAGCGCTTCACCGTGGCGATGAACGACGACTTCGGCACACCGGAAGCCTGCGCCGTGTTGTTCGACCTGGTGCGCGAAATCAACCGCCTGCGCGAAAGCGATGTCGAGGCCGCCGCTGGCCTGGCCGGTCGCCTGCGTGAGCTGGGTGACGTGTTGGGTGTACTGCAGCTGGAGGCGGATGACTTCCTGCGGGCCGGTGCCGAAGGCAAGGTCGATGCCGCAGAAGTGGAAGCACTGATCCAGGCGCGCCTGCAGGCGCGTGCCGACAAGAACTGGGCCGAGTCCGACCGTATCCGCGACCAGATCACCGCTATGGGTGTGGTGCTGGAAGATGGCAAGGGTGGCACCACCTGGCGTCTGGCTGACTGATCAGCGAAATTGGGGCTGCTTTGCAGCCCATTCGCCGGCAAGGCCGGCCCCTACAGGTTGATGCCGATGTAGGAGCCGGCCTTGCCGGCGAATGGGCCGCAACGCGGCCCCAATGATTACTTGACCGGGCCCGTCAACGGGCAATGCAGTACCAGCTTCGCCCCTCCCAACTCGCTGGCCCCCACCTCCAAGCCGAAGCCATGCAGGTCGACGATCGCCGCGACGATCGACAAGCCCAGCCCGAACCCTGGGTGGCGATGGCCTTCATCACTGCGATAGAACCGCTTCAACACCGCCTCGCGCTCTTGCGCCGGGATCCCTGGCCCACTGTCTTCGACGGCGATACGCACGCCATCGTCGTCCTGCATCGCCTCGATCCAGACTTGCCCACCCTCTGGGGTGAACTTGATTGCGTTGCCCACCAGGTTGGCCAGCGCCTCGAACAGTAATTCGCGGTCGCCATGCAAGGCAGGCAATTGCTCGGGCTGTGCCAGGCGCAGGCGGATGCCGCCATCCTCGGCCAGTGGCAGATAGAAATCATGCAACTCCACCAGCAACGCATGGGGGTCGAGCTGTACGAAACCGGCACGCCGCTGGCGATCTTCCAGTTCGCTGATGCGCAGCAGGCCGCGGAAGCGCGCCATCAGTGTATCGGTCTCGCCGATTGCCTGGTCCAGTGCCTCGCCCTGCGCCGAGTCGATGCCGTTCTGCTGGCGAATGCGATAGAGCTGGGCGCGCAGCCGGGTCAATGGCGTGCGCAGGTCATGGGCGATGTTGTCGCACACACCCTTGACCTCGTGCATCAGCCTTTCGATGCGGTCGAGCATGGCGTTGACGATGGCGGCGAGCATGTCCAGCTCATCACGCCTGGCTGACAGCGGCAGGCGGTGGGTGAGGTCGCCGGCGACGATCAGCTCGGCCTGGGCCTGGATGGCGCGGATGCGCTTTAGTGGTCGGCGGCGCAACAGGTACCAGCCGGCGAAACCGGGGATCAAGGTGAGCGAGATACCCCAGAGCAGGGCGTGGAGGATGATCCGGGTGACCACGAACAGCGAGCCGTTGTCGCGCACCAGCACCAGCCAGCGGCCGTCCTGGACCTTGATCGCCACCGCGTCGCAGCTGTCCGGCGGCAGGCGCGGGTCGTCCGCGTCCAGGCAACGCTTGAGTTCGTGGATCTTGCCATCCAGGCCCAGGTCCGGGGGAATGGCGCGGATGCGCCCGCCAATCGGGTTGAGCTGCGGATCGAACAGGCCGTAGGCGTCGAAGCTGCGCTCTTCGAAGGCCTGGCTGGCGATCAGGGCGTCGTCCAGCTGCTTGCCGCTCATGTGGGCGAACAGGTGCTGGCGTTGCAGCATGGAGTGACGGGTGAGCTTGTTCAGGTAGCTGGACACCTCGAAGTACAGCACCCCCATGAGGATGCTGCTCCAGGCCACGAAGAGAAAGCTGTACAGCGCCAGCAGGCGGCTGGTGGAGGAGCTCCAGCCCTTAGACGGGTTCGGCAATAGCATAGCCGGAGCCCCGCACGGTACGGATCAGGGGAGTCTGGCCGGGCGAGTCGATCTTCTTGCGCAGGCGCCCGATGTGCACATCGATCAGGTTGGTGCCGGGGTCGAAGTGATAACCCCAGACCTCTTCGAAGATCATCATCCGGGTGATCACCTGGCCGGAGTGGCGCATCAGGTATTCCAGCAGTTTGTATTCGGTGGGCAGCAGGTTCAGCGACTGCTCGCCGCGGCGCGCCTCGTGGCTGATCAGGTCCAGCTCCAGGTCGGCGACCTGCAGGCGGGTCTGGGTCATGGGCGTGCTGTTGCGGCGCAGCAGCACTTCGACCCTTGCGGCCATTTCGTCCGACGCGAACGGCTTGGTCAGGTAGTCGTCACCACCGGCGCGCAGGCCACGCACGCGCTCGTCGACATCGGAGAGGGCGCTGATCATCAGGATCGGGGTGGCGATCTTCAGGCTGCGCAGGGTGGTAACGATGGTCAGGCCATCGACCTCGGGCAGCATGCGGTCCACGGTGATCAGGTCATAGCCACCGGCGATGGCTTTGGACAGGCCTTCGCGACCATTGTCGGCCCAGTCGACCTCCAGGCCGTGGCTGGTGAGTTCGGCGACGATTTCCTGGCCGGTGACGGCGTCGTCTTCGATGGTCAGTACGCGTGGCATGCTGGTTCCTGGGCGGCGAATGGAGGCTTGATTGTGCCAAAGAATAGACAAACGGCGATTTAAGAAAAATTCATCTGCGTCAAAGGAACCTGTATCGCTACGCAGGGGCCAGCCTGTTGGAGAACAGCATTTCGCCGTGCCCGTAACGAAAACGGGGCATGCCATCGCTGGCATGCCCCGTTCTCACAACAGGCGACCGTCTCAAACGACCTTGACGATCCAGCCTGCCGGGGCTTCGACGTCGCCGCTCTGGATACCGGTCAGCTCGTTGTAGAGCTTCTGGGTGACCGGGCCGACTTCGGTTTCGCTGTGGAACACGTGCAGCTTGCCGTTGTACTGGATACCGCCGATCGGGGTGATCACGGCAGCAGTGCCGCAAGCGCCGGCTTCAACGAAACGGTCGAGCTTGTCGATCTCCACATCGCCCTCGATGACCTTCAGGCCCAGGCGCGATTCGGCCAGTTCCATCAGCGAAAGGCGAGTGATGCCCGGCAGTACCGAGATCGATTTCGGTGTGACGAACTCGTTGTTGGCGGTGATGCCGAAGAAGTTGGCCGAGCCGACCTCCTCGATTTTCTTGTGGGTCAGCGGGTCGAGGTAGATGCAGTCGGCAAAGCCGGCTTTCTTGGCCTCGTAGCCTGGCTGCAGGCTGGCTGCATAGTTGCCGCCAACCTTGGCTGCGCCAGTACCTTGCGGGGCCGCGCGGTCGTAGTCGGAGATCAGGAATTTGTGCGGGGTCATGCCGCCCTTGAAGTACGAGCCGACCGGGATGGCGAAGACCGAGAAGATGAACTCGGGGGCGGTGCGCACGCCGATGTTGTCACCGGTGCCGATCACGAAGGGACGCAGATACAGCGCGCCTTTGCCGTGCGGCGGGACGAACTTCTCGTTGGCTTTGACCACCTGTTTGCAGGCTTCGATGAACTGCTCGGTCGGTACGCGTGGCATCAGCAGGCGGTCACAGCTGCGCTGCATGCGCGCGGCGTTCTGGTCCGGGCGGAACAGGTTGATCGAGCCGTCCTTGCAGCGGTAGGCCTTCAGGCCTTCGAAGCACTGCTGGCCATAGTGCAGGGCGGTGGAGCCTTCACTGATGTGCAGCACGTTGTCGTCGGTCAGGGTGCCCTTGTCCCACTCGCCGTTACGCCATACGGACAGGTAACGTTTGTCGGTCTTGATGTAGTCGAAACCCAGCTTGTCCCAGTTAATGCTTTCGTTACTCATGACACCCTCATAGCTCTACGCCCGAACACGGCGGGCTGCTTTTATATGCGCACCCCGCCACCTTAATACATCCGGCGCGGATCGGGAACTGTAGGAGATCACACAACCCTTTGGGGGGAACAGGGTCTTCTGTAGGGGCGGCTTTAGCCGCGATCACCTGCGAAGCGGGTGCCAGACACCGCGTCGCCCGCATCGCGGCTAAAGCCGCTTCTACAGGTGAATGGGCGCGGCACTCAACGCAAGCGCCGGTTCCAGTCACCACCATGATCCCGCCAGCACGCTTCCTCGCTGTCGAAGCGCACATGCCAGGCGACATGGTCCAGCAGGATGCCGGCACCCGCGAGCGCCTGGGCCGTCAACGCGAGCATCCGCGCCTTGTCCTCGCCCGCCAGCGCCCTGGCCTTGTCGGTGTCGTCGGTGAACACCCAGGTGATGCGCAGGCTGGCGGGAAAATCGTCGAGATCGACCAGGTGCGTGAGCCAGGCGAAGCCGACGATCTCGGCCTGGGCCGTTGCGCAGGCCTCGGTCAGGCAGGCGACCATTTCTCGTTCCAGGCGCGCCAGTGCCCGTTTGTCGCCGGCCATCAGGCGTCGTCGCCAATCTGCTGGCAGAAGCGCAGGCGGTTGCCGAATGGGTCGACGATCTGCATCTCCAGGCCCCAGTCGACGGTTTCTGTCTGGGGGCGCGCGTAGCCGTACTGCTTGCCCAGCAGTTCGCGCTCCAGGGCCTTGAGGTCTTCTACCCGGGCAAACACCGCCGAGCCCGGCGTGGCGTCACCGTGATGCTCGGACAGGTGCAGGATCAGGCCGTCGCGATGGACTTGCATGTACAGCGGCAGGTCCGGGGCGAAGCGGTGTTCCCAGTCGAGCTGGAACCCAAGAAAGTCGAGGTAGAACTCCCTGGCCTTGTCGATCGAAAAAATGCGCAGGATCGGGATGGCGGGGGCGAATGTCATGGGTACGTCCTTGCATCGAAAAGGGGCGGGAGCGCCACTTTAGCGCAGCTGCGCGCGCGGGAAGGCACGTTAAGCGCGCGCCAATGCGCCGGCCGCTCTGGCCCAAGGCCAGACGGCATGACCGACGGTCCGGAAGTTTCATCTTCGTTCACCTGCGGACTTGGCCCGCTACCTGCTATATCCAGCCAGCGAATATTGATCGAGTGGTCAGCCTGGCGCGCCTGCACGCGCCCAGCGCACGGCCCTCCGGACGGCCGCAAGGCCACGGATTCCAGGGGTTCCAGGATGTCGTTGGCGCAGCAGATCGAACCACCACAGGCAGACCCGGGCTGGAGCGCGCACCTGCAGTTGCGCTTCATCCTGCGCGATGGCGTGACCCGCCTTGGTGCGCGGCGCCATGTCGGACCCCTTTTGGTGCAGCGCCCGTTCTACCCGGAGGGCGCCCCTTGCCATGTCTATGTGCTGCATCCGCCTGGCGGTATCGTCGCCGGTGATCGCCTGGAGCTGGATATTGACCTCGAAACCGGCAGCCACGCACTGCTGACCATGCCCGGCGCCAGCAAGTTCTACCGCAGCATCGGCCCGACCGCGCGCCTGGCCCAACGCTTTCACCTCGCCGCTGGCAGCACCCTGGAGTGGCTGCCGCAAGACAGCATTTTCTTCAATGGCGCCCGGGCCAGCCTCGACAGCCGCTTCAGCCTTGAGCCCGGCGCCCGTTTGCTGGCCTGGGAAACCCTGTGCCTGGGCCGGCCGGTGATGGGCGAGCGTTTCGCCCAGGGCGGCCTCGACAGCCGCCTGTGCATCGAACTGCCTGGCGATCCCGGCTTGCACGAGCGCCTGCGCATCGACGGGGGGCACCTGGACAAGGTGGGCGGATACCCGCTGATCGCGACGTTCTGCGCAACGCCGGCCGACCAGGCCGTGCTGGAGCAGGTCCGCCAACAGCTAGAGGCCCTCGACACCCCGGCTGGCGCGACCTTGCTCGGCCCGCTGCTGGTGATCCGCCTACTCGACCACGACAACCAACACCTGCAACACAACCTGCAGCGCCTCTGGCACCTGCTGCGCCCGGCCGTGCTCGGCCTGGCGCCGTGCCCGCCGCGCATCTGGGCCACTTGAGAGAGCCGCCATGGAGCTGACCCCGCGAGAGAAAGACAAACTGCTGCTGTTCACCGCCGCGCTGCTGGCCGAACGGCGCCTGGCCCGTGGCCTGCGGCTGAATTATCCGGAAGCGGTGGCACTGATCAGCGCCGCGGTGCTGGAGGGCGCCCGTGACGGTCGCAGCGTGGCCGAACTGATGAGTCTCGGGCGCGAGGTGCTGGTGCGCGAACAGGTCATGGACGGCGTGCCGGAAATGCTCCATGACGTCCAGGTCGAGGCGACCTTCCCCGACGGCACCAAGCTGGTGACCGTGCATGACCCTATTGTCTGAGGAGCCCCGCATGATTCCCGGAGAGGTCCAGGTCGCCGCAGGCGACATCGAACTCAATGTCGGCCGAGAAACGCTCAGCGTCAGTGTCGCCAACCACGGTGACCGCCCTGTGCAAGTCGGTTCGCACTACCACTTTTTCGAGGTCAACGACGCCCTGGTGTTCGAGCGCGCGCCGACGCGCGGCTATCGCCTGGACATCCCGGCCGGCACCGCGGTGCGCTTCGAGCCGGGCCAGGCGCGGACCGTGCAACTGGTGGCCTACGCCGGCAAGCGCGAGGTGTACGGCTTCCAGGGCAAGGTGATGGGTGCGCTGGAGGGCAGGGCATGAGCCGCATTTCCCGGCAGGCCTACGCCGACATGTTCGGCCCCACCGTCGGTGACCGCGTGCGCCTGGCCGACACCGCGCTGTGGGTGGCGGTGGAGAAGGACTTCACCATTTATGGTGAAGAGGTCAAGTTCGGTGGCGGCAAAGTCATCCGCGACGGCATGGGGCAAGGCCAGATGCTCGCCGCCGAGGCCATGGACCTGGTCCTGACCAACGCCCTGATCATCGACCACTGGGGTATCGTCAAGGCCGACATCGGTGTCAAGCACGGGCGCATCGCCGCCATCGGCAAGGCCGGCAACCCTGACGTGCAACCCGGCGTCACCGTGCCCGTCGGCCCGGGCACTGAAGTGATCGCGGCCGAAGGCAAGATCGTCACGGCGGGCGGTATCGACTCGCATATCCATTTCATCTGCCCGCAGCAGGTGGAAGAGGCGCTGACCAGTGGCGTCACCACCTTCATCGGCGGCGGCACCGGGCCGGCCACCGGCACCAACGCCACTACCTGTACCCCCGGCCCCTGGTACCTGGCGCGCATGCTCCAGGCCGCCGATTGCCTGCCGATCAATATCGGCCTGTTGGGCAAGGGCAATGCCTCGCGCCCCGAAGCCTTGCGCGAGCAGATCGCCGCGGGTGCCGTGGGCCTGAAACTGCACGAGGACTGGGGCTCGACGCCCGCGGCCATCGATTGCTGCCTGGGCGTGGCCGAAGAGATGGATATTCAGGTGGCGATCCACACCGACACGCTCAACGAGTCGGGCTGCATCGAGGATACCCTGGCCGCCATCGGTGACCGCACCATCCACACCTTCCACACCGAAGGTGCCGGCGGCGGCCATGCCCCGGACATCATTCGCGCGGCGGGGCAGGCCAACGTGCTGCCGTCATCGACCAACCCGACCCTGCCGTACACGGTCAATACCGTCGACGAGCATCTGGACATGCTGATGGTCTGCCATCACCTGGACCCGAGCATCGCCGAGGACGTGGCCTTCGCCGAATCACGCATCCGCCGCGAAACCATCGCCGCCGAGGACATCCTCCACGACATGGGCGCGTTCGCCATGACCTCGTCCGACTCCCAGGCCATGGGCCGGGTCGGCGAAGTGGTGTTGCGCACCTGGCAGGTCGCTCACCAGATGAAGTTGCGCCGTGGGCCGTTGGCGCCAGACTGCCGCTACAGCGACAACTTCCGGGTCAAGCGCTACATCGCCAAGTACACGATCAACCCGGCGCTGACTCACGGCATTGCCCACGAAGTGGGCTCGGTGGAAGTGGGCAAACTCGCCGACCTGGTGCTCTGGGCCCCGGCGTTCTTCGCGGTCAAGCCTGCGCTGGTGCTCAAGGGCGGGATGATCGTCACCGCGCCCATGGGCGATATCAACGGCTCGATCCCGACGCCGCAACCGGTGCACTACCGGCCGATGTTCGGCGCCCTTGGCGCGGCCCGGCATGCCACGCGGATGACCTTCCTGCCCCAGGCGGCCATGGACCGTGGCCTGGCCGAGGAACTCAACCTGCGCAGCCTGATCGGCGTGGCCCACGGCTGCCGACGGGTGCGCAAGGCCGACATGCTCCACAACACGTTGCAACCACGGATCGAAGTCGATGCGCAGACCTACCAGGTGCGTGCCGATGGTGAGCTGCTGGTTTGCGAACCGGCCCATGAATTGCCACTGGCCCAGCGCTATTTCCTGTTCTGAAGGAGCGAACATGATCGTACTCACCCGACGGGTCCCTGAAGCCGCACTGGTCACCGGCACCCTCACGCTCGATGTCGACAGCCGTATCAAGAGCCGTCTACGGGTCAAGCTGGACGATGGCCGCGAGGCAGGGTTGATGCTCGAGCGTGGGCACCTGTTGCGCGGTGGCGAGCTGCTTGCCGACGCCGATGGCCGCCAGGTAGTCCGCGTGCTGGCGGCGCCCGAGGCGGTGTCGACGGTACGTTGCGCCGACCCGCACCTGTTGGCCCGCGCCGCTTATCACCTGGGCAACCGCCATGTGCCGCTGCAGATCGAGCCCAACCTGTTGCGTTACCAGCATGACCATGTGCTTGACGACATGCTGCGTGGCCTGGGCCTGGAGGTGCTCGAAGAGCAGGCACCATTCGAGCCCGAGGCTGGCGCCTACCAAAGCGTATCCCATGGTCATTCCCACGGCCACGATCATCCCTTCGTGCGTGTGCCAGCCCATTCCTGACCTCACCCTGGAGCCAACCATGAAAAAGCTTTTCGCCCTGGTATTGCTGATGGTGGCCTTGCCGGCCTTCGCCCACCCTGGTCACGACGCCAACCCGTTGCAGGATGGCCTGCTGCATCCGCTGACTGGCCTCGATCACTTGCTGATGCTGATCGGCACGGGTGTGCTCGCGGCCTTGACTCGGCGCACCCTCATGCTGCCGCTGGCCACTCTGGTGGCCATGTTCGCAGGTGCAGTGTGCGGCCACCTGTTCGGCGATGTGCTGGGCATGGAGCAGATGATCGTCGCGTCGCTGCTGGTGGCCGCCGCTGCCATGCTGCTACCGAGCCGTCAGCTGCTGCTGTCACTGATCATGCCGGTATTCGCCTTGTTCCATGGCTGGGCCCACGGCGTCGAGGCCACGCCCAGCGCATTCTGGCTGTTCAGCGCCGGTTTCGTCACGGTCAGTGGCGTGCTGCTGGTGGTCGGTTTCGCTGTGGGCTGCCTGCTGCGACGCCATGCCCGTCTGCAGAAAGCCTTCGGTGGCGGCCTGCTGGCCGGTGCCGCACTCGTGCTGGCTGGCTGATGAGCACTGACCTGGCGCTGCTGCGCTTGCTGCAGTTGGCAAGCCCAGGCCTGCCGGTGGGGGGCTTTACGTACTCGCAAGGCCTGGAGTGGGCCGTCGAGGCCGGTTGGGTGAGGGATGCCGCAGGTTTCGCCGCCTGGCAGCGCGAGCAACTGCGCGAGACCCTTGGCTGCCTCGACTGGCCGGTGCTGGCACGCTTGTACCGAGCTTGCCTGGCCGATGATGCCGAGGCGTTCGGCCGCTGGAGCCGTTTCCTGCTGGCCAATCGCGAGACGGCTGAGTTGCGTCTGGAGGAGACCCAGCGCGGCAGTGCTCTGGCGCGCCTGCTCGATGGCTGGCAGCTGGGCCAGGACTCAGCTTGGCGCTCCAGCCTTGGGCTCAGCCAGCTCGGCGGCATGGCCTGGCTCGGCGCGTACTGGTCGATCCCGTTGCGCCAGCTTGCCTTGGGCCATGGCTTCGCCTGGCTGGAAGGCGCGGTGATGGCCGGGGTGAAGCTGGTGCCGTTCGGCCAGCAGGCCGCCCAGACCCTGCTGCGCGACCTCGGCGAGGCGTTGCCCGCCGTGTTCGATCACGCCTTGACGCTCGATGATGACCAGATAGGCGGTGGCCTGCCCATGCTGGCCATTGCCTCATCGCGCCACGAAACCCAATACACCCGATTGTTCCGTTCCTGAGGATTGCCACGATGCAAAACTACCAGCAACCCCTGCGTGTCGGTGTCGGCGGCCCGGTTGGCTCCGGCAAGACCGCGCTGCTAGAAGCCCTGTGCAAGGCCATGCGCGACAGCTATCAGATCGCCGTGGTCACCAACGACATCTATACCAAGGAAGACCAGCGCATCCTCACCGAAGCCGGTGCCCTGGAGCCCGAGCGCATCGTCGGTGTCGAGACCGGTGGTTGCCCGCACACCGCGATCCGCGAGGACGCCTCGATGAACCTGGCCGCTGTCGAGGCGCTGGCACGCAAGTTCGGCAACCTCGAAGTGATCTTCGTTGAGAGTGGCGGCGACAACCTCAGTGCGACATTCAGCCCCGAGCTGGCCGACTTGACCATCTATGTGATCGATGTCGCCGAAGGCGAGAAGATCCCGCGCAAGGGGGGGCCTGGTATCACCAAGTCGGACTTCCTGGTGATCAACAAGACCGACCTGGCGCCGTACGTCGGCGCCTCATTGGAGGTGATGGAGCGTGATACCCGGCGCATGCGCCCTGAACGGCCGTGGACGTTCAGCAACCTGAAGCGGGGCGACGGCTTGCAGGCGGTGATCGATTTCATCGTCGAGCGAGGCATGCTCGGCGAAAGACGTGGCGGGGGCGAGGGTGTGCCATCCGGCAATTTAACGGGCCAAGAGCCTGCGTAACGGTTGGCTGACGAGGTCTCCTACGTGGTTGCCGGCATCTGTGCTCAATCAATGGGTGGCACAGGGTTGTACAGTTTTATAGTGCTGAACGCGCAGTGGTGCCCTTCACGTCCAGCACATGGCGGCGGAGCCCTCATTCAAGGAGAGAACTATGAAAAGGATCGTATCGATCGCACTATTGGCCACTGTAAGCCTGGCCCAGATGACCTATGGCAACGAGTACATGCACTCAACTGACCCGGTGATGGCTGTCGCATCACCGTGCAACTGGGGCGATACCATGACGACCGCTGACCTTCGGCCCGTCGGCTATATTGGCAACATTGCCCCCATCGCATGTACGGAGGGCACGTTTCTTACTGGGGCCGGGCACTGCCAGCCAAGCTTTGAATTTGACTGACCGACTCCGCGTCTTATGACCTTCATGCACCTGCGTCTGCGAATACCGTTCCCAGGCGTTGGTGTGTTCGTGCTCCTGTCGCTACCACCCACACCCCAGCCAATCGGTATCAGCACCTGACCCGACAACACGCGCCAGTGTTTGAAAATGGGCAGTATCGTGCTTCCAGGCTCTGTGCCAACCCTGTCTGAGCGCCTGCTCCAGGCGAGTGTTGTCGACCCTGTTCCTCATCCGGCCAGAACAGCCAGAGGTGCTGAGCTTAAGCCCAGGCCTGGCGTACGAGCAGCCCAGGGGAAAGTCCTTGTAGGCTCATCGCTGCGTGAGTTGGTTGGCGGGGATTTTGCCTGCGAAGCTGAGATAAATTTTCGGGGTATTCCTGAGGTTTGAGCTAACGCTTGTGCCGGGGACGTTGCGTAAAGTTTGTCGGGCTGACGGCAGGGATGGGCAGGATTAATCACCTGTCGCAGTTTGAGTCCCGAAATTTCACCCAGGAAACATGTATGAAGAAGTTCGCACTGATCGCCCTCATCGCAACCGCAGGCCTAATTCCGGTTGCCCATGCCGCTGGGGGGTGGTCGCCTGTTCCGGCGATCCCATGCCCAGAAGGCACCTATCTGACAAGTGCTGGACATTGCCAGCCGCCCTTTGATTTCGACTGATTGCCCTCAGGTCCAGCGGACCTTGTAGATCACTGTCAGTGGGGCCCCACTGACAGTGATCTTTGGAGCAAGGCCACTGAAAATATCCTCAACGTCCAGCTAAATCCTTGGCTGGGCCATCCCCGCACCTCACCGACGACGAGGTAAGCTGACAGGAAAATTCCCCGCGCGTCGGCAGTGGCGCCAGAGAGGTACCCGTGGCTTCCTACACCTTGCGTCAACTGAAGTACTTCGTCACCACGGTGGAGGCCGGCAGCGTCGCCGAGGCATCGCGCCAGCTCTATATCGCCCAGCCTTCGATCTCCACGGCGATCAAGAGCCTGGAAGAGAGCTTCGGTGTCCAGCTGTTCATTCGCCATCACGCCCAGGGCGTGTCGCTGACCCCTGGCGGCAAGCGTTTCTACGCCAAGGCCAAGTCGCTGCTGCAGATGGCCCATGAATTCGAGCAGAACGCCCTGGCCGACAACGATACCGTGGCCGGCCAGATCGATATCGGCTGCTTCGAGACCGTGGCGCCGTTGTACCTGCCCAGGTTGATCGCGGGCTTTCGCGAGCGCTACCCAGGGGTGGACATCCGCCTGCGTGACGGTGAACAGCAGGATTTGATTCAGGGGCTGACCGCAGGCACCTTCGACCTGGCCTTTCTCTATGACCACGACCTGGACGGCACCATCGAGACCGAGCCGTTGATGCCACCCCAGAAACCCTATGTTCTGCTGCCGGACAAGCACCGTTTTGCCGGGCAGGCCCAGGTGTCGCTGCGCGACCTGTGCCCGGAGCCGATGATCTTGCTCGACGTGGCGCCCAGCCGCACTTACTTCGTCAGCCTGTTCAACGAGCTGGGGCTGACGCCCAACATCGTCTTCAGCTCACCCTCCATCGAGATGGTGCGAGGCATGGTGGGGCAGGGCTTCGGCTTTTCGCTGCTGGTCACCCGGCCCTGCTCGGAGTTCACCTACGACGGGCAGCGCCTCGTGATGCTGGATATCGTCGAGCCCGTGGCCTTGTCGGGGTTGGCGGCGGCGCACCTCAAGCGTGTGCAGTTGACCAAGCCGGCGCAGTTGTTCGTGGAGTTCTGCCGGGAGGAACTGGCGCGGTTGTAGCGCCGATATGGCAGCGCCTGCACCAGGCCGCTCATCGTCCTGTTTCCGACCACCCGTCGCGCCGTTCGCGCAAATGATCGAACGAACACTGCCTGGCAGGATTCTTCCACTAAGGTGCTAGAGGATCTTGCATGCCTGCATTAGGCGCGACGCATGGAGCACCGCTTGGGCATGGGCAATATCAATTGGCGCTCGGCCACGCGAAAGCGTACTCACATCACAGGCCATCCAGCATAGAGAGGGTCGTACCATGTCGTTGATAGGAGTTTCAGTGCTTGAGATGCGGCAGATGATCGAGCAGGCCTGCCTGCCGGATCGCTGCGAGGTAAGCTGCCCGGACGGCGAAAACCTCACCATCCGCCTGGGCCAGGGGCAGAACCTGGACGACTGCCTGACCCTGACCGGCGTTCCGCTCGCCAGCCTCAACAGTTGCCGCGACCTGGTAGGTTTGGTGACGCAGTTGAAGGCGCAGCGTCAAGCGCATCCATCCGCACTCAAGGCCATCGCCTGAGCATCAGGCCAACCCGGCCGACCAAGGTTGGCCGGGTGCACACCGGGTTGCTTCATTGCAGTTCGAGCAGAAGGTTCAGCCCGCCATCCCCACATTTGACGTGATCGCGAACGACGCCCCGATAGCTTCGCCCCTCCCAGGTGAACGACACACTGTGCGCACGGTCGACCTTGCCAGGCAGCGGCGGCTCGATATGCAGGCGCAGGGCCGGGCGGCCCTGGAGGCTGAGGGCGGCGATCTGGACCTGGCATTCGGCGTGTTGCGCCACCGAGCCAAACAGGGTGTCGCGTACGTAGTCCAGTTCCAGGCAGGCGCAGGGGGCACGGCAGGACATGCGCATGGCGGAGCTCCGGATGAACAAGGGCAGTCATCAATCATTGGAAGCTTGCCGCGCTCAAACGTTCAAATTGTTTCAATGCCAATGGGCGAACATCCCCTGTGGGGGCCGCCGCCTTGTGTTGATTGCACTGGCCCACTCGCCGGCAAGGCCGGCTCCTGCAGGGGTGGCGCACTTGATTTCAAGGTCGTTGCGGTATCACCGAGCCACCGAATGCATTACCCATCCGTGTCGAAGTCGCCGCCGGCGTGGCCAACCCCTTCTGGTTCGGCGCCTGGCGTTGCAATTGCTGCACCGGATCAAGCCGCTCCCGCAGCCCTTTGGCCGCCCGCGGATCGCTGCCTTGCAGCTGCTGGCTCAGGCAGTCATAGGCCAATGCCCGTGACTGGCCTACCTGCACGTCGATACAGCCTTGGCCGGCCTTGGGCCCCTCGGCGAGCGCTGGCCACGCACAGGCCAGCAGCGCGAAGGTAGCCAGCGACATTTTGCCCATGGGCACACTCCTCGAACCATTCCTGGCCGAAGTCTAGCCCGTGCTATGTCGAACCCGGGTGAAGCTTTGGTTGCGGCACGCTGTCACCACAGCGTCATGCACAAGCCCCAGGATGACGTTTCCCCGGCAGCGGCGGCCAGCAAGGAGGCTCGTTCATCCATGCGTGCATTGCGTGTGACCGGCCTGGTAGCCCTGGCCTGGTTGCTGGTTTCGCTGCCCGCGCGCAGCCAGGTGTTGTTGGCCCTGGTTATTCCGGCACAGCCTTTGAACCTGGCCCTGGACAGCTTCGCCAGGCAGAGCGGCCTGGCGGTGCTGGTCGACCGGGCGCTGCTGGCCGGGCAACGCTCAAGCCCGGTACAGGGGCGTTACACCGCGCGGGAAGGCCTGCAGCGCCTGTTGCAAGGCACCGGTTTGCAAGCCCACTACAGCGGGGCGGGTGGTTTCACCTTGCAGCCAGTGCGCCAGGCAAGGGGGACGGGAAGGGGGCGCGGCAACCCGACAACAACGGTGGGCAACAGTTATGCCCTGGCATTGCAACAAGCGGTGGAGCAGGCCTTGTGCAGTTCCGCGCTGACCCGCCCCGGTAGCTATCGGGCGGCCGTGCAGGTGTGGATCGACGCAGGTGGCCAACTGGTGCAGAGCCGGCTGCTGGCCTCGACCGGCGATTTCCTCCGCGATGCCGAACTGGTCGAACGTTTGCGCGCGGTGCGCCTGCAACGCGCACCGCCGACATCCCTGGCGCAGCCGGTCACCCTGCTGTTGCGCCCGGTACCCATGGATTGCCCTTTATCGCAAGGAGCTGCGGCGGCATGAACACACCTCGGGACAGTGCGTTACTCAAGCTGTTTCTGAATTCCTACGATGCCCTCAGGCTGCGTCTGAAGCGTCGGTTCGGTTGCGATGACCTGGCCCATGATGTGCTCCAGGAAACCTACCTGCGGGTCGACCGCATGGAGGCTGTGCACAACCTGCAGAAGCCGGACGCCTATCTGTACCGCATGGCCCTGAACGTCGCCGCCGACCGCCGCGAGGCCGACGCACGGCTGCTTACCGGGGCCGAGATCGAAGCCCTGCTGCAAGTGGCCGAGGATCAAGACCCGGCGCGCATCGTCGGTGGCCAGCGCGAGATTCAGAACCTGCTGGGTGCGCTTTACGAGCTGCCGGCCAGGCGCCGCAGAATCTTTATCGCCGCGCGTCTGGAGGAGGCTTCGCACCTGGAAATTTCACAGCGTTTCGGCATATCCACGCGCACTGTGGAAAAAGAGCTCAAGGCCGCCCTGGGGCATTGCGCGATGCGTCTGGACCGAAAAGCGTTCCAGCGGTTCGGTCCAGGGGCGGGAAAACCGTCTTGATCAATAGTCGACTCTTTCATGTGAGCACCATGGCCCAGATTTCGCCCGATCCCGACTTGCAGCGCCAGGCCCAGGCCTGGCTCGTGCGGCTGACCTCCGGCCAAGCCACCGAGGCCGATGCCTGCGCCCTGCGGCAATGGTGCGCGCGCAGCCCGGCGCATGCCGAAGCCTTCGCCCAGGCACGTCGCTTGTGGCGGCTGCTGGAACCTGCCGCACAGCAGGCCAACCCAGTGATGCCGAGCCTGGGGCGCCGCGCCTTGCTCGGTGGCGCGGTGGCGGCCACGGCGGCGTTCGTTGCCTGGAACACCGGCCTGTTGGGCGACGCGGATGCCCAGCCGGCGGCCTTCGAGACGGCATTGGGGGAGCAGCGTCGTGTCGAACTGGCACCGGGGATCGACCTGGAAATGAATGTACGCACTCGTGTAAGCCGCCAGGCTCACGGTATCGCGCTGTTGGGGGGCGAGATCGAGGTGTTTGCCCGTCATGCCGTGCAGGTGAGCGCGGGCGAGGGGGTGATCAGTGCCGAGCAGGCGCGTTTCAACGTGCGTGAGGACGACGACGGCGTCTGCGTCACCTGCCTGAATGGTGAGCTGCGCATTACCGTGCTGGGGCGTGTCGAGGCGTTGCCGGCTGGGCGCCAGCTGCGTTTTGGCGCCCGGCATATCGGCGAGCCCCAGGCCTTCGACAGCCGCCAGGTGATGGCCTGGCGCGAGCGTATGCTGGTGTTCAACGACGCACCCTTGGCCCTGGTGATCGACGAGATCAACCGCTACCGGCCCGGGCGCCTGCTGCTGCTCAACCCATCCCTGGGGCGTCGCCGGGTACAGGCACGCTTGAGCTTCGAGCAGTTGCCCCAGGCCGCCGAGTTGATTCGCGCCGCCTACGGTGCCCGCTGCCTGGAGTTGCCAGGTGGCGTGGTGCTGGTCAGTTGAAGGGGCCCAGTACCTGGCGGTAACGTTCCTCGCCCTGGGGGCCGCGCCAGGCCAGGCGCACTTCCAGGCCGGCAGGGGCGTCTTGAGGCTGGCTCCCCGGTGCCTGCCACCCGCCCTTGGCCTGCCAGCCACGCAGGCTGAAAGCCGTCACGTTGGCCAGTACCGCCGTCGCCGTCTTGGGCGCCGGCAGCGGGTAGCGGTCACTTGCAGGTGCGGTGGCGCGATACAGGGTGCCGCCGCGTAGGTACCAGCGTACGCGTTGCAGGCCGCTGCCTGGCACGGCGCCGTTGCGTATCAGCTCGAGGCGGTCGATACGGGCACGCAATGCCGGCAGTGGCGCTTTGTCGGGCGGCTCGCGCCCTGGCAGGGGCGGTTCGGCCAGCTCCAGGGTCGCGCGCAGCGCCAGGTCGCGCTCCAGTTGCTGGAACACCCGCAGCACCGCCTGGCTGTCCTCGCTGGCCTGGCGCACATGGCGGTCGGCGCGGCTGACGCTATCCAGCCCGCGCCAGGCAATCAGGCTGACCACCGCCATCAGCAGGATGGCGATCATCACTTCGATCAGGGTGAAACCTTGGGCGCGGCGCGTCATGGCTGGCTCACCCGGACCTGACCGCTGCCTGTGCGCGTCAGTTGCACCGTGGCCTGGCCGCTGTGCAGGCGCAAGCTCAGGGGCGCCGTGACCCATTCACCGTCCAGCCACAGTGGGCCGCGCGGCTCGACCTGGACCTTGACCGCCTCGGCCTGCCAGCGCCGAGGCCGCAACGGGCCCTCTGCAAGTACCTGCCCGTCGGGCCTGACGAAGCGATAGCCCCCCGGCTCGCGTTGCCAGCGCAGGGGCTGGCCGTCAGCCTGGGCCTCGCCTTGCGCCAGTTCCAGCAATTGCGCCAGGCGTTCGCCGTCGGCGTGCAGGCGCTTGCCTGGGGCGGGGCGGATGTTCAGGCTGATAGCGGCACTGGCGATCCCGACGATCACCAGCACGACCATCAGCTCGATCAGGGTGAAACCGCGTTGTCCATTCATGGGGTGGCTCCTTGTCCTGCAAGGCAGCATGCCCGACGAAGATGATCGTGATGTGAAACAAAACCGTGAGAATTGGCCGCTATGCTCGGGCGCTGGTACACAAGGAGCCCGTGACCATGCAGATAGCCCACATCACCGTTTCCCCCAACCTGCTGCTGCAAGGGGTGGGGGCACTGGCCGCGGTCGCCGGCGTGCTCGCCTGGGTCTGGGTATTGTTGCCGTCGGCTCCGTTGGCCGGCCCGGTCGAACCCGCTTCCGCGCAGGCCATGGGCGAGGTGCCTGCTGCCCGTTGGTTCGCCGATATCCCCGTTCAGGTGGACATCAAGGTCAGTGGGGTGATGGCGGGTAGCCAGGGGGCCGTGGCCATCGTCAGCCTGGACGGCGGCCCGGCCCGTGCAATGCGCAGTGGCGAGGAACTGGCCCGCGGCGTGCGCCTGGTCGCCATCGAAGCCGACGGGCTGTTGATCGAGCGTGCAGGGCAGCGCAGCCGCGTCGAGGTGCCTGTACTGGCGCGCACATCGTCCTGGAGCAATGACAATCTGAACGCAAAAAGCGAACTATAGTTGTGACGCCCCGTGTAACCCCGCTTGTTTTTGTCGATTGGCGCTCACCTGTCGCAGGCCAAGCATGGAACCATGACCTGCCAGGTTCGCGCGGTAAGTCACGGGGACTGTTTGCGCCATCTCGTTTACTGGAGGTGGCATGGATTGAACAGCAAGAGGGATAAGGATGATCGCCTCAGTCGTTCGTACCCACGCAAGCCTGCGCTTCGACGGCCCGCTGAGCCATGAGGTGCTGGCATGACCGAAGCCAAACAACGCGAACCGCAGGTCGCCGTCGCCCCGCTCAACACCATCGATGCCAAGGACGTCGGCCGCGGCGCCGCGGCCTTTGACGCCTGGCTGCAGTCGGTCAGCGGCGGCTACGTCACCCTCGAACGCATCAAGACCGTGGCCGGCGCGCTGCCGGTGGTGGGCAACATCATGGCCCTGGTCGACGCCCTGGGCGACGTGGTGACCCTGGTCAAGAGCAAGAACCGCCAACTGCTCGACTGGGTGAGCCTGGGCATCAACCTGATCGGCGTACTGCCGGCGCCACCGACCATGGCCGCAGCGCGCATGAGCCTGCGCCCGACCCTGTTCCTGGTGCGCCAGGAGCTGCGCAACAGCGCCAAGATGCTGCTGGGGGATTCGCTGATCCAGGTGCTGATCGGTCATCTCAACGCCACCATCGCCGGGACTATCGACGATTTCGTAGCCAAGGCCCAACCGAAGATCGCCAGCATTCTGGCCGACGCCGGTGCGCTAGGTACCAAGATGACCAGCGAGATCGCCACCGGCCTGGAGAAGGTTGCCCTGAGCCAGCTAGACGCCAAGGGCGACATGTCGAAGGCGGGCAAACAGGCGTCTGCCGCCGCCGACAAGCTGCTCAACGACCCCAAGGCCGCCTTCAGCAACTTCTTAGGTGCCGTACATAGCGCCTACAAGGCTGCGGGCAAGGGGCTGGCCAACAGCGCCACCAGTAAACTGCTGCCGGACGAGATCAAGACCAAGGTCTTGGCCAACACCGGCCAACTGCGCGCACTAGGGCCGGAGATGGCCCGGCAATTCGCCAAGCTGGCGGACCCCGGCACACAGATGAGCATCGGCTGGATGCTGACGGTGCTGGGCGGGGCGGTGAAGGGCTTCCGCAAGCGCAACAAGAATGGGCAGCCGGGGGTGAGCAAGCCGGGGACCACCACGCAGGTGGAGCGAGAGAAGGGCAAAGGGGAGTTGGCGGTCAGTGGCTCGCAAGCGAAGGCGGAAGGGACAGCCAGCCCCAAGCGTAAGCCTTGCCCTCCCGAACCCAAGGCACGTACAGGCCATAGCATCAGTTTCTCGCTGGGCTCCGAATTCATCCTGCATACCGATTTCAGTCTGCCCGGACCATTCCCCATCGAATGGGAGCGGACCTACCACTCGCGCCTGGCCGAATACGATCAAGGCACCCTCGGTGCGCGCTGGGTCACCGAGTTCACCACCCGTATCGACGTAGTGGGCAAGGGGCTGGTGTTCCATGACCACGACGGTCGAAGCCACGCGTTCGAACTGCCGAAATTAGAGCAGTCGCTGTTCAATGCCATCGAGGACCTGCTGCTGGTTCGCAGCCGCGAAAACGAACTGGTGATCTGCCGAGGCTTCGAGCGCAAGGAATACTACCTGCGGGTTGAGGAACGCTATTACCTGCAGAAGATCACGCTCGCCAGTGGCGCCAGCTGCATGCTGCATTACGAGCACCGCCACAATGGCCGGCCGGTGCTCTCGGACGTCATCACCTATCAGGATGACCCGAGCCAGATTCACCGCCACCTCGGCACCTTGATCGATGACCACGGCCATGTCATCGGCCTGTGGGAAATGCGTGACGGTCAACCACTGCGCCAGCTGTGTGCCTACCACTACGATGATCAGGGCGACCTGACCGCCGTCCAGGATGAGCACGGCGCGGCCTGGCATTACCATTATCAGAACCACCTGGTGACCCGTTACACCGACCGTACCGGCAGGGGCATGAACCTGCACTGGGACGGCAGCGCCTTCGACGCCAAGGCCATTCGCGAATGGGCCGATGATGGCAGTTACGACACCCGCCTGGAGTGGGACGAGAACATTCGCCTCACCTACGTCACCGACGCCCACGGCCAGGAGACCTGGTACTACTACGACATCCAGGGCCACCTCTATCGGGTTCGCCACCCCGACGAACGTTCGGAATGGTTGTTCCGCGATGAGCGCAAGAAGCTGCTGCGTCACGTTCACCCGGATGGCAGCGAAGACCGCTATGACTACGACCAGCAAGGCAGTGTCATCCGCCATATCCGCGCGGACCATACCCAGACGCACTTTGCCTACGACGACCGCCGTCACCTGATCAAGATACGCGACGCCGAAGGCGGCCTGTGGCTGCGGGACTACGACCAGAAGGGCAACTTGGTCGAGACCACCGACCCGCTGGGTAACAAGACCGAATTTGCCTACACGTCTTCCGGGCTGGTGAAGGCAATCAAGGACGCCAGCGGCAACGAGAAGAAACTGGCGTACAACGCGGCGGATCAATTGGTCGAGTACACCGATTGTTCGGGCAAGACCAGTCAATGGGAATACGACGACTTCGGCTATCTGACCCAGTTCATCGATGCGGCGGGCAGCAAGACGGCTTATGAATACAAGACTGGCCAGCTCGCAAAAGTCATTCACCCGGACAATACCGAAGAGCGTTTCGAACGCGATGCTGAAGGCCGTTTGCTGGCTCATGCTGATGCACTGGACCGTTGCACCACCTGGGCCTATAACGCAGTGGGCCTGCTGGCCGAGCGGGTGGATGCGGCCGAGCACACTTTGCGTTACCGCTGGGACAAACTGGGTCGCCTGATTGGGCTGGAGAACGAAAACGAAAGCAAGGCCACCTTCCTCTTCGATCCTGTGGGGCGTCTGTTGGAGGAAAAGGGCTTTGATGGCCTGGTCACGCGGTACGAGTACGATGCTGAAAGCGGTCGCTTGAGCAGTACCTATGTCGGACAGCGTCGTACCCAGGTGTCCTTTGATGCCGTGGGGCGTATCGTTTCCCGGGTTGCTAGCCTGGGTGATCAACGTCAGGAAGAAACCTTTGCCTACGACGGCAACGGCAAGCTCGTGCAGGCGGTCAACGCCGACAGCAAGCTGCAGTGGTTCCATGACGAGGCGGGCAACCTGACCCGCGAGCACCAGTACTACCTCGGTACCGAGGTGCCGATGGTCGCAGTGTGGAAGCATGAGTACGACGCGCTGAACCTGCGCACGGCGACCATTCGCCCGGATGGCCACAAAGTCAGCACGCTCACCTACGGCAGCGGTCACGTGCTCGGCATGACCCTCGACCAGCATGAGTTGCTGGCCTACGAGCGCGATGACCTGCACCGTGAAGTGGTGCGTCATCAGGGCAACCAGTTGATGCAGACCCAGAGCTGGGACCCGGCAGGGCGTCTGCAAGAGCAACTGTTGGGCAGTCATGATGGCCAGTCCACCCTGCTCAAGCGCCAGTACCAATACGATGCCGTGGGCCAGTTGACCGATATCCACGACACCCGTCGCGGGCACCTGGCCTATCAGTACGATCCGGTGGGACGGTTGCTGCAAGCCACCAGCCGTCTCGGCGTGGAGACCTTCGCCTTCGACCCGGCCGGCAACCTGCTGGATGACAAGACCCAGGAACTGAATCGTCCGCTGGAAAGCGACCCGCGTCGCAACAAGCTGATGGACAACCTGCTGCGTGAATACGCCGGTACTCATTACCAGTACGACGACCGTGGCAACCTGATCCATCGCCTGCACAACGGCGAACAGGCGCGCCTGAGCTGGGACTTGTTCGACCGATTAGTCCGTTTCGACGATAGCAAGCTCAGCGTGGCGTACAGCTACGACGCCTTGGGCCGCCGTCTGCACAAACACTCCACCGCGCACCATCAGGATGATCCGCGTGCGGGCAGTGGTTGGAACCAGATGCAGCGGGCCAAGCGCCAACGCGAACTGGGCTGTGGTTACACCTTGTACGGCTGGGATGGCGATAACCTGGCCTGGGAAAGCTCGCCGCCACAGGATGAAGGCGACACCGGGCGGACCGTGCATTACCTGTACGAGCCGGGCAGTTTCGTGCCGGTTGCCCAGGCGCTGCGCAAGAGCCCGATCCGCTTGCTACGCCAGCCGGACTGGCGCGACCGGGAGTACGACTTCGATCAGGACCCGCTGTAGCAACACGAGGTGAAGCCGCAGCCAATCGACGCCATCGCCTGGTACCAGTGTGACCACCTCGGTACGCCGATGGAGCTCACCGACCACCATGGTGAAGTGGCGTGGACGGCGCAGTACAAGGCGTGGGGGGAGATCAAGGAGGCCCGTTCGGAGTGGGCGAAGCAGATTGGCCTGAGCAACCCGATCCGCTTCCAGGGCCAGTACCACGACCCTGAGACCGGGCTGCATTACAACCGCTATCGGTACTATGATCCGAGGGCCGGGCGGTTCATCAACCAGGACCCGATCAGTTACGCAGGGGGTATAAATCTCTATTCCTATGGAGATAACCCAGTTTATTGGTCTGATCCGTTAGGGCTGGCGGGGAATCCCGCGACTGCTACCCACATAACCTATAGAGGTCTAGATGCTAAAACTGGTAAGCCTTACATTGGCTATGCCAGTATGCAAGGCCAGCAGTCTCCAGAGAAGGTGCTGAATTACCGATACAGTAGCTTTGACAGGTTTGGAGGTAATGCGCCTGAAATTCTTTACAGCGGTTATGGACAGCAGGGGAAGGACACTGCCCGAGGTTTGGAGCAGCGCTACTACGAACGCTACGAGAAGGTGGAAAAAGGCTCAACTGCGAATAGGCAGAACCCGGTTGGCGCGCAGAATCAAAGGCGAGATAAGTATCTAGCCGCTGCAGACTCGCACCTATCGGGTGCTTCGAAAGTTTGTCCGATTTAAGGTAGAGGAATGGTCGTGGGGAAGAGAATTATTTGGAGAGACGGTGATTTCATTGTTCTCAGGCTGAGAGACGATCTTTTTACTGTCGCGCGTATGGAAAGGCAGGCGGAAATGTGTTTTTTCGACATTTTTCAATCTCACGATGATTGGAATAATGTTGATTGGGATAGTGTTTTGCCGATATTTCATGGGTTTGTTGGGTCCGTTGTGTTAAAGCGCCTTGGTCATAGAAAGCTTGATGTGGTTGGCTCGATTTTAGGAGTTCGCCCCCAGGATCTTTGGATTAAATCATACTCTATATTTGATTCTGGGCACTTTGAGGGTGATGTTGAATCGTTTCCGATGCTAGGGGGAAGGTTGATTGACTTGAGGGGGGGCATGTTTGATACGTATAGTGCACCTGTTGTTAAGCACGATCTGAAGGTCTTGCAAGATAGGGAGCAGATCGAAAGGTATGAGCTTGTTAATATGTGGGGAGATTTGGATCTTGCAGATCGACTTGTACGCTATCATGAGACTGGTGTTAATAGAGATGATCTTAAATTTGAAGTGTTTCCGGGTCTTTGGGATGATAGGGAGCAATTGCGCCCGTTGACAAGAAGGTTGCCTGTTCCATTTCGCTAGGTATTTGTGTCTGAGATAAGTCTGCAAATGGTAGGTGGCGGTAAAGTTATGTAATTCTCACAAGCCGAGTTGTAACTTTTTCAAGGTTTTGCCATCGAGCGATCAAGACCGTGGCCGGTGCCTTGCCGGTGGTGGGCAACATCATGGCCCTGGTCGACGCCCTGGGCGACGTGGTGACCCTGGTCAAGAGCAAGAACCGCCAGCTGCTCGACTGGGTGAGCCTGGGCATCAACCTGATCGGCGTGCTGCCGGCGCCACCGACCATGGCCGCGGCGCGCATGAGCCTGCGCCCGACCCTGTTCCTGGTGCGCCAGGAGCTGCGCAACAGCGCCAAGATGCTGTTGGGGGATTCGCTGATCACGGTGCTGATCGGCCACCTCAACGCCACTATCGCCGGGACCATCGACGACTTCGTCAAACAGGCCCAGCCGAAGATCGCCGAGATCCTCGCCGACGCCGGCGCGCTGGGCACCAAGATGACCAGAGAGATCGCCACCGGCCTGGAGAAGGTCACCCTCGGGCAACTGGACGCCAAGGGCGACCGTGACAAGGCGGGCAAGCAGATGTCGGCTGCCGCCGACAAACTGCTCAACGACCCCAAGGCCGCCTTCAGCAACTTCTTTGGCGCCGTGCACAGCGCCTACAAGGCTGCCGGCAAGGGGCTGGCCAACAGCGCGACGAGCAAACTGCTGCCGGATGAGATCAAGACCAAAGTCTTGGCCAACACCGGCCAGTTGCGCGCCCTGGGCCCGGAGATGGCCCGGCAATTGAACAAGCTGGCCGACCCTGCCACGCAGATGAGCATCGGCTGGATGCTGACGGTGCTGGGCGGGGCGGTGAAGGGCTTCCGCAAGCGCAACAAGAATGGGCAGCCGGGGGTGAGCAAGCCGGGGACGACCACGCAGGTGGAGCGGGAGAAGGGCAAGGGCGAGTTAGCGGTCAGTGGTTCGCAGGCGAATGCCACCCAGACGCCGAGCCCGATTGAGCCCAGTTGCCCAATCCCAAGACCGATTCCGAAGTCCACGACGGGGCGCAGTATCAGCTTTGCCCTGGGTTCGGAGTTCATCATCCATACGGACTTTAGCCTGCCCGGTGCATTCCCCCTTCAGTGGCAGCGGATCTACCACTCGCGCCTGACCCAGTACGACAAAGGCTGTCTAGGTGCACGTTGGATCACCGAATTCACCACGTGTATCGATGTGGTCGATAAGGGTTTGTTGCTCCATGACTTCGATGGCCGCAGCCATGAATTTGAACTACCCAAGGTAGGCAAGTCATTGTTCAACGCCATCGAGGACTTGCTGCTGGTACGCAGCAGCGACGATGAGCTGGTGATCTGCCGTGGCTTCGTGCGCAAGGAGTACTACCTGCGCGTGGGTGACCGTTACTACCTGCGCAAGATCCTGCTGCAGAACGATGCCGGTTGCATGCTGCACTACGAGCATCGCCACGAGGGGCGTCCGGTGCTGTCGGACATCATCACCTTCCTGGGCGATGTGAAAGACGTCCTACGCCACCTGGGCACGCTGACCGACGAACAGGGCCATATCACCGGGCTGTGGGAAATGCAGGACGGTCAGCCGCTGCGTCAGATGTGCGCCTACCACTACGATGATCAGGGTGACCTCGTCGCCGCCCAGGATGAACACGGCGCGGCCTGGCATTACCAGTACCAGAACCACCTGGTAACGCGTTACACCGACCGTACCGGTCGGGGCATGAACCTGCAGTGGGACGGCAGCGCTTTCGACGCCAAGGCCATTCGCGAATGGGCCGATGACGGCAGTTACGACACGCGTCTGGAATGGGACGAGAACATCCGCCTCACCTACGTCACCGACGCCCATGGCCAGGAGACCTGGTACTACTACGACATCCTCGGTCACCTGTACCGCGTGCGTTACCCGGACGAGCGCTCGGAGTGGATCTTCCGTGACGAGCGCAAGAATGTGGTGCGCCATGTACACGCCGACGGCAGTGAAGACCGCTACGACTATGATGAGCAAGGCAGTGTCATTCGTCATATCCGTGCTGATCACAGTCAGACACATTTCTCTTACGATGATCACCGCCACCCTATAAAGCTTCGTGATGCCGAAGGCGGTCTGTGGCTGCGGGACTATGACCAGAAGGGCAACCTGGTCGAGACAACCGACCCATTGGGCAACAAGACCGAATTTGCCTACACGCCTTCTGGGCTAGTCAAGGCGATCAAGGACGCCAATGGCAACGAGAAGAAGCTGGCGTACAACGCGGCGGGTCAGTTGGTCGCGTACACCGACTGCTCGGGCAAGACCAGCCAGTGGGCATACGACGCCTTCGGTCAGTTGGTGCTGTTCACCGATGCGGCGGGTAATAAGACAGCTTACGAATACAAAGCCGGCCAACTGGCAAAAGTCATCCACCCGGACGCCACTGAAGAGCGTTTCGAGCGTGATGCCGAAGGTCGTCTGCTGGCTCACGTCGATGCACTGGACCGTTGCACTACTTGGACCTACAACGCTGTGGGCCTGCTGGCCGAGCGGGTGGATGCCAACGAACACACGCTGCGTTATCGATGGGACAAGTTGGGCCGACTGATCGGCCTGGAAAACGAGAACGAGAGCAAGGCCAACTTCCTTTACGACCCGGTCGGGCGCCTGCTGCAAGAGCAAGGCTTCGATGGCCTGGTGACGCGTTACCAGTACGATCCTGATACGGGCCGGCTGGCCAGCACCCAAGTCGGTCAGCGCCGCATCGACATCACCTTCGACCCGGTGGGGCGTCTGATTTCACGTGCGGCCAGCTTGGGTGACCAGCGCCAGGAAGAAACCTTCGCTTACGACGGCAACGGCAATCTGATCCAGGCGATCAACGCGGCTAGCAAGCTGCAATGGTTCCACGACGAAGCCGGTAACCTGACCCGTGAGCACCAGTACTACCTCGGTACCGAGGTGCCGATGGTTGCGGTGTGGCAGCATGAGTACGACGCACTGAACCTGCGCACGGCGACGATTCGCCCGGATGGCCACAAGGTCAGTGTGCTCACCTACGGCAGTGGTCACGTGCTGGGCATGACCCTCGATCAGCATGAGTTGCTCGCCTACGAGCGCGATGACCTGCACCGTGAAGTGGTCCGGCATCAGGGCAACCAGCTGATGCAGACCCAGAGCTGGGACCCGGCAGGGCGTCTGCAAGAGCAACTGCTGGGCAGCCACGATGGCCAGTCGACCCTGCTCAAGCGCCAGTACCAATACGATGCCGTGGGCCAGTTGACCGATATCCACGACACCCGTCGCGGGCACCTGGCCTATCAGTACGACCCGGTTGGCCGCCTGCTGCAGGCCACCAGCCGCCTCGGTGTCGAGACCTTTGCCTTCGACCCGGCCGGCAACCTGTTGGACGACAAGACCCAGGAACTGAACCGTCCGCTGGAAAGCGATCCGCGCCGCAACAAGCTGATGGACAACCTGCTGCGTGAATACGCCGGGACCCATTACCAGTACGACGAACGTGGCAACCTGATCCATCGTTTGCACAATGGCGAACAGGCGCGCCTGAGCTGGGACCTGTTCGACCGTCTCACGCGTTTTGGCAATGACAAGCTCACGGTGCTGTACAGCTACGACGCCCTGGGCCGCCGTTTGCACAAACACTCCACCGCACACCACCAGGACGATCCGCGGGCCGGCAGTGGCTGGAACCAGATGCAGAGGGCCAAGCGTCAGCGCGAACTGGGTTGTGGTTACACCTTGTACGGCTGGGATGGTGACAACCTGGCCTGGGAAAGCTCACCGCCACAGGATGAAGGAGACACCGGGCGCACCGTGCATTACCTGTACGAGCCGGGCAGTTTCGTGCCGGTTGCCCAAGCGCTGCGCAAGAGCCCGATCCGTTTGCTACGCCAGCCGGACTGGCGCGACCGGGATTACGACTTCGATCAGGACCCGTTGTGGCAGCACGAGGTCAAACCGCAGGCGATCGACGCCATTGCCTGGTACCAGTGCGACCACCTCGGCACGCCGATGGAGCTCACCGACCACAACGGTGAGGTGGCGTGGACGGCGCAGTACAAGGCGTGGGGGGAGATCAAGGAGGCCCGCTCGGAGTGGGCGAAGCAGGTCGGCCTGACCAACCCGATCCGCTTCCAGGGTCAGTACCACGATCACGAGACCGGGCTGCATTACAACCGCTATCGGTACTATGATCCGAGGGCTGGGCGCTTTATCAGTCAGGACCCAATAAGCTACCTGGGTGGGGTCAACCTCTATCAGTACGTGCCGAACCCGATTGATTGGATTGACCCGTGGGGGCTGAAGCGGATCAAGAACGCGGTTGAAGGAGATCGTCGTCACCAGGAATTTAATGCTGAGATTAAAACGAAGCATCCGAATGCGACGATACAAAGTGAGTGTTACCTGCGAGATGCAAGCGGGAAGTCAGTCAAAGACCCTCGTACCGGAGAACGCCGTCGGGTAGACACGGCTGTGATTGAGAACGGACAGGCGAAGATCTATGAGGTTACGAGTATGACGGCTGATAAAACGGATCAAATTCTTAAAGAGCGTCGAATATTAGCGACGGGTGGTACATTTGTTAAAGATCGCTCTACTGGGAAGCTAGTACCTGTGGTGGGCGTTTCAGAGGTGGTTAGGAGAGATTGAATGAGCGACTATCCGGTATGGGATATAGATGGTGTGCTTGAAGCATATACTGATATTCCAGAGTGGCATGCAAGTATTGGTAGAGCCCTTGAAAACCTATTTCTTTTCATGGAGCGTAACGGTCTGTTGACTTGTAGGGTAAGTGATGAAAGTGGAAAAATAGTAAAGCGTGTGATTATGAGTAGCGAAATTACTGCGGAGGGCGATCTGCTATCAAGTGGTCGTAATAATGCAGTCGATAAGTGGTTGCGCTCAAAAGCAAGATTCAAAGACCCAGATGACTTAAGGTCTCTTGAGAAGGCCTTGGCGGATGTTCGAACTAAGAAGCACTAGTTGCGCTACTTTCTGAGCTGGCTAACCTATAGGTGAGATTAAGACGAAGCATCCGAATGCGACGATACAAAGTGAGTGTTATCTGCGAGATGCGAGCGGGAAATCTGTCAGGGATCCTGAAAGCGGTGAGCGGCGCAGGGTGGACACGGCTGTTATTGAAAATGGGCAGGCAACGACTTACGAAGTGACGAGCTTGAATGCATCTAAGTTTGAGCAACAGCAGAAAGAAAGTCGAATTCTCGCAAATGGCGTTCTACAAGGAACTGCCGGAGTGTTTGGAAGCGGTCGATGTCAGTGAGCGTCTATTCCGGCCTGTGCTCTGTTCGTTCAATTTCGCCGAAATCCCTCGGTGGCGGGTCTTGTTTCAGGATGATGCATACGAGAAGGCACAGTCTTCCTTCGCGGACATCGTTCTGGAGTTCGTACCGTATCTTTGGGTTGGTGGAGAGAAACGCCCCAAGGGCAGCGTGGCGCAGGGGAAAGGGCTCGAGCGCTCGGTGTGTTGGCGGACGCTGCATTTGATATTCAGGGTGAACGCGCATCTGGCGGGCATCTTCAAGCAGGACGAACCCTACGATTACCATCGTTTGCCGGCTGACATGCGAGTGGATGACGATGCGGCTATTCAGGCTGTTATCGCGCTTGCGGCATCGGTGGAAAAAACGCTGGCCATGAAGGAAGCGGCCTGGAAGAAAAGGGTCAAGGCATGAGCACACCGTGACGAAAAAGCCGCTTTCATCGTTGCGAAAGCGGCGTTTCACGTCGATCTAAGAGGGTTAGCTCACCATCGCCAACCGCTTGATCTGCTCGGCCAGGTCCTTCTCGGCGATCTTGATCTCCACCAGCACCGGCCGGCCCACGACCGTCAGCAATTGCGGCAGCAGTTGCTCCAGCTGGTCCACCGTTTCCACCCGATACCCCAACGCGCCATACCCCGTGGCCAACGCGGTGTAGTCCAGCGTGGGCAGGGTGTCGAACGGCGCGAACTCACCGCCTGGGGTAAACGCATCGGGATCGACGAACGCCTGCTCGATCGCATACACCTGGTTGCTCATCACGAACACCACGGCGTTGACCTGGTTGCGCGCCAGCGCTGCCAGTGACTGGCTGACCATCATGAACCCACCATCGCCGGCCACTACCACCGGGCGGCGGCCGCTGCCCAGCGCCACGCCAAGGGCGCAGCCAGTCTCGTGGCCGAGCGAGCCCCAGATGGCGTCGGAGATGAAGCTGCCGCGGGGCATGCCGTTGATGTTGCTGGCCACGTACAGCGACGAGCTTTCCCCCAGGATCAGCGTGCTGCTTTGCCACAGGCGGTGTTCCTGGGCGAAGTTCACCAGGCTGTCGAAGAAGCTCGCGTAGCTCAGCACGCTGGGCAGCGCGCCGCTGCCCAGCAGCGGGCGCGAGGCGTTGAGTGCCATGCCCTGGCGGGGGAACTGGGTGTCGACCTTCAGGGCCTTGAGCAGGGCGTCGACGTAGTCCGGCAGGCGCACATTGGGGTAGTTGTCGCCGCCGGCGCGGGCCAGCTCGCAGTTCACCTGGATGATCTGGCCGTAGCGGGCATTCAGCAGGTCGAGGTAGTCGTCAGTGAAGATCACGCCGATGGCCAGGATGCAGTCGCAGGAGTCCACCCGCGCCGAGGTTTCCGGGCGCGAGGCGGGGCCGGCGTAGGTGCCGATGAAGGGCGCCTGGCTTTCGTCGAGCACGGTCTTGGCGTCGAGGGTGGTGGAGAAGGGCAGGCCGCAACTGTCGATCAGGTGTTGCACGGCATCCTGCAGGCCGTAGCGGATCACCTCCACGCCCAGCAACACCAGGGGCTGGCACGCCGTGGCCAGGCGCTGGACGGTGGCGTCGACCAGCTCCTGCAGGGCCTGTGGGTTGGACGGGCGCGGGGCCGGGGTCAGTTGGCCATGGGGGCGGTTGACCTCTTCGCCCCAGATGTCCTGGTAGGCCTCCAGGTAGATGGGTTGGCGGTGGGTGAGCGCAGCGATCAGGGCGTTGTCGATCTGCCAGGGCGCGCGGTGCGGGTCGGACAGGATCTCGCAGGCCACGGTCACCTGTTCCAGTACGTTGCGGTCGGCTTCGAAGTCGCCGGTGGAGTGGTGGAACAGCACGTTCTGGCTACTGGCCTTGCGGCGGTCCTGAGTCGAGGGGCTGGCGGAAATCACCACCACCGGGTTGCGTTCCACAAACGCGCCGGCGATGGCGTTCACCGCGCTGAAGGTGCCCACGCCATATTGCAGCGACACGGCACCCAGGCCATGCACCCGGGCGTAACCATCGGCGCTGTAGGCGGCGCCCATCTCGTAGATTTCGCCCACGGCGTCGATACCTTCGAAGGCATCCAGCGCGCTCATGAAGTTCGAGCAATAGTCCCCCGGTACCTGGAACACCTTGTCCAGGCCCAGTTGCTTGAGCCGGGTGAGCAAGTAGTCGGCTACGGTGAATTGACTCATGGCTTGATCCCCGCACAGATGTTCTGGGTGATGCCGTCGAGCAATTGTGCAGGATGCGTGGGCATGGGCGGTTTGCTGTAGTCGATCTCCTCCGGCGCCGGGGTCGGCAGCAACTGGTAGCTGGCGGGTAGCCAGCTGGGGCGCGGCAGTTCGAAGAACTCCTGCAGGGCGGACTCGGCGGTGGTCAGCGCGCCCTCGACCCAGCCCTGGCCGTAGGAGTAGGCCTCGCCGACGATGAACACCTGTTGGTCCTTCACCGGATGGCGCATCTTCTGGATGATCAGGTCCACGCGGTAGTTGGCCTTCCACTCGTGCCAGCCGCCGCCGTATGGGTCGGCGTCCCAGGCGTGGTAAACGGCCGAATACGGCGCCGGCAGCTCGACCTGTGCATGCAGCTGGGTGACCTGGCGCTGGGCGATGCGCACCATCTCGTCACTGATCTGGAATTGCGTGCGCGGCACCACCGCGTCGTTGGCGATGCGCCCTTCGAGGCTGCGCGGGGTGTAGCCGACGAACTCGGGGCCGTCTTCCAGGCCTTTCCAGAACGGCACGGTGCCGATGTCGTTGTAGGAGGCCATCAGCAGCGAGTTGAAGGTCTGTTCGCCACCTGGTTGATCGCACTCGGTACCCATGTAGTAGCACTGGCGGATCGGCAGGTCGGTGACCGAACGCCCGGCGACCAGGCCGAGGTTGCGCCACCAGGGTTGCTCGTAGGCCAGGAACAGCTTGAACGCCGACTGCACCAGCACCGATTTCAGGTTGTCCTTCAGCCACGGATCGTCGAACAGCGGTGAGTCGATCAGCTCCAGTGAGCGGCGCGGCAGGGCCAGGATCACCTGGCGGGCCTCGACGATATCCTCGCCGTCGAGGTCGTGGGTCTTGCCGTTGATGGTCTCGGTGTGGCGCAGGTGCAAGCGGTAGGGGTACTCGCTGTTGCCGCTGTAGCTCAGGCTGGCCAGGCGGCGGTTCATCTGGATGCGCTGGTCGCCGGGCACCAGCCCTCCGGCGTGCTCGACGAAGCGCTGGGCCAGGGTCAGCGGCAGGCTTTGGAAGCCGTCCTTGAGCGTGCGGAACTCGGTGGCGTCGCTGTACTCGGTGGCGGGCAACTGGGTCACGGCGCTGGCGTTGGCGACGTTGGCGTCGTAGCCGCCGGCGTCCTTCATGAACTGGTAGCCCTCGTTGCTCAGCACGCGGTAGAGCAGGTCCCAGAAGCCGTAGCGCCAGATCGGCTTGCCGAACACCTGCACTTGCATCTGCTCGGCCAGGCTCAGTTTGTCGAAGCCGGGGTAGAGGCTGTTCATCACGTTGACCTGGAGGTCTTCGGGGTTGTAGCCGCGCTCGGTCCAGCCCAGGTCGTAGGGGATCTTGTGCGGCGCCTCGACGAAGTCGCGGAAGCGGAAGCGCTGGCCGCGCAGGTAGAACAGATTATCCTTGGCGCCGATGGGGGCACCTTTTGGCTGTTCATTGCCCATGGGAAAATCCTTGCTTGGCAGACCCAGGTGCTGGACCAGGGTGTCGACCATCACATGGCCATCGGCGCCGGGCATGTAGCGCATGCCGCCCACTTCGGCGACCACATTGGGCAGGCCGGGCAGGTTGATGCTGAACAGGCGCCCGCCGATGCGATCACCGTATTCGAAGAGTTGGATGCGTTGGCTGGTGCCATGGGCCTGTTGCAGGCGCCAGGCGCTGTAGGTACCGGAGACACCGCCGCCGATGATGGCGACGTCCAGGGGGTGGTTTTGGCTCATCGCAAATTCCCTTTTGTTGTGTGTGTGGACAAGGAAATCCATGTGACGAGCCAGTATCGTCGAGGTTTGCCGGAATGCCAGTTTGCCATCATCGATTTTTGGGGCGGACTAGCTTCACCCCTTGCACGCTGCCATGGAACAAAACATATCCCATTGATTTGGCAAAACTTCTGTAGGAGCGGCTGAAGCCGCGATCACCCGCGAAGCGGGTACCAGACACCGCGTTGTCTGCATCGCGGCTGAAGCCGCTCCTACGGAGGGCTCTGTTTCTTGCGTGACAGCGCCGCCAGCCCGACAGTCAGCACCACTGCGATCGCCATGGCCAGGCTGATGGTCACTGCCACGCCCAGCCGCTCCAACAGTCCCGCCATTGTCAGGTAGAACGCGATCACCCCCACCGCGCCGATGGCATTGCCCCGCACCATCGCCGCCATCCCGGCCCGCCCGCCCTGCACATGGGCGAACACCACCAACGGCCAGGCGATCACCGGGATCGGCGCGAGCATGCCGCTGGTCGCCGGGCCCAGCCAGCTGGCCAGGTGGGTGGTGATCATCAGCAGCGAGGTGGCGGACACCATGCGCAGAGGGATCTCCCAATAACGGTGCCGGGGGCGGGCGAGGGTATCGGGGCTGGGCTCCTGCCCACTGACGCGTATCAGAACGCCGATCAGCACCAGCGCCACCGCAATCGACAGGTGCAAGCTGCCCCAGTGGGTGAAGGCATGGGCCGCCAGGCCATAGAACAGGATCGCCAAGGCGACTGCCGGGGCGATACCGAACCTACGTGTGGCAAACAGGTAGAACGTGTAGGTTGCCTGCACCGCCGCCAGCCCTCCGAGCGCGCCGGGCACCGCGGCCAGGGCGAAGCCCGTGCCTTGTTCCAGGCACAGGAAGGTCATCACCAGGGCCGAGGTGATCGGCAGCCCGGACAGCAATCCGCCCAACAAGCCACCCCAACGGCGTGAGGCAAGGGAAATGGCCCACATCAGCAGCGGTGTGACGATGAGTTTCAGATAGAAAAGGGTCATTGTGCGGGGTTCCGGTTCTGCAAGGTGCGCGCCCGCCGTTGGCATTGGGTGGGGCGCGGGTGACTCAAGCGCGGCTGGCCTCCAGTGCCTGCGCGAGGTCGGCGATGATGTCGTCGCTGTGCTCGATGCCGATCGACAGCCGCACCATGTCCCGTGGTGCGCCGGCCTTTTCCAGCTCTTCGTCGTTGAGCTGGCGGTGGGTGGTGGAGGCGGGGTGGCAGGCCAGCGACTTGGCGTCACCGATGTTTACCAGGCGCACCACCAGCTGCAGCGCATCGATGAAGCGCGCCCCGGCCGCCTGGCCGCCCTTGATGCCGAACGACAGGATCGACGCCGGCTTGCCGCCGGTGTAACGCCGGGCCAGCTCATGCTCGGGGTGGTCGGGCAGGCCGGCGTACTTCACCCAGGCCACCTGGTCGTGTTGCTGCAAGTAGCGGGCGACCTTGAGCGCGTTCTCGGTGTGGCGCTCCATGCGCAGGGCCAGCGTCTCCAGGCCTTGCAGGATCAGGAAGGCATTGAACGGCGACAGCGCGGCACCGGTGTTGCGCAGCGGCACCACGCGGCAGCGGCCGATGAAGGCGGCGGGGCCGAAGGCTTCGGTGTAGGTGACGCCGTGGTAGGAGGGGTCGGGGGTGTTGAGCAGGGCGAAACGTGCCTTGTTGTCGGCCCAGGGGAACTTGCCCGAGTCGATGACGATGCCGCCGATGCTGGTGCCATGGCCGCCGATGTACTTGGTCAGCGAGTGCACGACGATATCGGCGCCGTGCTCGAACGGGCGGCAGAGGATCGGCGTGGCCACGGTGTTGTCGACGATCAGCGGCACGCCATGGCGGTGGGCGGCTTCGGCCAGGGCCGCGATGTCGACGATATTGCCGGCGGGGTTGCCGATGGACTCGCAGAACACTGCCTTGGTGCGTTCGTCGATCAGCGCTTCGAGGGCGGCGATGTCGTCGTGGGCGGCGAAGCGGGTGGTGATGCCCATGCGCGGCAGGGTGTGGGCCAGCAGGTTGTAGGTGCCGCCATACAGCTTGGCCACCGAGACGATGTTGTCGCCGGCTTCGGCGACGGTCTGCAGGGCGTAGGTGATGGCGGCCATGCCGGAGGCCACGGCCAGCGCGCCGACCCCGCCTTCGAGGGCGGCCATGCGCTGTTCGAGCACGTCGTTGGTGGGGTTCATGATGCGCGAGTAGATGTTGCCGGCCACCTTCAGGTCGAACAGGTCGGCGCCGTGCTGGGTGTCGTCGAAGGCGAACGAGGTGGTCTGGTAGATGGGGACGGCCACGGCTTTGGTGGTCGGGTCGGGGCTGAAGCCCGCGTGGATGGCGAGTGTTTCCAGCTTCATGCGGTCATTCCTTGAGCGTGGGGTGGAAGCGGCTGAGCATGGGGCGGGAGGTGTAAGGCGGTCAAGCGCGTGGGGTGGCACACCAGGGCGCGGCTGTCTGTCGTACTTAGTAACTTTTCATTGGCGTAATTTCGGACGCGTCCGACATACAACAAGGTTTTACGTTTTTTACAGTGCGAACTTTTTACAGGGAGTTCGCAGCATGGCGTATCACGGCTACATGACGATCACGGGCGCGCTTCAGGGCCTGATTTCGGCGGGGTGTTCCACCCAGGATTCCATCGGCAACAAATGCCAGGCGGGCCATCGGGACCAGATCATGGTCCTGGCCTTCGATCACAGCCTTTCCAACCTCGACAACGTCAGCCGGGCGCTGCACCGGCCGGTCTACCTCACCAAGTTCGTCGACAAGTCCACCCCGTTGCTGGCGCAGGCGCTCGATTCGCGGGAGCGGGTGGAGTGTGATCTCACCTTTTTCCGCACCAGTGCTGCGGGCCTGCAGGAAAGGTACTACTCGGTAAGGCTCGGCGGCGGGCTGATCGTCCAACAGAACGTGGCCATGCCCCATGCCGTCCTGCTCAATGAGCAGGAACCGCAGGAGCACCTGGCGATCCGTTATCGGGAGATTTCCTGGGTGCACCATGCGGCGGGGACCACCGGCTATGCGACCTGGGGTGAGGAATGACGGCGCGCAGCGAGCACGAGGTCCCGTGGGATGACGACTTCTGGGAAGTGAGCCATGCGGCGGCCCGGCTGACCCAATATGCCTGCGAGGTGGCCGCGCGGTGTTTGGATGAGGGGATGCTGCGGCTGCAGTTCACGCAGGAGATGGCGTATGTCGGGAAGGGCATTGTGGAGGAGGTTCGGACGGGGAAAATATCTTCAGCTGAAGGGCTGAAAAAAATAAGGGATGAGCATGTACTCTTGGTTGATCAACTATCGACGTATTTACGGATAGTTGCTGTGTTTGCATCGGGTGTTTTAGTCGCCGGGACAGGTGTCGCTGTCTGCAAAATGTCATTGGGATTGGCATGTGGAGGATTCGGTGTGCCTATGATGCTTCATGGCATTAATGCAATGTTTGAAAGCGGGCTAAATATTTATCTGGGGCGTTCTAATGTTGAAGGTCCTGTGAGGAAAGCTTATCAAGAAGTGGCGGTTCGGATGGGGGGGGAGGCTTCTCACGGAAATATAGCTTATGGAGTTGTTGATCTAGGACTTTCAGCGTATGGGCTTGGAAGAAAGGTAATTGCTCCGGGTGCTAGGCGCCTTTGGCATTACATTGATTCGGATAAAGTAAGAGCATACAGGACGATGGGGGTTGGGAGCAAAGCTTTTGAGCTTGGAATTGATGTGATGACTGGGCAGCAAATCTGGGTGGAGATTGAAAAACAATAAATTTTTTGTTTTGCCCATCAGCGTGAATGTTCGGGAATTGTGTTTTTGACTTTTAGAGAAGGCGGGTGTGTATGCTGGCAATTTACATGATTTTTTCAGTCGTCGGTCTTGCTGGTTCCCGCCTTATTCGTTGCTTGGTCACGGTAAGGGGAGAAGAGCATCTGAGGCATGGGTTGGTCATTTTTTACAATTTTATTTTTGCTTTTATGCACATGGCAGTGATAGCGCAGGATAAATATTTTTATGTTTATAGGCGGCCGGATCTGGTGGAAATTCATCCTTGGTTGGTTTGGTTTGCCTGGTTGTTTATGGTTTTGCACTTCTGGGCTAAATATCGTGATAATGATGTCAATTGCTTTCGCTGGAAAAAAGATATGGATCGGCTTAGGTGATAGTGAGGCGAAAATGAGTGTTGTGGTATTTGTTCTTATCGTGATGTGGAGTTTTATTTCTTCACCTCTTTTGGTTTTTGTGCTTTCGGGAGCTGATCTGACCGAGGGCAAAGAAGTTATCGGCATTTTTTACAATAGCTCGTTCGCGGCTTTTTACTACTTCAATGTATTCCCTGGGGAGCATGGTGGCTTCGGCCCACCTCCTGACGTCATCTTGGATCATCCCTGGATCGTATGGCTCTCCATCCCGATGATCCTTTTCCACCTCTGGATGTTCCCTGGTCTGCGCCCCTCTCCTCTTCGTCTACGCCGAAAATGGAACTCCACGTTCAAACGCCACGGTGAACCATAGCCTCGCCACCTCACCGCCCCTGCACCCGCACGGTCTCCTCCTCCAGATACGCCAGCAACGCCGCCACCTCCGTCTTCCCCAACCGCAGGTTGGGCATCGCCAGCTGGTTGTACTGCCCGTACAGCAGCATCGCCAGCGGATCGCGCTCGGCCAGCATCTGGTCTGGCGCTATCAGCCAGCGTTTCAACCACGCCTGCTCCCGCTGCCGGGTGACACCGAGCAGATCGGGCCCGATGCCGCGGGAGGCGCCGGGTACGGCCTCTCCGACGGTGTGGCAGGACGAACAGCGGGTGCGGAACAACTGCTCGCCCGCACTGGGTGGGCGGACTTCGGGGGCCTGGGTGTAGTCGCGGTGCTGGGTGCTGGCGGCCTTCCAGTTGTGCAGGCTGTTGGCCAGGCGGTCGGCGAGGATGTATGGGCTCTCGAACGGCGACGCCTTCATCCAGCGACCGGTGGCCTGGTTACCAATGATCAGGCTGAGGTTGTGGTCCCTGCTGCGGCCGTTCTCCAACCCTTCGATATACAGGCCGAGGCTACGACGCAGTTGCTCGATGTCGGCGGCTTCGCCGGTGAGCAGGGTCCAGCCGGGGCCGATGGCGAATTTCTCGGCGTAGCGTTTCAGGGTGGTTGGGGTGTCGTTGTAGGGGTCGATGCTGATCGAGTAGAAGAAGATGTCCTGGCCGACGCGCTCGCCCAGCAGCTTTTGCACCTGGCGCAGGCGGGCGGTTTCCACCGGGCAGGCGTCGCCGCAGCCGGTGAAGATGAAATTGATGGCGACCACCTTGCCCTGGATCAGGTCGTCGTAGAAATGCACTTGTTGGCCGTCCTGGGTGAGCAGGGGGATGTTAGGGAAGTAGTCGGCGCCCCAGGGGCTGGGGTCGGCGTTGGTGGCGGGAAGGGCGCCGGGGAGGGTGAGGAGGATCAGCAGGGGGAGCAGCAGGCGCCAGTGGCGGGGCATGGTGGTCGTCCTTTGTCGCGTGCATTGGGCCTGCTGCGCAGGCCATCGCCGGCAAGGCCGGCTCCTACAAGGAGCAGGCCTTGCCAGGGCGTTACTTGATACTGATCGGCGCGGTCACGCTCTGCCCCAGCGCCGAACGCACGATCACCGTCGGCGGCGAGGCCGGGCCGCTGCCGAGGGTGGTCACCGACAGCCGCCAGCGCGCGCCGGTGCCGCTGCTGGTCAGTGTCGCGGCCCCCAGTTCCAGTGGGCCGCCGGTGGTGTTGGCGGTCACGCTGATGCTGTTGTTGGCCGCCACCGAGGTGGTGCCGGACAGCTCCCAGGTCCAGCGGTTGTTGCTGCGCAGTTGCACCGTGGCACTGATGACCTGGATCTCGTCGATGGCCACCGCCGGCGTCACGGCGACGCTCACCGTGGCCGGCATCAACGACTCCAGGCCTTTGGCGTCGCGCGCGGCATAGGTGAAACTGGCGGTGAACGGGCTGGCCACCGTGGCCGGCGGGGTGTAGGTCACCTGGGTGCCGTTGCTGCTGACCGTACCCTGGCCGGAGTCGGGCTGGGCCAGGCTGCTCACGCTCAGCGGCAGGTTGCCGTCAGGGTCGCTGTCGTTGGCCAGCACGTTGAGCACGATCGGCTTGCCGGCGCTGGTGGCGGCGCTGTCGTTCGCCGCCACGGGCGGCTTGTTGCCGCTGTTGTCGTCGCTGCTGGCGGCCGTGCGGAAGGTCGGCAGGGCAGCGGAGTTGACGTACTCCACCCCATCCCAGCCAGGCAGGGGCGTTGGCATCAGCTGGAACTGGCCGGGGTGCTCCAGGTCCCAGCGCAGCAGCATGGAGGTGTCTTCGTGCTGGGTGTTGTGGCAGTGCTCCATGTAGGTGCCGGCGAACTCGCGGAAGCGGATGGCCATTTCCACCTCCGCGGTCGACTCGCTGTCCGGGCCGATGCGGTAGACGTCCTTGCGTGCCCACTTCTCCCACTCCGGCGGGGCCTTGCCGCCACGGCTGAGGATCACCCCTTCCTCGAAGTGCACATGCACCGGGTGGCTCCAGCCGTTGCCGCCGTTCTTGATCTTCCACACTTCCAACGTGCCGTCGCCGCTGAAGCCGGCGTCGGTGGCCTCGCTGGCCAATTGCGGGGCGGCGTTGATGCGCCGTGGGTCCATGCCGTAGCCGAAGCCGCCGTCGGTCTTGATGGTCCAGGGCGCGCTGTCGGTGCCGTCCGAGCGGCCGAAGACGAACTCGCGGTGGCGCGCCGCCTTGAGCTTGGCCTGGTCGCTGGTGCTGCCGGGGTCCAGGGGCAGGGGGATCATCACCAGGCCAGCGGCCTTGCTGGGCTTGGCCGGTTCGTACAGGGCCGGGTCCATGCTCAGGTCCTGGCCGCTGTAGGGCTGTACCAGCAGTTGCAGGAACTTGCCGACCGCAGGGTCGCCCTTGTCCCATTCCGGGCCTTTGCTGGTCTGCTTGATCACCGCCTTGTACTTCTCCGACAGCACGTCGGCCAGGGCGATGGCCTTGTTCGGGCCCTTGCCGGTCTGGTGTTCCATCAGGTTGACGAAGTACAGCTTGTCGCCAGGCTTGATCCCGTTTTTCGCGAAGTTGACGATGATGTCGTAGCGCTCGGCAATGCCTTGCATGGGCAGGATCGCGTTGTGGTCCTGGCGGTCGCCGTCGCCGTTGAGGTCCATGCTACCGTCGAAGGGCACGGCGTGCTCCATGAGGTTGCCGTCGTTGGCGACCAGGTGGAACGGCACGCGGTTGTAGGAGAGGTTGGAGCCGGACGGCCCCTTGAACTCGCCACTGTTGCCGGCCACCTCACGTACCACGGCGAACTTGAAGTAGCGCGACACCGAGCCGTTGAGAAGGCGGAAACGGTAGCTGCGCGCGCGCACCTTGAGCCTGGGCTGGTACTGCCAGTTGACCAGGATCTGGTCACCGAGGAAGCCGTCGCTGTTGAACGGGTTGAACCACAACTGGCCATTGGCGTCCCAGGCCTTGTCGGCCACCACCAGGTTGACGTCGTAGTCGCGGTTGCCCCAGGGCATTGCGCTGCCGCTGGGCAGGCGCAGGTTGACGCCGTCCTGCAGCGCCTCGTTGCCACGGTCCAGGGCCGAGTAGTAGTTCATCATCACCGCGTTGCCCTTGTAGACATTCTGCGCGGTGAAATCGAGCATGTGGTCGTGGAACCAGTGGGTGCTCATGGTTTCGCGCCAGTCGCCACGGATTTTGATGCTGCCGTTCTCGCAAGTCTTCAGGCCGGGGGACGCGTCGTTGACGAACAGGGTTTCGCCCGGCGAGCAGGGGAAGGCGGCGCGTGGGTCCTGGGCACGGGTGTTGACGGTGTCGTAGCCGGCCAACTGGATCGGCCAGCGGTAGTCGTAGTACTGGCCGGGGAAGAAGTAGGCGTTGGCGAAGCCGTCGCTCTCGGCCGGGGAGTGGCCGTTATGCTCGTGGGTGGAGATGGTATGCAGGCCGAAGCCTGCATTGGCCGACGGGTCGATGGGCAAGGCGTTGTAGTGGCGCATCAGCAGCGGTTGGCCATAACGCACCATCAGCAGCTTGACCGGGAAGGTGCCGTCGAAGGTCCACAGCGCCTTGTGGCCCTGCAACGGCATTTTCGGGTGGAAGCGGGTGTCGATGCCCTTGGTGGTGCCGAGGGTGGTGGGGATGTCGGAGGTCTGGTAGTACAGCCCGCCGGGGCCGAACTCACCCTTGCTGTAGCCGTGCAACTGCTTGCGGTCGCGCAGGCCCTGGTTGATGCGCGCGCCGGCCTGCGCGGTCTTGAACGCGGCCTGGGGGTAGAACTCGTTCCAGCGCTGGTGCGACCAGCCCTTTCCTGGGGGCCGCCCTTCGGCGGGGGAGCCGACCGAGTTGCGGTTAAGGAAAGCTTCGATCTGCGCCTTCCACGGGTTGCGGTCGAGCACGTTGGCGTACTGCGACGGGAAGGGGGTCAGGCCCGGTTGGGTGAGGAAGGCCTCCAGGGCGTTGCCGTTGGGGCTGCTGCGGGCGACGTTGTTCGGGTCCTGGGCGGGCGCCGGGCCGGTCACGGGCAGCGGGAAGGTGAGGGTGTACGGCGGGGTGGCCGGGTCGAGCTTTTCCGGGCCGAACTCCTCGAACAGCAGCAGTTGCTGGGTGAACGGCTCGGCGCCGAACAGCGGGCTGGGCTTGCCGTTGGTGGGGTACTGGCTGGAGGTCTGCTGCACAGGGGGCAGCACATTATCGGTACTGACCGTGGCGCGGGTGCCGAACACGCCGTCGTTCAGCTCCAGCGAGCCCTCGTTGGCTTCGGGCATCGACTTCAGCGCTTCCAGCGCCGCCGCCGTGGCCATCGGGTCTGCAGGCGGATCGCTGTAGGCCGACGGGTCGGTGGGGGGCGGCGGGCTCACATCGTCGAGCCCGCTGGCGACCGCGCAGGTCACTCCGAGGCCGAGCAACAGCACCGTGACAGAGGATAACCTGGACATGTGCGCGGACGTCGCAGTTGGTTTCTTCATAGCTGTGTGCCCCATGTTGTGCAGCCTGGCATCTGCTACCACCGGCGAAGGTGGCGATGTGCCTTGTTTCAAATGGGCTGAGCAACGGTTATGCCAAGGTGAAAACGGCTGGAAGGCACATGTTTCAAGATGTTGCGGTGGTGCGAAATAGAACCGATCCGGTCTGCCCCGCAAACCTGGGGCTGGACACCCACTCCTGGGTGGGGAATGCTGCCCACGACCACCCTGCAGGGAGCACCCAAGGCCCCGTTGACCTCATCGCACGCGGGGCCATCGTCGCCGGTTTCGTCCAGGGCCTGCTGACCTTGTCGGGGTGGCGATGCTGGTGGTAGCGGTGCCGGGCTTGCTGGCGCGGGGGTGAGTGGCCAACCCTTGCTCCGCACTCTGCTTCTTGGCACCCTTTGCCGGCCTTTGCTGGTCATCGACACCGTAGAACAAGGAAACACCAAGGTGAGCTGGGAAAAAGTCGGTAAATCTCTCGTGGGCCTGCTAGTGGTCGCCATCATCGCAGCCGTGCTTTATGCGGTGCTGCGCAATGCCGACCGCCTCGAGGCGCGCCTCACCTATGCCTACCTCACCTACCCGGGCCAGTTCAGCGAACGCATCAGCCAGACCAACGAATTGCTCAAGTACGAGCGCTTGCATGCGCGCGTCAGTGAGGTCAGCGACGGGGCGCTGAGCCATCCGCAGATCGAACGTCTGGTCGAGCTGGCACAGGCGCCGTACCTGCAGCTGTTCGCCAAACCGTTCGAGGCTGGCCTGGTGGACCACCGTACCGGGTTGCTCATCGAGCTGGTCAACCACCGCAAGGCACCGGTCAAGGCCGTGAAGATCCGTCTGCCGGCCAAGGGGTTGGTGCAGGTTCGTGACGATGCTGGCAACGACAGACTGATCCCGGCGCCGACCGGCATCGTCGAAATCCCTGCCATCGATGCGGCAGGCCAGAGCAAGGTATGGGTGTATTTCGACTCGGACTACTCGTTGGTTCGCCACGGCGGGGTCAACATTCGTTACGCCGGTGGCACGGCCGATATCCAGGTGTACCGTGAGGTGATCGGTTTCCCGGCGCTGGTGGCGCGCTACAGCCGGGAACTGATGGTGCTGTTGGTGGTACTGGTGGCCTGCGTGCTGGGGCTCGGTTATTACAGCCTTGGACCGCGCCGCGCCAGAGCTTCCCTGTAAACCTGTAGGAGCCGGCCCCTACAGTGGCAGTTACCGGCCGCGTCGGCGGGAAACCCGTGCCTCGATATTCTTGCGGCCGATCAGCAACGGCGGCTTCTCCACCACGGGCTCATCAGCCAGCCACTTGTACATCACCAGGCAATCCACCAACCCATGCTCGGCATGGCGATAGGCCTTGGGCAGTCGCCCGACGGTCTCGAAGCCCAACGCATGCCACAGCGCCACGGCCACTTCGTTGGTGGCCACCACTGAATTGAACTGCAGGGCCAGGAAGCCTTCCTGGCGCGCCAGCTTCTGCGAGTGTTCGCACATCAGCCTGGCCACGCCACGGCCACGGGCCTGCTCGCAGACCATGTAGCCGCAGTTGCCCACGTGCGCGCCGGGGCCGGCGGCATTGGCCTTGAGAAAGTAGGAGCCGAGCAGTTCGCCGTCTTCCTCGGCGACCAGGGTGCGCAAGGGCAGTTCCAGCCACAGCTGACGGGCCCGGTCAATGTCGAGTCCGGGGTCAAAGGCGTAGGTCTGGCGTGCCTGGACGATGGCCTGGAAGGTGGGCCAGAAGCGCTCGAAGTCTTCCGGGGTCATGGGGCGAATGTGGATCATGGTGATACCTGCACGGGCTGGGCCGCCCAGTCTGGGTATCGCGGCGCCGTCGCGCAAGGGCGGCGACGCCGCGCGGGGTCAGGCGCCGGCCTTGCCGACGGCATCCAGCGCCCGTGCCGAGTAGACCAGCGCCGCGCCGGCGTTCATCGCCACGGCGACGCCGAGCGCTTCGGCGATTTCTTCGCGGGTGGCGCCGTGCTTGACCGCCTGCTGCGAATGCACGGCGATGCAGCCATCGCATCGGGTGGTTACAGCCACGGCCAAGGAGATCAGCTCGCGGGTCTTGGCGTCCAGGTGATTGGTCTTGGTGCCGGCGCCGCTGGCGGTCATGTAGCCGGCCACGGTGTCGGGGGAGAGTTGCTTGAGATCGCCGATGCCGGCCATCAACTGCTTACGGTAGGCGTCCCAGTCCATCATGCTCATCGTCTTCACCTTGTCAGGTTGGCAACAGGAGCTATCAGGCTAGTCGAAGTTGAGGTCCTTGGGGCTGCGTGGCAGCCCCAGGAGGCAATCAGATATAGATGAACACCAGTACCAGCGCCGCGACCACCGCCCACTTCTCCAGGTAGTAGCGGGTGCGGTTGCGCTTCTTCATCGCCTTGCCGCGCTCACGGATCTTGTAGATGCGGGTGAACAGGCGGTTGATGCCGCCGGTCTTGTCATTGGCGTCATTGGGCGCGGCGGCGGCGGCCATCACGTTGCGGCTGAACCAGCGGTTGAAGGCGCTCGCCCAACGGTACTTGAGCGGGCGCTCGACGTCGCAGAACAGGATGATGCGGTTGTGCTCGGTGGTGTTGGCGGCGTAGTGGATATAGGTTTCGTCGAACACCACGGCCTGGCCGTCACGCCACGAGTACTTCTCGCCGTCGACGTCGATGTAGCAGCCGTCATCGTTGGGTGTGTCCAGGCCCAGGTGGTAGCGGTACGAACCGGCATAGGGGTCGCGGTGGCGCACCAGCTTGGCGCCCGGTGGCAGGGTGGCGAACATCGCCGCCTTGACCGAGCCGATACCCTGCAGCAGCTCGGTGGTGCGTGGGCACAGGGTCATCGCCGATGGGTGGCTCTCGCCGTACCACTTCAGGTAGAAACGCTTCCAGCCGGTCTTGAAGAATGAGTTGAAACCGACATCGTCGTAGTTGTCGGACTTCTTGATCTCGCCCGCGTGCAACAGTTGCTGCGCCTCTTCGCGGATTTCCTGCCAGTGGTCCTGGAGCGTCTGCAGCTCGGGGAACGCCTCGACCGGCAGGTAGGGCTTGGCCGGATGTCTGGAGAACAGGTAGAGGAAGCTGTTGACCGGCGCCAGGAAGCTGGAGTGGTCGCCCAACTGGCGGGTCAGCTTGTGACGCACCCGACCGCGTAGGTGAACATAGGCGATCGAGAGGACGAAGATCAGTACGAGTGCGATTTTCATGGACGGTTACTTGTCTAAAAAATGGCCATGCGCCATGGCTTGAGCCCGCCAGCATAAACAATCGTGACCTGGGTTTGTACTTATTGTTACGACAATTCCGGGCGACTTAGGTGTAATGGCCTACAGGTTGCGTAAACGATTCAACTGGAGGTGGGCCGGTCATTTGTGCTGCGAGCCAGCACTTTGCAGGTGCCTGGCAAAGGTTCACCGGGGCTGCTGCGCGCCCCCGGCATTGGCAGAATTTGTACACTCGAACATCCCTCCGCGCCCAAGGAGTTTCATATGGTCCAGGATGCACGCCCCAGCGGCGCCCCGTTCAAGCGGCTGTTCTTCGCCCTGTCGGTGAACGATACCCAGCGCCGCGCCCTGGCCCAGTGGCGGCGCGAACTGAACCTGCGCAGCGGCAAACCGGTACTGGCGGATAACTTCCATGTCACCTTGCTGTTCCTTGGCGATGTGGATACTGCCCAGGTGCCGGCGATCTGCGCCGCGGTCGATCAGTTGCAGCACCCGCAGGCACCGCTGCACTTGCTGCTCGACCGCTTGCAGGTTTGGCCGCGCGCCAATGCCCTGGTGCTGGCGCCGCAGGACACGCCAATGCCCTTGCGGCAACTGGTGTATGGCTTGCACCAGGCGCTGCTGCCGCTAGGGGTGGAGGTCGCGAGCCGTGAGTACCGGCCACACCTGACCTTGTCCAGGGACTATCGTGGCCAACCACCGGAGGCCGGCACGGCACCGGAGTTCTTCCTCACGCCCCGACAGTTCACGCTGTACGAGTCGCGCAAGGGCCGCTACTGGCCACTGGCACAGTGGCCATTGCCGAAGTAAGGTCGTGCTCGGAACTGTGGCGTGTAGTTGACCGAGAGCATGAGGTTGCGTGGCTCGCCATAGGCTGTTGCTGCCGATCACCGGCTTGAGCGGCGCGCAAGCCTCACGCCGCCGCTTCGTGGTCTTCGAACAGTGCCTGGCCCAGTGCGTGAGCCGGCGCCAGGAAACTGGAGCCGGGCTCGATCTCACTGTCGGTGAACAGGGTCGAACTCAGGACCTTGGCACCGCAGTAGTCAAAAATGCCGTGCTCGATCTGCACGCGCATCGCCTCGCCATAGCCATGCCGGTCGAAGGTACCGGCGTCGGCGCCGGCCACGCCGACCAGGTGCGCGGTCCGGCCCTTGAGCAGCTTGTTGATCTTGCCTTCAGCGGTATAGGCGAACGCCCAGCCATGGCTGAACACCCGCTCGACCCAGCCCTTGAGCAGGGCGGGCAGCGACCACCAGTAGACCGGGTAGACCAGCACCAGGGTGTCGGCGCGGTCGATGCGCGCCTGTTCGGCCAGCACATCCGCAGGTGGTGCGGCCTGTAGGCGGTGGACGGCGTGGTCGGCCAGGCTAAAGCGCGGGTCGAAGCCTTCGCCAGCCAGGTCGGCTAGTTCGCTGGTGTGGCCGGCGGCGCGCAGGCCGGCGGCGATCTGCTCGGCGATGGCGTGGGTGAGGGAGTCGGGGTCATGGTGACCGATGACGATCAGGGCATGCATGGCGGGTTCTCCAGATGCAGGGTGCACGGATGGGGCGAGCGCTATATACTCGCAGTAAGTTACCCTTGGTAAGTTACTTTTGGTAGGTAAGCGATGTCAAGCGATGACAAACCAACGGCGCGCAAGCGCCTGTCCCGCGAGGAGCGTCGCCGCCAGTTGCTGGACATGGCCTGGCGGCTGGTGCGCGAGGAGGGGACTGATGCCTTGAGCCTGGGGCGCCTGGCCGAACAGGCCGGGGTTACCAAGCCAGTGGTGTACGACCATTTCGAAACCCGCACCGGGCTGCTGGTGGCGCTGTACCAGGAGTACGACGCGCGCCAGACCGCCATGCTCGACAGCGCCCTGGCGGGCTGCGCGGCCGATCTGCCGGGCAGGGCCTGGGTGATCGCCGAGGCGTATGTGGATTGCGTGATGAGCCAGGGCCGGGAGATTCCCGGCGTGAGCGCGGCGCTGGCCGGCTCGCCGGAACTGGAGGCGCTCAAGCGTATCTATGAAGGGCCGTTCCTCGCCAAGTGCCGGGAGGCGTTGCAGCCGTTCTCGGCCGGGGGCAGGATTGGCCAGGCCGGGATGCGGGCGCTGGTGGGGGCGGCGGAGGCGTTGTCCCAGGGCGCGGCGGCCGGTGAGCTGGGGGCGCGGGAAGCCAAGGAGGAATTGCAGGCGACCATTGTCGCGATGGTGGGCCGGCATTGATCTGGCCTGGCATCTGTAGGAGCCGGCTGGGCCGGCGAACACCGGCAAGGCCGGTGCCAGGCACTGTGCGCCTCGCGGGGGTGAGTCCATTTGATCGCAGGCGATCGAGCCTCACCAGTTGAACAGCTCCCGCCGCGCCCCCTCGGTGATCGCGATGATCCCGGGGTGCTTGACCTTCCTCTCCACCGAGATGGCATAGAACGACTCGTTCACCGCCTCGGTCTGGCCGATCAGGCGCACGCCATATTGCCGGCACACCTCCTCGGTGATCACGCTGGGGGCGACGAAGATCCCGCTGCCGGACTGCCCGAACGCCTGCATCAATGCGCTGTCATCGAACTCGCCGACGATCCGTGGCTGCACCTGCTGCTCGGCCAGCCAGCGCAGCAGTCGGCTGCGCACCACGGTTTCCTGGCCAGGGATCAGCAGCGGCGCGTCGTCCAGGCAGGCGGGGAAGGGCTTGTCGAGCAACTCGGCCAGGGCGTGGGTGGCGAAGAAGCTCAGGCCGCATTCGCCGAGCTTCTGGCTGTAGCCCTTGATGTCCAGGTGGCTGGGCATCGGGCTGTCGGAGATCACCAGGTCCAGGCGCTGGATCGCAAGGTCCGCGAGCAGGCGCTCGAACTTGTCCTCGCGGCAATTGATGCGCAGCACCTCGTCCAGCTCCATGGTCGGTGCCAGCAGGCGATAGACGATGGACTTGGGCACCACATCGGCTACCCCGACGCGGAACAGGATCTGTTCCTGCGGCCCGGACCGCAGCATGGCTTCCAGCTCGCCGCCGATCTGGAACATCTGCTCGGCGTAGACCAGGGTCTGGCGTCCTGTCTCGGTGAGCTCCAGTTGGCGGCCGACGCGCTGGAACAGTTCGAGGTTCCAGGTTTGCTCGAACAGGCTGATCTGGCCGCTGATGGTCTGCGGGGTGAGGTTCAGTTGCTCGCTGGCGCGGGCGATGCTGCCGGTCTTGGCCACGGCCCAGAAATAGTGGAGCTGGCGGTAGTTGAGCATGGCGCGTCCATATTCGTAAAAACCGAAGTATATACGCTGAAAATACGAATTTTCCGGATGTTTCAGTCTCTCTAGAATGCGACCCCATCAGGCGCATGACGCGCCGCATGCAATTCGACAAGCGAGGACTCCATGCTACAACTCAAATCCATTGGTACACCGCTGGTGCTGGCGCTGGCACTGTTCGCCATGTCCGGCTGCGACCAGGCCGAGAAGTCCGCCCAGCAGATGCTCGACCAGGCAGCGGAAACCGCCAAGCAGGCCATCGACAAGACCAACGACGCCGCCCAGGAGGCCCTGAGCGAGGCTATCGGCAGCGATGGCGATAAAGCCAAGGCCGAAGACGACAAGAAAGACACCCAGGACATCTGAGAGCAGGACTGACCAATGGAATATTTGCTGGAACTCGCCGCAAGCCCCACCGCCTGGGTTGCCCTCGCCACCCTGGTGGCCATGGAGGTCGTGCTCGGCATCGACAACCTGATCTTCATCTCCATCCTCACTAACAAGCTGCCTGAGCAATACCGTTCCAAGGCCCGCCGCATCGGTATCAGCATGGCCCTGGTCATGCGCCTGGCGCTGCTCAGCACCGTGGCCTGGATCGTCCAGCTGACGGAGCCTGTGATCGAGGTGTTCGGCCATACGTTCTCGTGGAAGGACATGATCCTCATCGCCGGTGGCCTGTTCCTGCTGTGGAAGGCGACCAAGGAAATCCACGAAAGCGTCGACCCCCATGGCGCCAAGGAAGAGGCCAAGGTCGGCAGCACCGTGACCATTGGCTTCACCGCGGCGATCTTCCAGATCCTGCTGCTGGACATCGTCTTCTCGATCGACAGCATCATCACCGCCGTGGGCATGACCGAGCACCTGCCGATCATGATCATCGCCGTGATCAGTGCCGTGATCGTGATGTTGGTGGCCGCCGACCCGCTGGCCAAGTTCATCAACGACAACCCGACGGTGGTGATGCTGGCCCTGGGCTTCCTGATCATGATCGGCATGACCCTGATCGCCGAAGGTTTCGGCGCCCATGTACCGAAGGGTTACGTGTACGCGGCCATGGCCTTCTCGACGGCTATCGAGATCCTCAACATCTTGGCGCGTCGGGCACGCTTGAAGCGTGAAGCGGCTGAAGGGTAACTGAACTGCAAGCGACGAGCTTCAGGTGAAAAGCAAGAGGGGGCCGCGGCTCCCTCTTGTCGTTCATGGCGTGTAGCTCGAAGCGGCTGTCAATGCGCCCCGGCATGGCGCCGGGCACGGCGCACAGGTTGCGGTTTGGCCAGGGGCTTGGGGGGCAGATGGTGAGGGTGGGCATGCCGCCGCACGATGCGCAGCACGCCCCAGAGCATGGCGGCCGCGACGCTCAGCCACATGCCGACCAGTATGAGGATTGCCATTGTCAGGCTCATGTGTGCCTCCTTCGTGCTGGCGAGCCGGGCTCGCCATCCGGACACAGCTTCAGTCTAGCGCGATGCCTGTGACGTTCCATTGACCGAAGGTCTAGTGCTTGGGCCATTTCGCTCCAAGCCCGTGCCGGGCTATACCCGCAGGCGCCCGACGCCTATGATCTGTGCCCAGGGCCGGGCGTCGCCTGCCTGGCATCGGAACAAGCGAGTGCCCATGTTGCAACATTTACCCAACTCCCGAGTCTTCGGCCCACGCCGCCTGCTGGCCGCCTGCCTGGTGGCCGTCGTGTTGTCCGGTTGCGCCAGTGCGCCGCCGGCATCGCTCAACAGCCTGCCGCAACGGGTCGAGATCAGTAGCGTGCCGTTCTACCGCGGCAATGCCAACCACAGTGGCTCGATGGCCTTGGCCGCGGTGCTGTCGCAGAAAGGCGCGCCGATCACCCCGGGGCTGCTGGACAAGTCGCTGGGCCTACCCAAGGCCGCTGATGCGCTGGACATCGGCATCCCACGGGTGGCCCGCGAGTACGGCATGGTCGTTTATCCCTTGGACAAGCGCATCGATGCCTTGCTGGCGCAGGTGGCCGCGGGCTATCCGGTGTTGCTGCGCTACCAGGAGGGTTCGGCCTGGTGGAGCGAGACGCGCTATGCGGTGTTGATCGGTTATGACCGTTACAAACAGCGCGTACTGCTGCGTTCGGGCATGCATCGACGCCAGCTGCTGAGCTTTGCTGACTTCGAGTCGGCGTGGGCGAAGGAGGGGCGTTGGGCGGTGCTGGTGCAATCGCCAAGGCAGTTGCCGGCTCAGGTGGATCGCCAGCGCTGGTTGCAGGCGGCCGATGAACTGGCCCGCGCCGGGCAGGAGATCGCGGCGAAGCAGGCGGTCGGCAGCCTGGGGCATTGAGGTTGAAATGATCGCGGGGCAAGCCCGCTCCCACGAGGTGCGTGGAAGCGGGCTTGCCCCGCGATGGCGTTACCTCAGAAGCCCAGGCGGTCGCGCAGGCTGTAGTACCAGGCACCGATGGCGCTGAACGGCACACGCAGCATCTGCCCACCCGGGAACGGGTAGTGCGGCAGGCCGGCGAACGCGTCGAAGCGTTCGGCCTGGCCGCGCAGGGCCTCGGCCAGCACCTTCCCCGCCAGGTGGGTGTAGGTCACGCCGTGGCCCGAGCAACCTTGCGAGTAATAGATGTTGTCGCCGATACGGCCGACCTGCGGCAGGCGCGACAGGGTCAGCAGGAAGTTGCCGGTCCAGGCGTAGTCGATCTTGACGTCCTTCAGTTGCGGGAAGGCCTTGAGCATCTTCGGACGGATGATCGCCTCGATGTTCGCCGGGTCGCGCGCGCCGTACACCACGCCACCGCCGAAGATCAGGCGCTTGTCGCCGGTCAGGCGGTAGTAGTCGAGCAGGTAGTTGCAGTCTTCGACGCAGTAGTCCTGTGGCAGCAGGGTGCGGGCCAGTTCTTCGCCCAGCGGCTCGGTGGTGATCACCTGGGTGCCGCAAGGCATGGACTTGGCGGCCAGCTCCGGCACCAGGTTGCCCAGGTAGGCGTTGCCGGCGACGATGATGAACTTGGCGCGGACCTTGCCTTGCGGGGTGTGCACCACCGGGTTGGCGCCACGCTCGATGCGCACGGCCGGGGTCTGCTCATAGATGATGCCGCCCAGCGACTCGACCGCGGCGGCTTCGCCCAGGGCCAGGTTCAGCGGGTGGATGTGGCCGCCGCTCATGTCGAGCATGCCGCCGACATAGCTGTCGCAAGCCACCACTTCACGGATGCGCTTCTGGTCCATCAGCTCGAGCTGAGTGTGGCCAAAACGTTCCCACAGGCGTTTCTGCGATTCCAGGTGGCCCATCTGTTTGCTGGTCAGCGCGGCGAACACGCCGCCGTCCTTCAGGTCGCACTGAATGTTGTACTTGGCCACGCGCTCACGGATGATGCGCCCGCCTTCGAAGGCCATCTGGCCAAGCAGTTGTGCCTGCTTGGGGCCGACGGTGCGTTCGATGACGTCGATGTCGCGGCTGTAGCTGTTGACGATCTGGCCGCCATTGCGGCCCGAGGCGCCGAAACCGACCTTGGCGGCCTCGACGATGCTCACCGTGAAGCCGTTCTCCAGCAGGAACAGGGCGCTGGACAGGCCGGTGTAGCCGGCACCGATGATGCACACATCGGTTTCCACCTCACCCTGCAGCGCCGGACGTGGCGGCACCGGGTTGGCCGAGGCGGCGTAGTAGGACTGGGGGTAGGGGGTGTTGGCCATGCTCGAGGAACCTCGTGTTTTATATTTTTAACGAATGTACCGATGCTATCAATAATAATAAACACCCGCTAGTCGTCCGGTGAAAATCCTTTACGGGTACATGCAACCTGGCCTTTCTATAAATATTTTAAGATTCAGTGAGTTAGCGTGAAAAAAACGGTTGACACCGGTTTTGGATCGCGTAGAATGCGCCCCACACGACAGGCACATAGCTCAGTTGGTTAGAGCACCACCTTGACATGGTGGGGGTCGTTGGTTCGAGTCCAATTGTGCCTACCAAATCAGAAGAGGGCGACCCGCAAGGGTCGCCCTTTTTGCATTCTGGCGTTCTCACGCACCCCGTGGGAGCGGCTTCAGCCGCGAAACCCGCCAAGCGGGTGCCAGCCGCCACGGTGCTTGCTTCGCGGTCGCAACAGGTCCCACAGAGGTGGCGTGAAGCTGTTTCGCAAAGTTTTTGATTTTTTTGAAAAAAACGCTTTACAGGTGTGCATTCGCTCACTAATATGCGCCCCACACGACAGGCACATAGCTCAGTTGGTTAGAGCACCACCTTGACATGGTGGGGGTCGTTGGTTCGAGTCCAATTGTGCCTACCAAATCAGAAGAGGGCGATCCGAAAGGATCGCCCTTTTTGCTTTCTGCGTTGTTGTTGCTGCGGACACACGCTGCAACCTTCCACCTTCGCCACCTCTCCCCGGCAACCCCCTCCCGCCATGCTAGAATCCGCCCCTTCGAATCTGGAGGTACAGGCGTGCGCAAACTGGCGGTGGTAATGGCGGTGTTGGCCCTGGCGGGCTGTAACAACGAGGTCGAGGGCGTGCACAAGCAGGTGGCCGAACACCTGCACAACCCCAAGACGGCCAAGTTCGCCAACGTGCGTTTCGACACGCAAGGCTCGATCTGCGGCCAGGTGCGTGGCAAGGACGATGCGGGGCAGTACGAACCCTACCGCAGCTACGTGGCGATCAAGCATGACGGCCAGTACGAGATCCTCATCGACGAGACCGGCAACAACCTGCGCATCCGCGAGGTTTGCGGTGGCGCCGACCTGCAGCGTCGCGCCGAGGCGCTGGCCGAGCAGCCGGCACCGGAAGGTTGGGATGTCGAGGTGATCCAGGGCCCGAACATGGGCGCCCTGACCGACATGACCGCGCGCCTGATCGAGAAGGGCATACCGTCCTGGGTCGAGTACCGCGACGGCAAGCCGGTGGTGCTGATGGGCCCGTTCCCGGCCAAGGCCGAGGCCGACGCGCGCAAGGCTGAGGTCATGGCCAAGCTCGGTACCGACTCGATCGTCATCCAGCACGGCGCCAAGCGCTGACCTTTATTGTGCTCAGCCAAGCATCGGGCGCAGGAAACTGCGCTCGTAGCTGAGGATGAAGCGCTGCTCCTCGGCCAGGGCGAAGGCGGCGATGCACTCAGGGTCGGTTTGCGACGCCTTGCGGTACTGTTCGTAGGTTGCAAGGCTTTCGAAGCTGAACAGTGCGTAGGCAATGTTGTTGGCGCCTTCGCTGGGCAGGAAGTAGCCGTGGTGCACACCGCCCATGCGGTTGACCAGGTCGATCCATAGCTTGCCGTAGGCTTCGAAGGCCGGGAGCTGGTACGGGTCGATGACGTACTTGAGGTGGCAGGTGATCATGGCGGGCATTCCTTTGAGTGGGCCGGGTGGCCCACCTTACAGGCAACGCCCCGCCGGGGCGAGGGCGCGAACACTTCTAGCGCGAGGTCTCCACGCGCAGTACCTCCGTGTAGATGGCGTCGACGGTCTGGCCGACTTTGAGGTTTTTCATGCGGGCCTGGAGCTCGGGTTTCTCGACCTTGACCACCTGCACCTTGCCCTCGGGCGGTAGCAGGGTTACCTCGTGAGTCTTCAGGTCGATCTTTTCGATTTTCGAGGTGACCCGCACCTGGCGGAACGCCTCGCCACCGGGGTGGGGGTTATCCTTGGTGGCGCGGAGGGTGCCGGACTCCTCACTGGCCTTCGGCGCGCCCCCCACCTCGGTGTCCAGCACATAGGCGATGGCCCGGGTCACATAAATGTCGACCTGGTCGCCGACCTTGAGGTTGGGCAGGGCCTTGGCCTTTTCGGTGAGCTGGAAGGTCACGTCCTTCTCATGGGGGCCCTTGACCGTTACCTGACGGTTGGCCAGGTCGATGGCGGTCACCTGGGTAGTGATGTGGCTTTCCAGGGCTTCGCTGGCGATGGGCAGTTCGGCGGCATGGGCGGTGAAACTGGCGGCGGACACCAGTGAAGCGAGCGCGATGGCACGAGCGAGGGAGCGGGTGGGTTTCATGGGCCTGTCTTCCTTGTGGTCGATACCGGTGGGTTTTTGCGAGGTGAAGCATAGCCACTGGCAGGCAGAACGGGAGCAACGGCCCAAATTCTGCTGTAGGAGCCAGCCTTGCTGGCGAACAGAGGCCGCACAGATTTCAGAACGGAGTGGGCTTCTTCGCCAGCAAGGCTGGCCCCTACAGGTGCATGTCTTCAAGCTCGCCCTTTGCCTGGGACACGTCGACCGCACCTGGCAAGCTGACGGCGTTCTTCGCCGCAAGCACTTCGGCCATCACGCTGACCGCGATCTCCGCCGGGGTCTTGCTGCCGATATAGATGCCAATGGGGCCGTGCAGGCGTTCGAGCGAGGCTTCGCTTTCCCCGAAATGCTCGATCAGCCGCTCGCGGCGCAGCTGGCTGTTGCGCCGCGAGCCGATGGCACCAATGTAGAAGGCCGGGCTGTGCAAGGCTTCGAGCAGGGCCAGGTCGTCAAGCTTGGGGTCGTGGCTGACGGCGATGATGCAGGTGCGCAGGTCGGACCTGAACTCACGTACCACGTCGTCCGGCATGCCCTTGAGGTGCTCCACGCCCGCGACCGACCAGGTGGCCATGTGCTCGGGGCGCGGGTCGCACACGGCCACCTTGAAACCGTTGAACAGCGCCATCGTCGCCAGGTATTCGGCCAGGGCGCCGGCGCCGATCAGCAGCATGCGGTAGCCGGGGCCGAGGGTAGTGATCATGTGTCGGCCGTCGAAGCTGAACTGTTCGGGCTTGGACGTGCATTCGAGATGGGTCGCGCCATCGGCCAATGCCAGGTGGCGGCGTATCAGGTTGCCGCTGTCGAGTTGATCGAGCAGCCGTTGCAGCGGCTCTGGCGTGGGACTGAACTCCAGGACCAGCTCCAGGGTGCCGCCACACGGCAAGCCAAAACGGTGGGCTTCATCGGCGCTGACGCCATAACGGACTACCTCGGGAACCCCTTCGGGTAATCCGTTACCGCCGTACGCCGTGGTGTAGCGGTGGATCAGGTCATCCTCGATGCAACCGCCGGATACGCTGCCGACCACCCGCCCATCATTGCGCAGGGCCATCATCGAACCGACCGGTCGGGGCGATGAGCCCCAGGTGCGGGCGACAGTGGCCAGCAGCACGCGGTGGCCGGCCTGGAGCCAGTGGTGGGTGGTGCGCAGGACCAGCAGGTCGATGCTTTCCATGGTGTCCTCCTTTGTCTGCAGGTCAGCGCATGTGCAGGATGATCGGGCTGCTGCTGGCCGGGTTGGTATGGCCACGCAGCTTGCCGACTGCCTGGGCATCCACCGCGCCACCCTGGTTGCCCCAGGTGGCGCGGGCAAAACTCAGTACCGCGGCGATCTCCTGGTCTGACAACTGTTCGCGAAATGCCGGCATGCGATAGGCGTCCGGCACGCCGGCCGCGACGATGCGCTGCGAACCATTGAGGGTGATGTTGATCGCCGAGGCGTTCTCCTTCGCCAGCATCGAGGTGGCGCCCGCCAGCGGCGGCATCCACTCGGCCTGGCCCTTGCCATCCAGGCCATGGCAGCTGGCGCAACGGGTCGTATAGGTATGAGCCCCCAGCGTGTCGAGGCCTGCGGACATCGTCTGGTACTGCCAGGGTGTGCCGTCACGTCGCGGGTCGCCGGGCAGTGACTTGAGGTAGCGGGCGATCGCAGCCAGGTCTTCATCGGTCATGAACTGCGTGGAGTTGTTGAACGCCTCGGTCATCGAGCCGTATACCACCGCATGCGGGTTGCGCCCGGTCTTGAGAAACTGCACGATCTGCGCTTCGCTCCAGCGCCCGAGCCCGGTGTTGTGATCCTGGCGCAAGCTGGGCGCGTACCAGCCATCGAGCAGGGCGCCGGCCAGGAACGGGGCGCCTGCTTCGTCCAGGGCCTTCTCGTTGAAGGCCAGGCCACGCGGCGTATGGCAGCTGCCACAGTGGCCAGGGCCCTGGACGATATAGGCGCCGCGATTCCACAGCGGGTCCTGTTCGGTTTTCCGTGCATAGGGCGTGGTCGGCGCGAACAGGCCGTTCCACAGGGCGATGGGCCAGCGCAGGTTCAACGGCCAGGGAATAGCAGCGGGGATGTTGGCCTCGGCGGCCGGTTGCACACCCTTCATGAAGAACGCATAGAGCGCGCGTATGTCATCGTCGCTGAGCTTGACGTATGAGGGGTAGGGCATGGCCGGATACAAACGTCGCCCACCCGGCGCGACACCATGGCGCACGGCGCGGTCGAAGTCGGCCAGGCTGTAGGCGCCGATGCCCTGCGTCGGGTCGGGGGTGATGTTGGTGGCATGGATCGCCCCCAGCGGTGTGGCCATCTCCAGCCCACCGGCGAAGGGCGCCTTGCCGGGCAGGCTGTGGCAGGCCACGCAATCGCTGAGGCGGGCGACGTATTCGCCACGGCTGACCAGTGCCGCATCGGCGCTGTCTTCAGGGGTGAACGGCGAGGCGGGCTCGCGGGTGACATACCAGGCCAGCAGGCCTGCCGCGACCAGGCACGGCAGGGCCAGCCAGCCGGCGGCTCTGGCGAATCGGCTATTGCTCATTGGGCGGTCCTTGTCGTGTCAGCTGAACGTATGGCGGCTCAGGGGCATGCTGCGCACGCGCTTGCCGGTCAGTTGCGCCACGGCGTTGGCCACCGCGGGTGCCACGGCCGGCAGCGGCGGTTCACCGATGCCGCCCATTTTCGCGCCGCTTTCGACGATGCGTACATGCACCCGCGCCATGCGCGATGGTGGCAGCACCGGGTACAAGTCGTAGTTGCGCGCCCGTGGCATGCCGTTCAGCCACACCGCCTCTTCCAGCAGCACCTGGGACAGCCCCAGGGATACCGCACCGTTGACCTGCGCCTCGATGATCGCCGGGTTGACGATGCTGCCTGGGTCGATGGCCTGCCAGATGTCGTGCACCTTGACCTGGCCACCCTCCAGCGAGACTTCGGCGATCACCGCCGCTTCAGAGCCGAACGGCGAGGCCATGGCCACGCCACGGGCGCGCTTGCTGCCGTCCTCGGCGGTGAACGGGCCACGCTTCCAGCCACCGGACAACTCGCCCACCGCCTGCAGCAGCGTGGTCAGGCGCGGATTGTCGCGCAGCAGGTGCAGGCGCAGTTCGAAGGGGTCATGACCACCCTTGTCGGCGAGCTCATCGAGGAACGATTCGTAGAAGAAATCGTTCAGCGAATTGCCCACCGAGCGCCAGTAGCCCAGCATGGCCGGGCCCTTGACGTAGATCTGCGCGATGCGTTTGTTGGCGATGGCGTAGGCCTTGCCCGACAGCCCTTCCAGGGCGGTGGGGTCGACTTTGTCGCCTTGCTTGCCGGCGATGGCTTCGGTCGGGCCTTCGGTGGCGCTGACCGCCTCGATGGCCACCGGCAGGCCCTTGTCGTCCAGCCCGGCGCGAAACTTGACCACGGCCATGGGCCGCATGGCGTCGCGCAGGAACTCCTCTTCACGGCTCCAGATCAGTTTCACTGGTCGGCCCACTGCCTTGGCCAGGGCGATGGCCTGTGGGTAGGGGTTGGCCGAGTCGTAAAGGAAGTGCCGGCCGAAGAAGCCGCCGAGCAATGGCGAGTGCAGGGTGATCCGCGCCGGCTCCAGGCCGGTGCGCCTGGCGATGTCGTCGCGGAACATGTCCTGCGCCTGGTTGGGCAGCCACACCTCCAGCGAACCGTCGGGGTTGAAACGGGCGGTGGCGGAGGGCGGTTCCAGCTGTGCATGGTTGAGGAACTGGTTGTGGTAGGTGGCCTCGACCGTGGTCTTGGCGCCGGCCAGGGCGGCGGCGACGTCGCCGTCGTTTTCCTCGTCGCGGCTTGGCCCGGTCTGGGCGGCCAGGTGGTCGCGCCAGCCGTCGCTGGAGAAGTCGGCGGGCATTGGCCGCACCTGGCTGTCGGCGCCGGGCGCCTGCCAGTCCACCTGTAGTGCTTCCACGGCGCGCTTGGCGTGCCACCAGCGCTCGGCGACCACTGCCACCGCGCCGGGCAACTGATGCACCGAGTGCACGCCTTTCATGGCCTTGACCTGGTCTTCGTTGCGCAGGCTGCCCACGCTCATGCCCAGGCGTGGCGCGTGCTGCACGGCGGCGTGGAGCATGCCGTCGACCTTGATGTCGATGCTGTAGATCGCCTTGCCGGTGGACTTGTCGTGGGCGTCGAGGCGCTGCACCGGCTTGCCGATCCAGCGGAACTGGCCGGGGTCGCGCAGCGTGACGCTGGCCGGGTCCGGCACCGGCAGGTCCAGGGCCTTGCCGGCCAGTTCGCCATAGCCCAGCTCACGGCCCGAAGCCGTGTGCACTACCTTGCCGGGCTTCGTGGTCAGTTCACTGACCGGCACACCCCATTGCGCGGCGCCGGCCTGCAGCAGCATGGCCCGGGCCAGGGCGCCGAGGCGGCGCATGGTCGGGTAGCTCATGCGCACCGACATGCTGCCGCCGGTGATGCGCCAACCGTTTTCCATCACCACGTAGGCTTCCCCAGGTGGCGCACTGTCGACCACAAAGGTGGCAGGGTCGGCATCCAGCTCCTCGCCGATGATCTGCGCCATGGCGGTATTGATGCCTTGCCCGCCTTCCATGAACGGGCTGAGCAGGTGGACGCTGCCGTCCGGGCGGATTTCCAGGAAGGCCGGCACCTGGGTGCCGCGTTCGGTGGTGGCCGCAGCGGCCTGGACCCGTGGCGAGCCCAGTGGCAGCCCGAAGCCCAGCACCAGTGCGCCAATGGCAGTGCCGGCGAGGAAGCGCCGGCGCGACAGGTTGACGGTTTCGCCGTTGCGCAGGCGCAGCAGGTCATCGGGGCAATCGATACGCGCGTTCATCAGGCGTTCTCCCCTTGGGCCAGGTCGTGCACGGCGGCATGGATGGCATTGTAGGTGCCGCAGCGGCACAGGTTGACCATGGCCGCGTCGATCTGCGCATCGCTCGGTTTGGGGGTGTGCTTGAGCAGCGCGGTGGCCGCCATCACCTGGCCGGACTGGCAGTAGCCGCACTGGGCCACCTGGTGCTCGACCCAGGCGGCGACCACGCGCTTGCCGACCGCGTCTTGCTCGATGGCTTCGATGGTGGTGACCTCGCGGCCGACCACGCCGGCCACCGGGGTGACGCAGGCGCGCACCACGTTGCCGTCCACCAGCACCGAGCAAGCGCCGCATTGGGCCAGGCCGCAGCCATATTTGGTGCCGGTCAGGCCGAGGTCGTCGCGGATCACCCAGAGCAAGGGCGTGTCGGCGTCGGCCTCGACCTGATAGGTCTGCTGGTTGATGCGTAGTTCCATGGGCTCACCTGCTGATCATCGGTTGGTTTCGCGGCAGGGGAATACGTTGTTCCCCAATCTGGAAACGCTAGCACAGGGGGAGCGTTGCGGAACCGATCCAGCCTTTATGCCAGAGGATCAGGCAAGCAATTCGGCGGAATGCGCAAGCGCAGCCCATTGGGCCGCGCAATACCTGTAGGAGCCGGCTTGCCGGCGAAAGGGCCAGTACAGTCAACCCAGGACAGTGGCTCGCGCAGGGGGCATGGCATGTCAGGGAGCAGTGGCGGCAAGGTCACGAGACATGAGCCATTGCCCCTCGCCCCATGCCTCGAACCGTTCCAACAGGTGCCATCCACGCTTCGCGTAATAGGCGTGCTGGTCATGGGTATGCAGGTACAGCGTCGAGACCCCGCCGTCACGGGCGTGATTGCAGATCCCTTCGATCAACCGTTCGGCGAGCCCCTGGCCACGTGCCTGCGGGCTGACGAACACGCAAGCCAGCCAGGGCCCGAGTTCCGGTCGTTCGGGCAGGTCGTCGACGGCCAGTGCGGCACTGCCGAGCAAGCGGTCGCCATCCAGCGCCACCAGGCACTTCCATTTGCCATTGCGCTGCCCTTCGGCAAATTCACGTTGCCAGGCCGGCAGGGGGAAGTCCTGGAACTCGTAGTGGAACTGTTGGTGCAGCCATTGCGCCAAGGTGTCGCAATGGGCCATGTGGTGTTCGAGCCAATCCAGGCGGGGCATGGGCAGTTCCTTGTCGTGTTGTCGATTACAGGGCGGCATCATGGCGCACTTCTGGTGCCTGGTGTTGCTGCGGGGCATCTTTAAGAGCGGGTTTACCCGCGAAGACGGTAGTGTGTTCGCCGACGTAATCGCGGGTAAACCCGCTCCCCCGGTGACACGACATTGTCCGAGGGCCGCAGCTTTGCATGATGGCTCCGCTGTATGATGCGGGTTCCGTAGCCTTGCACGAGCCTGAACATGGACACTCACGCGCTTCTCGCCTTCACCCTGGTCGCCGCGATCGCCATCGCCAGCCCCGGGCCCGCCACGCTCATGGCGATCAACAACAGCCTGGCCCATGGTCAACGCAGCGCGGTGTGGTCGTCGCTGGGCAACGCCACCGGGCTGTTCTGCCTGTCGGCGGCGGCGATGCTCGGGCTGGGGGCGTTGCTGGCCAGTTCGGAAATGCTGTTCAACGCAGTCAAGGTCATCGGCGCCGGCTACCTGTTCTACCTCGGCGCACGGCAACTGCTGAAGAAGAGCCCGATGCTGGTCGAGGGCGTGGAGGAGGGCGCGGGCAAGCGCCGGCCGACGCCGTTGAAACTGTACAAGTCAGCGTTCCTGACCGCGGTCACCAACCCCAAGGCGACGATGTTCTTCACCGCGCTGTTCCCGCAGTTCATCGACCAGGGCGCGGCGCTGCTGCCGCAGTTCCTGGTCCTCACCGGAATCTTCATCCTGCTGTCGCTGACCTCCCTGAGCCTTTACGCCGCGCTCGCCGCACGGGCCAAGGGCGTGTTGACCCGCCCGTCGCTGTCACGTTGGGTGGGCCGGGTGGTGGGCTCGACCTTCATCGGGTTTGGCGCGGCGATCCTGGCGATGCGTCGGCAGGCGGCCTGAACAACTTTTCTGACGGGGCGCCTGGCGCCCCGTACTGCAACTTTCCCGCGCAATGGTCTTCATGGCCGTCCCTCTTCGAATCCCGCTCTAAAGTTGTTGCCCGGTGATTCGTGTCTATGTGAAAGCGAGTGTTCTGCTTCTGCTGGATTGTCCGACAATCCTTGTCTCGTGTTTTATGGAACCTGCGAGGCAGGTGGGTTCGCGTAGGTTGCTATCAAAATGATGTGCAACTAATCGTCGAACTAATGACGCCAATTTTCCGAACTTTCTCAAGTTTCAAGACGAGGGCCGATAACCTGAAGTAGGCGCGCCGGAAAGTTAAAAAATCCGACTGCCTGAATGCGTCAGTTGTGCAGCTCTGTCCGAATGGGTGTTGTATGTTGTACCTGCCTGCCATGTCCCGCCGTCCCGCCATGCCCAGCCGGTTGTTGCCTGCCATGTGGCTGTGCCTGTGTGCCGGTTTTGCGCACGCCGAAACAGTCGCCCCAGGGCAGGAAGTGCTGCGCCAACAGCAACAGCAGCAGACCGACCTGCAACAGTTGCAGTTGGAGCAACGCCGTCGACAACTGCAACGCGGAGCGTTTGGCCCCTCGGCGACGACAGCGCAGACGCCCCAGGCCGTGGCTCCGGATGCGCAGTGCTGGCCCCTGGCGGGCGTACGCGTCGGTGGCGTCACGCTGATCGACCGCGCCACGCTCAACGCCCGTATCGAGCCCCTGGTCACCCCTTGCATGGGCGTGGGCCAGATCAATCACCTGCTGGCGACCCTCACCGCGCTGTATGTCGAGAAGGGCTATATCGCCAGCCGGCCTTACCTGAGCCGTGCGCCCGCCGCAGGGCATTCGCTGGATATCTTGGTCGACGAAGGCTACCTGGAAGCCATCGAACTGGCCGACCAACGCCTGCCGGTGTCCCTGGCTGGCGCCTTCCCCGGCATGCTGGGCGAGCCGTTGAACCTGCGCGACCTGGAGCAGGGCCTGGACCAGCTCAACCGCCTGCGTTCGGTCGACCTGACCGCCGATATCGCCCCGGGCAGCCAGCCCGGCGCCTCGCGCATCGTTTTGCGTTCACGCAGCGCCGGGCAGGGGCGGGTGGCCGTGGGGCTGGGCCTGGACAACCTGGGCAGCGCCGGCACCGGGCGTGATCGCCAGGTGCTCAGCCTGAGCCTGGACAACCCGTTGGCGCTCAACGACCTGCTCAGCCTCAGCGCCAGCGACACCCTCAACCAGGGCGATCGCTACAGCCGCAATGCCAGCCTGTACTACGCCATCCCCTACGGCTACTGGACCTTCAGCCTGTTCGCCAGCCATGCCGAGTACCGCTCGCCGTTCAAGCTCAGCAGCGTCACCCTGCACAGCACCGGCATCACCGACCAGCTCAGCCTGCGCAGTGAGCGGGTGCTGTGGCGCGACCAGCAGCACCAGCTGAGCGCCAACCTGCAGTTGGCGCACAAGGAGGTCGACACTGAGTTCGCCAAGGTGCGGCTGGATGTGCAGAGCCCGACCCTGACGGTGGCCGAGGCCGGGGTCAACCTGTTCTGGCTCGACCGCGCCGTGTGGAACCTCGACGTCAACTATGCCCAGGGCCTGCGTTGGCTCGGCGCCGACGATGATGGTCGGCGCCTGAACGGTGACCTGCCCAAGGCGCAGTTCCACAAGTACCGCGCCAGCCTCGGCCAGTGGCGCAACGGCCAGCTCGGCGGGCAGGCCTGGCAATGGCAGAGCCAACTCAACTTGCAATACAGCCCCGACCCGCTGCCGGCCATCGAGCAGTTGCTCGGCACCGACGATTCCGCCGTGCGCGGCTATCGGGTCAACAGCGTGTCCGGGGCCAACGGGGCGATCTGGCGCAACACCTTGCGCCTGCCCCTGCGCCATGACGGGCCCTTTGCGATCACCCCGCGCATTGGCCTCGACCATGGCTGGATCAAGGCCGACCACGGCGCTTCGAGCCAACGCCTGAGCGGCGCCAGTGTCGGCCTGAGCCTGGGCTACAAGGCCCTGCAGATCGATGTCGACTACCAGCGTGGCCTGACCACGCCCAGTGGCCTGCGCCACGAACCCGAAGTCTGGCTGTTCCGGGCCGGCCTGCAGATCTGACCGCGATCGCGCAGTGAATTGCAGCACCTACATGGAGAGTGACCTATGCCAAAGCACACCTTTGCCTTCCACCTTTCGCCGCAGGGCAAACTGCGCTGGGCGATAGCCAGCCTGTTGCTCGCCGCCAGCCTGCCGCAGGCATTGGCCGAGGGCGTGGTGGTAGCGCCCGGCCCCGGTGGCACGGCGCAATTGCAGACCCAGGGTGGCGTGCCCATCGTCAATATCGTCGCCCCCAATGGCGCGGGGCTGTCCCATAACCAGTTCCTCGACTACAACGTCGACCGCCAGGGCCTGGTACTGAACAACGCCTTGCAGGCTGGCAATTCCCAGCTCGCCGGCCAGCTGGCGGCCAACCCGCAGTTCCAGGGCCAGGCGGCGAGCGTGATCCTCAACGAAGTGGTCAGTCGCAACCCGTCGGCGATCAACGGCGCCCAGGAAATCTTCGGCCGCGCTGCCGACTATGTGCTGGCCAACCCCAATGGCATCTCGGTCAATGGCGCCAGTTTCATCAACACGCCCAATGCCAGCCTGCTGGTCGGTCGCCCCGAGTTGAACGACGGCAAACTCAAGGCTCTGGGCACCCAGGACGCCAGCGGCCAACTGCAGGTGCAAGGTGGCGGGCTGCGTAACGACGGCGGCTCGGTCAACCTGATTGCCCCGCGCATCGACAGCCAAGGCCGCCTGGATGCGCGTGACCAGCTCAACCTGACCGTGGGCCGCCAGCAGGTGGATTACGCCAGCGGGCAGGTCACTCACGTCGACCCAAGCGCCAACACCACCGAGCAACGCATCGACGCCAGCCTGTTCGGCGCGATGCAGGCCGGGCGCATCAACATCGTCAGCACCGCGCAGGGTGCGGGCGTGCGTGTCGGCGCGGTGCAGGTCGAGGGGCGTGACGGCGTGCGCATCGATTCGGCCGGCGACCTGAACATCAGTGGCGCGGCCGTGGCCGACAAGCTGGAGGCGACCCGTGCCGGCATCCACAGCAGCCAGGGCGATATCGGGTTGCGCAGCGGCCAGGACCTGACCCTGGCCGCCGCCGATGTCAGCGCACGCGACGTCGGCCTCGACGCCGGGCGCAACCTTACCCTGAGCACCGTGCAAAGCCGCAAGCTCCAGGAAAAACGCGAGAACTGGCGCAGTGGCGCGCTGGGCATCGACTGGGAAACCTACCAGCGCACCCAGACCGACAGCGACACCCGCGAGCACGGCACCCAGGTCGTGGCCCGGCGCGACGCCCAGCTGAAATCGGGGCAGGACACGCAGCTCAATGCCGCCAGCGTCGAGGCGCCGGGCCACTTGAGCGTGACCAGCGGCGCCGACCTGCGCGTGACCGCAGCCACCGAACGCCACGTGCAAACCGACCAGGGCAAACACACCAAGGGCTTCTGGAAGGCCGACTGGGACACCCGCAGCGAAGAGCAGCGCAGCGTCACCAGCCAGCTCAAGGGCGGCGACATCGAACTGCACGCCAAGGCGGCGGTGCTGGCCGAGGGCGCACAGCTGACCAGCGGCAAGGACATCCGCATCGCCGGCAAGCAGGTACAGATCAACAACGCCTCGCGCACCGACCAGCGCGACAGCCAGAACCAGCAGAGCAAGTTCTTCGGCGTCAGCCACAACGAAGCCAAGCAGAACACCCGGGAAAGCACCTCGGTGCGCAGCGAGCTGGTGGCCGGTGGCAACGTCGGCCTGAACAGTACTGAAGGCATCGATGTGGTCGGCTCGACGGTCAAGGCCAGCGGTACGCTGAACGCCGAGGCGGCGGGTGATGTGAAGGTCACCTCGGCCCAGGACACCCGTGAACAAAGCAGCGCCAGCAGCAATCGAGGTTTCGTGGCCTCTGCCAAAGAGACGGCGCCTGGCGCCGGGCAGTACCGTGCGGGCGTGGGGTATGCCAGCGAGCAGCAGGGGGCGACCCGCACCGACGTCAAGCAGCAGGGCTCGAGCCTCAGCGGCAGCGAGGTGCAGGTCAATGCCGGTGGCGAGCTGGCGCTCAAGGGCGCGACGGTGAAGTCCACTTCCGGCGACACCACCCTGACCGGCAAGCAGGTGTCTTTGCTGGCCGAGCAGGATCGCCACAGTGAATCCAGTGACAGCAGCCGCACTTCAGGGGGTGTCTACCTCACCGCCGGCCTCGATCGCGCGGGCGCCGGGGTCGACTTCGCCCATGGCACGCAGCAGGACGCCTCGAGCACGACCACTGCGAAGACCACCGGCGTGGACAGCGCTGGCAAGCTGACGATCAAGGCCGACACCCTGGCCAGCGAAGGGGCGCAGGTGAACAGCGCCGGCCAATTGAGCGTCACCGCCAACCAGGTGGACAACCGCGCGGCCAGCGATACCACCCGCAGCAGCCACCAGCAGAGCAACTGGTCGGCGGATGTCGGTGTCAACGTCGAGTACAAGGACATCGCCCGGCCGATCGCCGGCGTGGTCAAGGATGTGGTCGATGGCAAGGTCACGGTCAAGGATGCGCTCGACGGCAAGCTGCCGCTCAAGGACGTCAAGGATGTACTGGACGGCAAGACCTCGCTGACCGACGCCCTGGGTAAGCTGGGCACGCCGAACCTGGGCGTCGACCTGGCCGTTGGGCATGCCAGCGAGCAGCGCAGCGAACAGACCGGCACCGCGGTGGTCGGCCAGTTCAATGGCCAGGGCGTCGAACTGAACGTGGCCGGCGCAGTGAAGGACCAGGGCACCCAGTACAACGCCAACGGTGGCGTGCTGAGCGTCAAGGCGGGCTCGCTGCAGGCCGAGGCGGCCAGCAACACCCACAGCCGCACCGAGCAGCAGGTGACCGCCGATGTGTCCGCCCGGGTCTACACCAAGACCGGTGAGGACCTGAACGTGACGGCCAACGGTTCGGGGGGGAGCAAGTCCCTGGCCGAAGACAAATCCACTGCCGTGGTGGGCAGCTACACCGGCAGCCACGGCTTGAACATCCAGGTCGGTGGCGATGCCCGCTTCGAAGGCAGCCGTATCGACGGTGGCCAGGGCGCCGTGGCCGTCACCACCGGTGGCAAGCTGGCCCTGGACCAGGCCAACAACCATGAGCGTCGCGACACCGGCAGCCTCGGTGGCAGCGGTTCGCTGACCGTGGGCACCTTGCCGGTGGGTGACAAGATCGACCTGGGGGCCGGGTTCCAGCTCGACCATGCTGGTGAGCACAGCGTCGACAGCAAGGCCCAGGTGGTGAGCGTCAAAGGCAATGGCCCGGTGCAATTGGGCAGTGCTGGCGACCTGACCCTGCAAGGCACGCGCATCGACGCGGGCGGCCCGGTCGAGGTCAAGGCCGGTGGCGCGCTCGACCTGCAAGCGGCCAGCGATACCCGTACCGTCACCGGCAGCCACCTGGGCGGCGGCCTCAACCTCGGCGGCAAGGCAGCCACCGGTGAGCAAGGCCGCGACCTGAGTGGCAAGCTGGGCGGCAACTTCAATGTGGGGCAGACCAACGAGCGCTCGCAGACCCTGACCGGTGGTCAGCTCGACAGCCGCGGCACCCTGGGCCTGGAAGGCCAGTCGGTCCACCTGCAGGGCACGCAGGTCGGCGCGGTGGGCGTCAATGTCGCGGCCGGCGAGGGTGGCCTGGTGCTGGAGTCGGCGCAGTCCACCCAGAGCCGCGGCAACTGGGGTGTCGACCTGAAGGCCGGCAGCAACCTGAGCCGCAACACGCCAGCGGATGCCGGGCAACAGGTCACCACGTCGAAAGATTTCGACCTGGGTGGCAAGGTGCACGTCGACTACCTGCAAGGCGCCACCCAGCAGAACAGCCACATCACCGCTGGCGAAGTGACGCTGAACAGTGCCGGCACAGCGCAGCTCAGCGGCGCACGGGTCGATGGCCAGCAGGTCGGCGGCAAGCTGGCGGGTGGGCTGACGGTCCAGGACCGGCAGGACACCACCACGTCGGTTCGTCTTGACCTGGGCGCGGGCCTGGCCGGCAAGCCGGGCAAGGTGAAGGAGGACCAGGAAGGCCAGGAGAAGGCCGGCTTCGACTACACGCCATCGTTCAACGCCCAGGGCGAGTTCATGCGCAAGGCTTCGACGAAGGAGTCGTCGCACATCGCAAGTGAGCGCAACCTGGCGCTGGAAGGCAAGGGTGTCGAGCAGGCCGGGACGCAGATCGGTGCCGAGGTGAAGCCGCTGGGCTATGAGGTCAAGGCCACGCTGGACCTGCCCAAGCTGCCTGAGGGTGGCGTGCCGAGCGTTTCGCTGGACAACGGCAAGCTGAAGGTCGGGCCTGTCACGGTCGAAGGCCATGTTGACGGCCTGACCACCAAGGGCTGATCGACACCCGCCGCAGGCGCCGGCATGGCCGACTCCTGCGGTGGGGCGCTGATCTTGAGGGCGACGCGGTCCCTGTAGGAGCGGGTTTACCCGCGAATGCGCCAGTGAGTCCACCATCGCATCCGCGGGTAAACTCGTTCCCACAGGGCTTGGTCGCTCAACGTGGCATGTAGCCCAACTGCCAGGCCCTGGGGATGAACCGCGTCACCAGGGCCAACAGGCAGGCCAGGGCACAGCTGGCCGCCAATGCCCGCAACCCGAGCCGCTGCTCCAGCCAGGCGCCCACCGCCGCCCCCAGCAGCATGCCGCTCCACGGCACCAACTGCACGCGCCAGCCATGCCGGCGCTCGCCCAACAGCCAGCGCCCGAGCCCGCGCCCGAACCGCGAAAGCGCCCCGGTCACGTAGGTCAGGCCGATGGGCAGGCCATTCACCTGTTCGACCACGGCATTGAGCATGCCCATGGCGAGAATCGCCGCGACCAGCGCTGCAAAGGTCGAGGGGCCAGGCCAGGCGGCGGCGAAGGCAAGCAGCATGGCGACCAGCATCAGCAACGGCGATGCCTGGCGTTTGAACTGCCGGGCCAGCAATACGCCCAAGGCATTGCCCAGCACGAAGCTGAGGATCGCCAAGGCCAGGCGCAGCATCAGGGCGAAGTCCGCCTGGCTGATCGCCACGGCCAGGCGGGTGGTGTTGCCGCTCATGAACGAGACGAAGTCCCCCAACGCCAGCAGGCCGATCGCGTCGGTCATGCCCGCCAACACCGAAAGCCCGGCCACCAGCCCAAGGCCGACCCGCCCGCGCAGTACTTGCAACCTGACCCGGCGGGCGCTGTGCAGGGAGGAAGCGGTGGGCAGCATGCGAGGTATCTCCGGTACAGGACGGGGCGGGACCCCAATCATATACCTGGTGTCATGCGCTTGGACAAAGCGTCAGGCACATGCCTTGAACCTGCAGTTCGCTGTCCTCGCGCAATGGCTCCGGCGCACCGGAAGGGTAGAACCCATTCGCCCGATACAAGCCCATGGCCGGACTGTCAGCCACTGTCACGCCCAGACGCACCTCGTGCACCTGGTGATCTCTACTCCAGTCCAGAGCCGCCCGCAGCAGCGCGCGGCCGGCACCTTGCCTGCGGGCCTCAGGGGCAACCCACATCTGATAGAGGTCGGCCGAGACTGGTTCGGTAGCGGACAAACGACACCATACGAGCCCACATGGCAGGTGGTCGAGCACCGCGATCAATAACTGATCTTTGCCGGAGGCGAGGGCGGATTCGACTCGCGCTTGCCAGGCCTGATCGCTACGCAACGATTCCGTTGCGTAGGTGCTGCCGAATGCATCAGGCGTGTCGAGCAGGGCCTTGAGGCGCAAGTCGCGATAAATGGGCCAGTCGGCACTGCCCACGGTACGGATCCGGATCATGCTTTGCCTCGGTTGTGTGAGGGTTAGTCGAGTGGCACGGGCTGAAATCGACAGGAGCACTGAACGATAGCTGGATATGGACGGCTGTCAGCCTTCTGGGACGGGGAGGGTGATCGTCTTGCAGTGCTCTCGAGATCGAGCGCCGCCCGTGCGGCGCATCGCGGATGAATCCGCTCCTACAGGTTTGTTTCGGGTAGGAGCGGATTCATCCGCGATGGTGGCGCTCGATCTTGAATGCGCTGCAACGCCCCCGTCGCACACCCAGAAAGGGCAGCGACCACCTGCTCAAGGACGACCTGGCAGCAACGCGATCATTCGGTCGAAGGCTGCAATCGAATAGCGTTCAACCGGGCTTTCCAAGGCAGGCAATTGCGTGGGAAAGCCGAAATGGACACGCCCAGGCAGCACCTTGCCCAAGGCCGAGTACCATGCCATCAGCGCCGGTTGCAGACGCACATGCAGCTCGAAGCCGCTACGTCGGCGGGTACTGTCCGCCTGGGCTCGTTCCCGCGCCAGACGAGGGTCGATACGGCCGACAAGGTAGCGGTCGGCAAAACTGATACGCCCTTGCGCGATCGTTTTCCGGGTGGCCGCAAGCTCCAGGCGCCAGTCGTGCTCGCTCGCCTCGCCGATCTGCCAAAGGCTCCAGATGTAGTGCAACTTGAGCGGGTCGCTGTCGCACACGGCCCATGTCGCGGTGCTTTCCATCGCCAGCGCCGCTTGCCAGCGATCCACGTTGCGCTCAGCCCAAAACGCTGCCGCGCCGACGGGGTCGGCCTGACGGTCTGGTACATGGGCGAAACGTCCGTGTTCGGCAACGACCTGCTGCCCTCCATGCTGCGTGCACCAAGTGGTCTTGCCACAGGCGCTGATCCCTTCGACCACCAGAATCATGCTTCGACTGCTCCGTTGCTTGCCTCATCCTCGTGGGCAGGCCCATGACGCCCCTGCCCGAGGATATTCGAAAGGCGCGCACTCTACAGCCAGTAGGTCACCGCCCACCAGCCCAGCCCACCCATGACCACGGTGTAGGGCAGGGCCATCCACACCATGCGCCCGTACGACAGGCGAATCAGCGGTGCGATCGCCGAAGTGAGCAGGAACAGGAACGCCGCCTGGCCATTGGGTGTGGCCACGCTGGGCAGGTTGGTGCCGGTATTGATCGCCACCGCCAGGGTCTCGAAATGCTCGCGGCTCATCGCGCCGTTGAGGAAGGCCTGCTTGACCTCGGTGATGTAGATGGTGGCGACGAACACGTTGTCGCTGATTGCCGACAGCAGCCCGTTGGCCAGGTACAGCATGCCCGGCTGCTGCTCGCTGGGCAGGGCCAGCACCCAGGCGATCAGCGGGCTGAACAGCTGCTGCTGGTGGATCACCGCGACCACGGCGAAGAACACCACCAACAGCGCGGTGAACGGCATGGCGTCCTGGAACGCACGGCCCAGGCGATGCTCGTCGGTGATGCCGGTGAAGGCGGTGATCAGCACGATCATCAGCAGGCCGATCAACCCCACCTCGGCGACATGCAGGCCCAGGCAGACGATCAGGGTCAAGGCGGCCAGGCCCTGGACCACCAGGGCGATACGTTGCGCTTGGGTGCGTGCGGCGTCGTTTTCGGCGGCATAGGCGGCCAGCACCTGGCGCACACGCTCGGGCATCAGCGTGCCGTAACCGAACAGCCGCAGTTTTTCCACCAGCACGCAGGTCACCAGGCCCGCCGCCAGCACCGGCATCGACACCGGCGCGACCTTGCTGAAGAACTCGGCGAAGTGCCAGCCCATCTCATGGCCGATCAGCAGGTTCTGCGGCTCGCCCACCAACGTGCACACGCCGCCCAGGGCAGTGCCCACCGCACCATGCATCAGCAAGCTGCGCAGGAAGGCGCGGAACTGGTCGAGGTCTTCGCGGTGCAGTTGCTCGACCTGGTAGTCGCTCTCCAGCGCCGACTCCTCGCGTGGATTGGTGCCGGATGCGACCCGGTGGTAGACCGCATAGAAACCCACCGCCGCGCTGATGATCACCGCCGTCACGGTGAGGGCGTCGAGGAACGCCGACAGAAACGCCGACAGCACGCAGAACAGCAGGCTGAGCACAGCCTTGGAGCGCACCCCCAGCAGGATCCGCGAGAACAGGAACAGCAGCAGCTCCTTCATGAAGTGGATGCCGGCGACCATGAACATCAGCAGCAGGATCACCGGGAAGTTGTGCTGCAGCTCTTCATACAGCGCCTCGGGCGTGGTCATGCGCAGCAGCAGCGCTTCGACCAGTAGCAGCCCGCCAGGCATCAGCGGGTAGCACTTGAGCGCCATCCCCAGGGTGAAGATGAACTGGATCACCAGCACCCAGCCGGTGACCACCGGGCCGAGGGTCGCCAGCAGTAATGGGTTGAGGATCAGGAACAGGGCGATGACGGCCTTGTACCAACGCGGCGACTGGCCCAGGAAGCTGTGGGCGAGGGCGCCGGTCAGGGAATGGGACATGAATTTGTATCCTTTTGATTCAGCAGTCGCGCACGGTGCCCCATCAAGCCGCGCGGCGCAAGGCATCCAGTCCAGCTTTTGGCACATGCACGGCCTTGCCGCTGCGCTAAGATCCTGCACTTTGAACCCTTTCTCCACAGGAGTGCCGCCCGTGACCGACTACACCGCATTCAAGGTTGAACTGACCGACAACATCGCCCACGTGCAAATCAACCGCCCGGAAAAGATCAACGCGATGAATGCCGCGTTCTGGGAGGAGATCGTCGACATCTTCCAGTGGATCGACGACACCGACGCAGTACGCGCGGTGGTCATCAGCGGGGCGGGCAAGCACTTCTCCTCGGGCATCGACCTGATGATGCTGGCCTCGCTGGCCGGCCAGATGGGCAAGGACGTCGGCCGCAACGCCCGCCTGCTGCGCCGTACCATCCTGCGCCTGCAAAGTTCGTTCAATGCCGTGGACAACTGCCGCAAGCCGGTGCTGGCGGCAATCCAGGGCTACTGCATCGGTGGTGCGATCGACTTGGTGTCGGCCTGCGACATGCGCTACTGCGCCAGCGACGCGCAGTTCTCGATCAAGGAGATCGACATGGGCATGGCCGCCGATGTCGGCACCCTGCAACGTCTGCCGCGTATCATCGGCGACGGCATCCTGCGCGAACTGGCCTACACCGGGCGCAACGTCGATGCCCAGGAGGCGCTGCGCATCGGTCTGGTCAACCGGGTCTACGATGACCACGCGGCGCTGCTCGACGGGGTCTTTGCCATTGCCCGCGAAATTGCCGCAAAATCACCGGTCGCGGTGGCCGGCACCAAGGAGATGCTCAGCTACATGCGCGACCATCGCATCGACGATGGCCTGGAGTACATCGCCACCTGGAACGCCGCCATGCTGCAGTCCGAAGACCTGCGCGTGGCCGTGGCCGCCCACATGAGTAAACAGCAACCGACGTTCGCCGACTGACCGGGTTGGCGGGCGCCCTGAAGGGACCGCAAGCATGTCAGCACGCTGGACAACCGCAGTACTCGACCCGCAGACCACCGGGGGCTGGGCTGTCGCCCGCAGCCCGGAGGGGTTCCTGGTGGACGCCAACGGCGCGCTGTTTCCCCGCGACTGGCTCAAGCGCCAGGAACTGGACGTGCTGTGCGAGCACGGCATCGGCTATTTCGACGGCCAGCCGGTGTTCCTGCTGGAGTTGCGCACCGCCAGCGAAGTGCAGGGGTGCAACTGGCAGGGGCTGCGCCGGTTCATGCTCGAAGGTGACTTCGACACCTACAAGGTGCTGGGTTACGCCGCGCAGATCGGCACCTGGGCCCGCGAGCACCGCTTCTGCGGCAGCTGCGGGCAACCCATGACGCAGATCCGCTGGGAGCGGGCGATGTACTGCCAGCCGTGCGACCTGCGCAGCTACCCGCGCATTTCACCCAGCATGATCGTGTTGATCACCCGTGGCGACCAAGTGCTGCTGGCGCGCTCTCCGCGCTTCGTCACCGGGGTGTACAGCACCCTGGCCGGCTTTGCCGAACCGGGTGAGTCAGCCGAAGAGTGCCTGGTGCGCGAGGTGCGTGAAGAAGTGGCGATCGAAGTGAAGAACATCCAGTACGTGGGCAGCCAGTGTTGGCCGTTCCCGCATTCGATGATGCTGGGCTTCCATGCCGAGTACGCGGGCGGGGAGATTGTCATGCAGCCGGACGAAATCGAGGACGCACAATGGTTCAACGTCCACGACCTGCCGCCATTGCCGGCCGGGCGCTCCATCGCCCGGTACCTGATCGACCTGTACGTAGCGCAGCGTTTGGGGCTGGCGGAGCCTGTACTGCCAAGCTGATGGGCCCCGGTAGGAGCCAGCTTTGCTGGCGAACGCAAACACTGCGGTGCATGGCACCGCTTGCGTCGCTGTTCGCCGGCAAAGCCGGCGCCTACCTCAGGCCTGACCGAACCAATGCTGCCAGGCCAAGCGTACGGTCAACGCCAGCACCACGGTGATGAACACCGGACGGATGAACTTGCTGCCACCGCTGATCGCCGTGCGCGCACCAAAGAAGGCACCGACCATCACCGACAGGCCCATGCACAGGCCGACGATGTAGTCCACCTGCCCGGAAATGACGAACACTGTCAGTGCCGCGATGTTGCTGACGAAGTTCATGCTGCGGGCCACGCCGCTGGCGCGGACCAGGTCGATGGGGTAGAGCAGCAGCGTGCTCACGGTCCAGAACGCGCCAGTGCCGGGGCCAGCCACGCCGTCGTAGAAACCCAGCGAGAAGCCTTGGGGAAACTGCCATTTCCGCTTGATCGGCGCGTCGGCGTCCAGCGGCGCCTTGGGCGTGCCACCGAACAACAGGTAGACGCCGCAGGCGAAGACGATCACCGGCAGCATCTTGTTCAGCCATTCGGCCGGCATGTAGTGGGCGGCCACCGCGCCGATCAGCGCGCCCACCAGCGTGCCGAGAATCGCCAGGCGCCATTGCGCCGGGTGAAACAACTTGCGCCGGTAGTAGGTGATGCTGGCGGTGGCCGCGCCGAAGGTCGAGCTGAGTTTGTTGGTGCCCAGCACCAGGTGTGGGGGCATGCCGGCGGTCAGCAGTGCCGGGGTGGTCAGCAGGCCGCCGCCGCCGGCGATGGCATCGATGAAACCGGCGACGAAGGCGACCAGGGCGAGGATCAGCAGGGTGAGCGGTTCTACGGTGAGTTCGAAGGGCATGGGGGCTTGGGCTGGCTGGACGGCGGGGTGCGGCAAAAGGCCGCGCTAGAGGCGGTACATGGTAATCCTCGTCCGGTTGAGTTGCCAGCGTCGGCCTTGTTCGCCGGCAATCCGGCTCCTACGAGGACCTCTGTAGGAGCCGGCTTGCCGGCGAACAAGGCATCACAGGAACCAGCGATATTCCCGCGCGCTCACCTCCTGCATGAAGGCAAGATGGTCTTGTCGCTTGTTTTCGCAGTACACCATCACGAACTCCTGCCCCAGCCCTTCATTGACCACCGGATGCCCACGCATGGCCGCCACCGCGCCAAGCATGTCCTTGGGGAAATCGATGCCGCTGCCACGGTTCTCGTTCAGTGGCTCGATCGGCTCCTGCGCGGCATCGAGCCCATGCTCCATCCCGCAAAGGATCGCCGCCAGCACCAGATACGGGTTGGCGTCCGCCCCCGCCAGCCGATGCTCGATACGCAGGTTGCGTGGGGCCGACTCGGGGATGCGGATACACGCATCGCGATCCTCGAAGCCCCAGCTGGCACGGCTGGCGGCATTGACCATGGCGCCGTAGCGGCGGAACGCATTGTGGTTGGCGGCGAAGATCGGCATACAGTGCGGCAGCAGCGCCAGGCAGCCGGCCACCGCGTGGCGCAGCGGCCGTTGCTGGTCGACGGCGAGCACATTATTGCCATCCCGGTCGTAGAGGCTGACATGCACATGCATGCCGCTGCCCGGCGCCTGCAGGTAGGGCTTGCTCATGAACGAGGCGCGCAACCCGTGTTTCAGCGCTACGCCACGGGTGCTGCGGCAGAACATCGCCGCCCAGTCGGCGGCGCGCAGGCCATCGTCGCAGTGGCCGAAGTTGATCTCGAACTGGCCCGGCCCCAGCTCGGCGGTGATCACGTTGGCGTCCACGCCCTGGGCGTTGGCGGCCTCGACCATCTCGCGCAGGACATCGGAGAAGCGCGACAGGCGTTCGATGTGCAGGTTGGGCTGGTCGTCGGCGTCGTTGCTGAACGGGTCGTGGGGAAACTGGGGCAGGCCTTCCTTGAGTGCGCGATCGAACAGGTAGAACTCCAGCTCGAATGCCACTACCGGGCGGATACCGCGCCGTGCCAGGCGCTGCAACACGCGGGTGAGCACTTCGCGGGGTTCGAACTCGATGGGCGCGGCGGTGCCGTCGGAAGTGATCAACATCTGGCCCAGTGGCTCGCGCTCCCAGCTCACCGGTTTGAGCGTGCCCGGTACCAGGCGGCGCAGGGCGTCCGGGTCGCCGTCGTTGAAGCAGTAGTCGCCAATCGGGAACAGCCCGCCCTGGACACCCAGCAACACGCAGTTCTGCGGCAGCTTCAAGGGGCTGCCAGCGGCGACCTTTTCCAGCATCTCGATGGGGTAGCGCTTGCCGTAGAAGTGGCCAGGAATGTCCAGGCTGATCAAGTCGACGTAGCGCACGTCAGGATGCTGTGAGCGGAAGGTACGGACTTCGTCGAGCAAGCTGTGGTGCGTGGTCATCGTGTGCTCCATTGCAATGAAACATGATTCGGTGATCGGTGGGGGGGCGCCAGCTTCAAGGTCAACGCCGCACCAGTAGGAGCCGGCTTTGCCGGCGAATGGACCAGCGCAGTCGACACAACACAGTTGCTCCCGGCACGGTGCTGGTCCCAGGCAGGCAACGAAGCCGTGCCGTCAACGGAACACCCAAAGCACACGCGTCACCAGGGACGTCAGGTTGGCGTAGCGAAACTGGCTGTGCGGCGGCAGCTGGAAGCTGTCGTTGGGGTGCAAGGTCACGGTCTCTTCGTGGCCGTGCAGCCATAGGGTCAGCTCGCCTTCGAGGACGAAGCCTCCCTGCTCCGAGCTGTCGTCCAGGTGCCCCTCGCCACTGCTGGCGCCCGGTGCCAAGTGGCTTTCGAGCATGGCGAAGCGGCCGTTGAGGGTGGGCGAGACCAGCACATCGGTAACCCCGGCGGCGTAATACAGGGTGCGCCGTTCGCCGGGGCGGGTGACCCAGTCGATCTCCCTTGGCGGCACCGCCTGGTAGAAATAGGTGGTGGGTACCTGCAACGCTTCGCTGATGGCGGTGAGATCGGCCACGGTGGGGCGTGACAGCCCGCGCTCCACCTGGGAGAGAAAACCCACGGAGCGGTTCACCCGCGTGGCCAGATCATCCAGGGTGAAACCTCGGTGCTTGCGCAGGTCGCGGACCAGGCGCGCCAGGTCTTCGCGTGCATCACGTGGCTCAGACATGATCGCGCATCCTGTACCAGGCCTTGGCCGCCGCTTCCAGCGGGGCCGCCAGCAGGTCGCCACCGAAGAAGCAGCCGTTGTCGATGCCTTGGTACAACGCCAGCAGGTCATCGTTGCCGAGGATCGCATCGCTGACCGCGCGCGCCCCGGCCAGGGTCGGCAGTACGCCGTGCCCGGAGAAACCCTGCAGCCAGTAGCGCTGGCCCTGGCGGCCGATATCCGGCGTGCGTTGGAGGCTGCAGTCGATATGCCCACCCCAGGCGTGCTCGATGGCTACGCCCTTGAGTTGTGGAAACACCCGTTCCAGGCAGGGGCGGGTGGCGGCGGCGACATCCTTGGGGATGCCGCCAAGATAGGTGCAGCCGCCACCAAACAGCAGGCGGTGATCGGGGGTGAGACGGAAGTAGTCGGGGATGAACTGGTTATCGATCACGCAACTGTTGCGGGGTAGCAGCGAGGCGGCGAGGCCCGTATCGAGCGGCACGGTGGCCACCTGGTAGGAACCTACTGGCAGCAAGCGGCGCGAGAGGGCGCGGTCGAGGCCGTCGATGTAGGCATTGCAGGCCAGCACCAGCACGCGGCTGCGCACTTCACCTGTGGCGGTGCGGGCTACGAAGCCGTCTGCCTGTTCCTGGTAGTCGAGCACCTGGCTCTGTTCGAAGATGTCGCCTCCGGCCGCCTCGATCGTGGCCGCCAGCCCCTGGGCCAGTTTCAGCGGGTTGAGGTGGGCACCGTTGGGGTCGTACAGCGCGGCCTGATAGCGCGGGCTGTCGATCCATTCGGGCAGCTCATCGCGGCTGATCAAGCGCAGGCAATCGTAGTGGAGCGTGGCCTGCGCTTCACGACGAGCTTCCTCCAGCAGCTTGACGCGACGCGGCAGCACCGCGGCCCATAGGCTGCCGAGGCGGTAGTCGACATCGAAGCCGTGGCGTTGGGGTAGCTCGCGCATTTCCCGAGCGGCCCAGCACATGCTGTCCCACAGGCGGCGCCCGCGTTCCAGGCCAAGGGCCTTGAGCAGGGGTGGCATGTCGCATGACCAGCCGAGCAACGCCTGGCCGCCGTTGCGACCGGACGCCGCCCATGCCACCCGGCTGGCCTCCAGCAGGGCCACGCGCTTGCCGGCCAGGGCCAGGCGCAGGGCGGTGTGCAGGCCACTGAAACCGGCGCCGATGATCAGTACATCGGTGTCGACGGCGCCTTGCAGGGTAGGGCGCAGGGGGATGGGGGCGGGGTAGGTCTGGGCGTAGTAGCTGGCGACGTGCTGGGCGGATTGCTTGAACATGCCGGGGCCTCGTGAAATTTTTTATGATTATTTTCATGAAAAAATAGCAGAGGATTTTCACATCGCCAGTCGAAGGCATTGTTCGAGGCAAGCCGTGCTAGGTTGCCGCCTTGCGCCGAGGCTGTCGGGGCTTGCTGGTTGCTGCCTTGCCCTTGGCCGCCCCCTTGCGCTTCTTCTTCCAGGGCGCCGTGGCCTTGCCTGCCGCTGGCCCGGTGATGTTCAGGCGCATGCCACTGCAGCGCTGCACCAGCTTGCCCATCCACGCCGACTGGCGGGTGACGAACTCGTCCAGGCTCATCTCGCCGCTCTGTACCATGTCCAGCGCCTGTTCCCAGATCGCCGTGGTGCCGGGGTCGGCGATGGCCCGGGGTACGGCATCGATCAGGCTGAAGGCTGCTGGTGTGGCCGACAGTGCCTTGCCGTTCTTGGCCAGGTAGCCGCGATCGAGCAGGCCCTGGATGATGCTTGCGCGAGTCGCCTCGGTGCCGATGCCAGTGGTCTCCTTGAGCTTCTGCTTGAGCAGTGGATCCTGCACCAGCTTGGCGACGTTCTTCATCGCCTTGATCAGGTCGCCTTCGGTAAATGGCTTGGGGGGCTGGGTCCACAGGTCCTTGAGCTGCAAACCCTGCACCGCGCAGTCCTGCCCCTCGCGCAGTGCCGGCAGCACCTGGGCCGGTGGCGCCTCGCGGCCCTTCGTGGGGGTCAACGCCTCGGGTAGCGCCCGGCGCCAGCCCGGCTCGATGATCTGCTTGCCGACCGAGCGCAGCGTGTGCCCGGCGCAGTCGAAGTCGGCCTGGGTGCGGTCGTACTCGTGGTTGGGCAGGAACTGGGCGAGGTAGCGGGCGCGAATCAGGGTGTACACCGCCTTGTACTTCGGCGGCAGGCGCGACGGGTCGCTGGCGGCGGCGGTGGGGATGATGCCGTGGTGGGCGCTGACCTTCTGGTCGTTCCAGGCCCGCGAGCGGCGTTGCGGGTCGAGGTACGGCTGCAGCGGTGCAAGGCTGCCATCGGTGCGTTGCAGCGCGGCGAGGATGCTCGGTGCCTCGCCGTGCTGGCTGAGGGGCAGGTAACCGCTGTCGCTGCGCGGATAGGTGATCAGTTTGTGGGTTTCGTACAGCGCCTGGGCGATGTCCAGTGTCTCCTGGGCACCGAGCCCCAGTTTCTTCGAGCAGACCTCTTGCAGGGTGCCCAGGTCGAAGGGCATGGGCGCGGCCTCGCGGACGCGCTCGGTGGCGATCTTCATCACCCGGGCGCTGCCGGCAGTTTGCATATCGAGGGCAGCCTGCTGCGCCAGGGCCTGCTTCAGGCAGCGGCCCTGGTCGTCGCAGGCATCCTCCGGCGCGCGCCATTGAGCGTTGAACACATTGCCGGCACTCTCCAACTGCACGTCGATGGCCCAGAAGGGCACCGGCACGAAATCGGCGATGCTGCGGTCGCGGTCTACCACCAGGCGCAGCGTCGGTGTCTGCACCCGCCCCACGGGCAATACGCCTTGATAGCCGGACTGGCGCCCGAGCAGGGTGAACAGGCGGCTCATGTTCATGCCAATCAACCAGTCCGCCCGCGAGCGGCCCAGGGCGCAGTGGTAGAGGTTGAAGGTTTCCTGGCCGGGCAGCAGGCGCGCCAGTGCCTTGCGGATCGAGGCGTCGTCCAGGGCCGATAGCCACAGGCGCTGGATCGGCCCGCGGTAGCGGCAGTGTTCGACCAGCTCGCGGGCGATCATCTCACCCTCGCGGTCGGCGTCGGTGGCGATTACCAGTTCACGAGCCTCGCCGAGCAGGCGCTTGACCGCCTTGTACTGGCTGGCGGTCTTGGGCTTGACCGTCATCTTCCATTTTTCGGGGATGATCGGCAGGTCGTCGAGCGACCAGCGCTTGTAGCGCTCGTCGTAGCTGTCGGGCGGGGCGGTTTCCAGCAGGTGGCCGATGCACCAGGTCACGCAGACATCGGTACCCAACCAGCAGCCGTCGCCCCGGCGGTGGGCGCCGAGCACCTTGGCGATATCTTTTGCCTGGGAGGGTTTTTCACAGAGAAAGAGGCGCATGGCCGCAACGCTTGATCGATGGGAAAGGGCACTAGGATGCGCAAGGCAGGGCGCGTAGGCAAGTTTTATCTGTATGCATGTACAGTTTTCTTGTGCGCGATTTTGGCAGGGTTGCCACTCCCAGGGGCTTGAATCATGTGGCACCGGCGTGCCAGCTTTGCCTTTCGCCTGCCAGTCGTGTCAGAGGACGATGTCGCTGAGGCGCCTCAACTACAACCAACAGGGATGTATCCAATGCCCATATTCGATTACCGCCAACTTGGCGGCTCTGCCTCTTCCGCCCTCTACAAAGATGCCATGGCCTTGGCGATGTATGCCTACCACGGCATCGACGATGGATTCGCCGCAGGCTACCAGCAGCATGGTTTCGGCCTCGGCTTGCCCGCCACACTGGTCAAAGCACTGGTAGGCGGCACCGACAGTCAGGGCGTGATCCCCGGCATACCCTGGAACCCTGACGCAGAGGCCAAGGCCTTGGCCAACGCCAAGGCGATCGGCTGGAACCCGATCAGCGCCGCGCAGCTGGGCTATCAGGGCAAGACCGATGCGCGGGGGACCTTCTATGGTGAAAACGCCGGCTATACCACGGCACAGGCTGAAGTCATGGGTCGCTACGACGCTGACGGTCACCTGACGGGCATCGGCATCGCCTTTCGCGGCACCGGTGGGCCACGGGAAGTGCTGATTGGCGACACCATCGGCGACGTGATCAACGACCTGTTGGCGGCGTTCGGGCCACCGGGCTATGCCCGCGACTACACCGGCAACGCCTTCGGCCGCCTGCTCGACAATGTGGCGGCATTTGCCAAGGCCAACGGCCTGACCGGCGCCGATGTCACCGTCAGTGGCCACAGCCTTGGCGGGTTGGCGGTGAACAGCCTGGCAGACCTCAGCACCTCGCGTTGGGGCGGCTTCTACCAGGATTCGCGCTACGTCGCCTTCGCCTCGCCGACCCAGGCCGCCGATGCCAACAAGGTGCTCAACATCGGCTACGAGAACGACCCGGTATTCCGTGTGCTCGACGGTACCTCGGTCACCTGGGGGACCGCCGGCGTGCACGATAGCGCCAAGGCCTCGGCCACCAACAACATCGTCAACTTCAACGACCACTACGCTTCTGACGCCTGGAACCTGCTGCCGTTCTCCATCGCCAACATCGCCAACTGGCTGTCGCACCTGCCGGCCGCCTACACCGATGGCCTGGGGCGGGTGGTGGACTCGTCCTTCTATCAGTGGACCACCCGCGACTCGACCGTGGTGGTCAGCAACCTGTCCGATGTGACCCGGGGCTCGACCTGGGTCGCGGACCTCAACCGCAGCGCCGAGCCTCACAAAGGCAGTACCTTCATCATTGGTACCGACAAGGACGACCTGATCCATGGCGGGCGTGGCAACGACTACCTCGAAGGGCGTGCCGGCAACGATACCTTCCGTGATGATGGCGGCTTCAACCTGATCGATGGCGGCGACGGGCATGACACGTTCAAGCTGCAGGATTCACTGGCTAGCCTGAACATCGCCCGCGACGGCGAGGGCACGGTGTATGTGCAGGATGCCGTGGGCGGCATCAGCCAGTTGCACGGCGTCGAGAACCTGGTCAGCAAGGAGCCGAGCCTGGTGATCTTCACCAAGGAGGTGGCCCATCAGCTAGGCGTAGATGGGTTGCTGAACAGTGGCAAGCTCAACCCCTACGCAGCGTCGATCAGTGGTAGCCAGGCGGGTGACCAGCTGGTGGCGGGGAGCCAGGGCCAGTGGTTGTTCGGCCTGGGTGGGGATGATCGCCTGCAGGGCGGCGCGGGCAATGACGTGCTGGTCGGTGGCACCGGCAACGATGTGCTCAGTGGCGGTGCCGGGCGCGATACGTTCCTGTTCAGCGGGCACTTCGGTCTGGACCGGGTGCTGGATTTCACCGGCCAGGACCGCCTGGTATTCATGGGCGTGGAGGGCGGCACGGCTGTACCGGCCTGGCGTGATCATGCCAGCCAGGTGGGCAATGACCTGGTGCTGACGTTCGGTGCCGACAGCGTGACGCTGGTGGGGATTGCGGCGCAGTCGCTGGGTGATGGCCAGGTCGTGATTGCCTGACCAGGCGGTTCGCCGGCAAGCCGGCCCCTACGGGAATATCCTGTAGGCGCTGGCTTGCCGGCGAATGGCGGCTTAGACGATCTCGCGCGAGTCGCGCACCATGTCCACGTGCGGGATCCCGGCCTCGAGGAACTCCTCGCTGACCACGCGGAACCCCAGGCGCTCGTAGAATGGGGTGGCATGCACCTGGGCGCTGAGCATCTGCTGTTTGAGGTCGCGGTTCTGCGCCTCGACGATCACCGCCTGCATCAGTGCATCGCCCACCTTCAAGCCGCGCCAGTCCTTGAGCACCGACACCCGGCCGATGGTGCCGTCGGGCAATAGGCGCGCGGTACCGATCGGGTAGTCGCCTTCCATGGCGAGGAAATGCACGGCGCTCGGGTCTTCAGCGTCGAACTCCAGCTCCGGTGGCACATGCTGCTCGGCGACGAACACGGCGCTGCGGATGCGGTGGATATCGGCGTTGTCTTTGTGCCAGTCGGCCAGTCGAACGCTGATCTTATTCATCGGCGAACCCCAGGCTGCCTTGCATGACCAACTGCTGGACCAGCATCAGGCCGTCTTCATCCGGCAGCCACTGGGCCAGGTTTTCGCTGTGCAGGGCGTCGGCGGAGCAGATCAGTTTCAGCAGCTCGCGCAGTTTCCCCGGCAGCGGGCAACTGCGGCCGCTGGCGAACAGCAGCAGGTCGTCGCCGAACTCCGACCAGGCCAGGCGTGCGCTCGGGTTGCGGATCAGGATGGCGCCCTGGCCGAGGTAGTCGAGCAGCTCCTGTTCAGACAGTTCCTCGCCTACTACCTGCTCGGGGTAACGCGGCTCGGTCATGAACTGGCCGAACCAGGTCAGCAGCAGGTCCTTGTCGGCCATGTGCTTGTCGATCAGGGCCTTGAGGCGGTCCAGGGCGTCGTGCTGGATCTGGTGCGGGTCGCTGACCGGCTGGGCGTCGGCATCGCTGTAGCGCTCTTCGTCCGGCAGGAACTGGCCGAGGAAGTCGGTGAAGTGGGTCAGCACTTCGGCCGCGCTGGGGGCGCGGAAGCCCACCGAGTAGGTCATGCACTCGCCCTCGGCGACGCCGTAGTGGGCCAGGCGCGGCGGCAGGTAGAGCATGTCGCCGGGCTCCAGGGTCCACTCGTCGCTCTGCTCGAATTCGGCGAGGATGCGCAGGTCAGCGTGGTCGATCAGCGCGCTGTCGCTGTTGCACATCTGGCCGACTTTCCAGTTGCGCTTGCCATCGGCCTGCAGCAGGAACACGTCGTAGTTGTCGAAATGCGGGCCGACGCTGCCGCCGGGCGCTGCGTAGCTGATCATCACGTCGTCGATACGCCAGCTGGGCAGGAAGCGGAACTCTTCGAGCAGCTCGGCCACTTCCGGGACGAACTGGTCCACCGCCTGTACCAGCAGGGTCCAGTCACGCTCGGGCAGGTCGGCGAAGGCGTCCTCGGCGAACGGGCCGCGGCGCAGCTCCCACGGGCGCTCGCCGTGTTCGAGCACCAGGCGCGACTCGACTTCTTCTTCCAGGGCCAGGCCGGCCAGTTCGTCGGCGTCGATGGGGCTGATGAAGTCGGGGAAGGCCTGACGCACCAGCAGCGGCTTCTTCTGCCAGTAGTCGCGCAGGAATTCACGGGCCGTCAGGCCGCCCAGCAGTTGCAGTGGAGTATCAGAATTCATGTTCAACCTATTGAAAAAACGTAGTTTTCAGACGGGAATAAAAACGCCCGGCCAGGCCGGGCGTTAAGCGCGGAGCGCAGGTCAGATGCGTTTGGCCTGGGCCACGGCGTTGCCAATGTAGGTGGCAGGGGTCAGTTGCTTGAGCTCGGCCTTGGCGTCGGCCGGCATGTCCAGGCCGTCGATGAAGGTCAGCAGCGCTTCAGGGGTGATGCCCTTGCCACGGGTCAGCTCCTTGAGCTTCTCGTAGGGGTTCTCAATGTTGAAGCGGCGCATCACGGTCTGGATCGGCTCGGCCAGGACTTCCCAGCAGGCGTCCAGGTCGGCGGCGATACGCGCGGCGTTGACTTCCAGCTTGCCGATGCCTTTCAGGCTGGCTTCATAGGCGATGACGCTGTGGGCGAAGCCCACGCCCAGGTTGCGCAGCACGGTGGAGTCGGTCAGGTCACGCTGCCAGCGCGAGATTGGCAGTTTGCTGGCCAGGTGCTGGAACAGCGCGTTGGCGATCCCCAGGTTGCCTTCGGAGTTCTCGAAGTCGATCGGGTTGACCTTGTGCGGCATGGTCGAGGAGCCGATCTCGCCGGCGACGGTCTTCTGCTTGAAGTAGCCCAGCGAGATGTAGCCCCAGACGTCGCGGTCGAAGTCGATGAGGATGGTGTTGAAGCGGGCGATGGCGTCGAACAGCTCGGCGATGTAGTCGTGCGGCTCGATCTGGGTGGTGTAGGGGTTGAACACCAGGCCCAGTTCGTCCTCGATGAAGGCGCGAGCGTTCTGCTCCCAATCGATCTGCGAGTAGGCCGACAGGTGGGCGTTGTAGTTGCCTACGGCGCCATTGATCTTGCCCAGCAGCGGTACGGCGGCCACTTGAGCGATCTGGCGCTCCAGGCGGTAGACGACGTTGGCCAGCTCTTTACCCAGGGTGGTCGGCGAGGCCGGCTGGCCGTGGGTGCGCGACAGCATGGGGACTTCGGCGTGGGCGTGGGCCAGGGCACGGATGGCCTCGGCGATCTGGCGCATTAGCGGCAGCAGCACTTCGTCGCGGCCAGCGCGCAGCATCAGGGCGTGGGACAGGTTGTTGATGTCCTCGCTGGTGCAGGCGAAGTGGATGAACTCGCTGACCTTGGCCAGTTCAGGCAGTTGAGCCGCTTGCTCCTTGAGCAGGTACTCGATGGCCTTGACGTCATGGTTGGTGGTGCGCTCGATCTCTTTGACGCGTTCGGCGTGCTCGAGCTTGAAATCGGTGGCCAGGCTGTCCAGCAGGGCGTTGGCTTCGGCGGAGAACGCCGGCACTTCGCCGATCTGCGGGTGGGCGGCCAGGCGCTGCAGCCAGCGCACTTCGACCAGGGCGCGGAAACGGATCAGGCCGAATTCGCTGAAGATGGGGCGCAGGGCCTGGGTTTTGCCGGCATAACGGCCGTCTACAGGGGAAACCGCAGTGAGCGAGGAGAGCTGCATGGGGTGTTCTCGGACAGTCAGGCTTTTGGAAGGGCGCATATCATACATGAAAAACGCGCCCGAGTCGGGTGGCTGACCAAAGGTCGGGCCATTTCGAGTCTTGCTTGGGCCCCAGTAGGAGCGGGTTTACCCGCGATGCAATGCTGGATTTACTGGCGCATTCGCGGGTAAACCCGCTCCTACTGGGGCACGGTGTTCGTTCAGTCGTTGGTACGCATCATCCCGTACAGCTCGTTGAGCAACTTGCGCCGGCTGAACACCAGTTGCCAGCGATGCCCGCCCAGCTGGCGCCACAGGCGCGCGGCGCGGATGCCGGCCAGCAGCAGGGCACGGATCTTCGAGGCATTGCTCGCCTGCTGCAGGAAACGCATGTCGCCGTGCACCTGGATGCGTTGGCGCAGGGTGCTCAAGGTGTCCTGGTACAAGGCTCCGCTGGAAGCGATGACGTTTTCGTGAACCAGGCCGAAATGATCGGCCTGCGATTGAATCTGCGGCAGGCGATTGCCGATGATGTCGAGCATGTCGCCGCGTTTGTTCAGCTGGCGCTCAAGGCCGAGCATCGACAGGGCGTAGCGCAGCGGCTCGCGCTGCAGGCTGCTGGGGTCGCGCTCCAGGGCGCCGACCAGCGCGCGATAGCCATCGCGCAGGTTAAGGTCGTCGCCGCCGAACACTTCCAGCGTATCCTTCGGGTCGCGCACCAGCAGGCTACCAAGCATGCAGCCGATGTGGGCCTCGCTGGCCTGGCCGGTGCGGGCGATGCGGTCGACCAGTACTGCGGCCTGGAACACGCCGCCCAGGGCGACCAACTGCTCCTGGAGGTTGTTCATTGACGCGGGCTCCACGGCTCGGCGGTCTCGATCACGCCACCACCCAGGCACACCTCGCCGTCGTAGAACACCACCGACTGGCCGGGGGTGACCGCGCGTTGAGGTTCGTCGAACACCGCGCGGTAGCCGTTCTCGGTGCGCTCAAGGGTGCATTGTTGGTCGCCCTGGCGATAGCGCACTTTGGCGGTGAGCCGGCGCGGGCTGCTCAAGTCGATCGGGTTGACCCAGAAGATTTCCGAGGCAAGCAGGGCGCGGGAGAACAGCCAGGGGTGTTCGTTACCCTGGCCGACCACCAGCACGTTCCGTGCGAGGTCCTTGTGTAGCACGTACCACGGTTCGTCGCCGGCGTCCTTCAGGCCGCCGATGCCCAGGCCCTGGCGCTGGCCGATGGTGTGGTACATCAGGCCGTGGTGGCGGCCGATGACTTCGCCATCGGTGGTCTGGATCTCGCCCGGCTGGGCCGGCAGATACTGCTTGAGGAAGTCGCTGAAACGGCGCTCACCGATGAAGCAAATGCCGGTGGAGTCCTTCTTCTTCGCCGTGGCCAGGCCATGTTTCTCGGCGATGGCGCGGACTTCGGGCTTCTCTAGCTCACCGACCGGGAACAGGGTGCGGGCGATCTCCTTGCCGCCCACGGCGTGCAGGAAGTAGCTCTGGTCCTTGTTCGGATCCAGGCCTTTGAGCAGCTCGGTCAGTTCGCCGGTATCGCGGCGGCGCACATAGTGGCCGGTGGCAATCAGGTCGGCGCCCAGCGACAGGGCATAGTCGAGAAACGCCTTGAACTTGATCTCGCGGTTGCACAGGATGTCCGGGTTCGGTGTGCGGCCGGCCTTGTACTCTTCGAGGAAGTGCTCGAACACGTTGTCCCAGTATTCGGCGGCGAAGTTGGCGGTGTGCAGCTTGATGCCGATGCGGTCGCACACGGCCTGGGCGTCGGCGAGGTCTTCGCGGGCGGTGCAGTATTCGGTGCCGTCGTCCTCTTCCCAGTTCTTCATGAACAGACCTTCCACCTGGTAGCCCTGCTCCATGAGCAGAAGGGCGGAGACGGAAGAGTCCACGCCGCCGGACATGCCGACGATGACGCGGGTCTTGGCGGGGTCTTTGAGTGCTGGGCTGGTCATGGCTACCGGTGTGTATCTGGGGGAAAAGCGCGGATTCTATCAAACCCGCGGGCTGGCGTCAGTCGCGCAGCAGTTCGAGGCTGTGCAGAGGGCCTTTCAGATAGTCGTCGAGGCAACGGGGCACCAGTTCGCTGCGCCAACGCGACGGCTCGGCCAGCAGCTCGTCGCGGCTCAGCCACACGGCGCGGACGATGTCGCTGTCCAGAGCCAGGTCTGTGTGGTGGTGTACGGGGCGGGCGGCGAAGCAGATACGCTGGTAGGTTACACCGTTGCTCGGGGCGGTATAGAGGTAGATGCCGACCACGCCGGTGAGTTCGACTTCCCACGCGGTTTCTTCCAGCGTCTCGCGCAGAGCGGCCTGGGTGATGGTTTCGTTGGCTTCCAGGTGGCCGGCAGGTTGGTTGAGAACGTGCTGGCCGGCCTTGAATTCCTCGACGAAGAGGAACTTGCCCTCATGTTCGACGATGGTGGCGACGGTGATGTGGGGTTGCCAAGACACGGTCGATTCTCTCCCTAAGTGGCAAGTTTCAAGCTGCAGGCCACAAGTAGAAGCGGTAAGCGACTGCTTTGACTTGTCGCTTGCAGCTGGCCACTTGTGGCTGAAAAAGCACAAACCCCGGTGCGTGGCCGGGGTCTGTGTTGTTACTGCAAGCGAACCTTACAGTGCGGCAATGGCGCTGTTCAGGGTTTGGCTTGGGCGCATCACCTTAGCAGTCAGCTCGGCATCCGGGGCGTAGTAGCCACCGATGTCGGCCGGCTTGCCCTGGACGGCGTTGAGCTCGGCGACGATGGTCGCTTCGTTCTCGCTCAGGGTTTTTGCCAGTGGGGCGAAGCGCGCCTGCAGGGCGGCATCGTCGGTCTGGGCGGCCAGGGCTTCTGCCCAGTAGAGCGTGAGGTAGAAGTGGCTGCCGCGGTTGTCGATACCGCCGACCTTGCGCGAAGGCGACTTGTTGGTGTCGAGGAACTTGCCGGTGGCCTGGTCCAGGGTGTTGGCCAGGACTTTGGCGCGCGGGTTGTCGTAGGTGTTGCCCAGGTGCTCGAGCGAAGCGGCGAGCGCGAGGAATTCACCCAGCGAGTCCCAGCGCAGGAAGTTCTCTTCAACCAGCTGTTGCACGTGCTTCGGTGCCGAACCACCGGCGCCGGTTTCGAACAGGCCACCGCCGTTCATCAGCGGGACGATCGACAGCATCTTGGCGCTGGTGCCCAGCTCCATGATCGGGAACAGGTCGGTCAGGTAGTCGCGCAGGACGTTGCCGGTCACCGAGATGGTGTCCTTGCCTTCGCGGATGCGGGCCAGGGAGAACTTGATGGCGTCGACCGGGGCCAGGATGCGGATGTCCAGGCCGGCAGTGTCGTGGTCCTTCAGGTACGCCTGCACCTTCTCGATCATCACGCCGTCGTGGGCGCGCGCCGGGTCCAGCCAGAACACCGCCGGGGTGTTGCTCAGGCGGGCACGGTTGACGGCCAGCTTGACCCAGTCCTGGATCGGCGCGTCCTTGGTCTGGCACATGCGGAAGATGTCACCGGCTTCGACGTTCTGCTCCAGGATGACCTGGCCCTTGCCATCGACCACACGCACGACACCGTCGGCCTTGATCTGGAAGGTCTTGTCGTGGGAGCCGTACTCTTCGGCTTTCTGGGCCATCAGGCCGACGTTGGGGACGCTGCCCATGGTGGTCGGGTCGAAGGCGCCGTGCTGCTTGCAGTCTTCGATGGTGGCCTGGTAGATGCCGGCGTAGCAGCGGTCCGGGATCACGGCCTTGGCGTCCTGCAGCTCACCGGCGGTGTTCCACATCTTGCCCGAGTCGCGGATCATCGCAGGCATCGAGGCGTCGACGATGACGTCACTCGGTACGTGCAGGTTGGTGATGCCCTTGTCCGAGTTGACCATGGCCAGCGCCGGGCGAACGGCGTACAGGGCCTGGATATCGGCTTCGATCTCGGCTTGCTTTTCAGCAGGCAGGTCCTTGATGCGGGCGTACAGGTCGCCGATGCCGTTGTTCGAGTTGAAGCCTACTTCAGCCAACGCCGCGGCGTGCTTGGCCAGCACGTCGTTGTAGAACTCCTCGACGATCACGCCGAACATGATCGGGTCGGAGACTTTCATCATGGTGGCTTTCAGGTGCACTGACAGCAGCACGCCGGAGGCCTTGGCATCGGCGATCTGCTCGGCGATGAAGGCCTTCAGGGCCTTGCGGCTCATGGTGGCGCAGTCGATGACTTCGGCGGCCTTGACCGCGGTTTTCTCTTTCAGGACGGTGGTGGTGCCGTCCTTGCCGACCAGTTCGATGCGCAGGCTGTCGTCAGTCTCGATCAGCGCGGCCTTCTCGCTGCCGTAGAAGTCGCCGTGGGTCATGTGGGCGACGTGCGACTTGGAGTCGGCGGCCCAGGCGCCCATCTTGTGCGGGTGCTTGCGTGCGTAGTTCTTGACCGACAGCGGGGCGCGGCGGTCGGAGTTGCCTTCGCGCAGGACCGGGTTCACGGCGCTGCCCTTGATGCGGTCGTAGCGGGCACGGGATTCTTTTTCTTGCGCGGTGGCCGGCTCGTCGGCGTAGTCAGGGATGTTGAAGCCCTTGTTCTGCAGTTCCTTGATCGCCGCCTTCAGCTGTGGAACCGAAGCAGAGATGTTCGGCAGCTTGATGATGTTGGCTTCAGGGGTGGTGGCCAGCTGGCCCAGTTCCGCCAGGTGATCGCCTACCTGCTTCGCGCTGCCCAGTTGCTCCGGGAAGGCCGCGAGGATTCGGCCGGCCAGGGAGATGTCGCGGGTTTCGACGGCGATATCGGCCGAAGCGGTGAAGGCTTCGACGATCGGCAGCAGCGAGTAGGTGGCGAGGGCGGGGGCTTCGTCGGTGAAGGTGTAGATGATCTTGGAACGGGTGGGCATGCGGGTTAACTCTCTATGTGCTGAGCGTACTCGAGTCTCGAGGTGCGCAGGGTAGGCGCTTCGCCCTGGCGACGCCATGAGCGGAAAGTCGAGAGGCTGCGAGCGGTGATGGTGGATGCATCAGTCGAGCGTCAAGTGCTGGGCTGCGGTAACAACCCAGGCTTATGGCCATTTCCTGGCCAAGGGCGAGCCGCATTTTCCTAGGGTTCGCCCCGATGACCCTTCGGTCGCGCCGGAGTATATCAAACCCTTTGGGCTAATCAGCAAGGTGAAGTCGTATCAGCGCATTTATAAGACCAAAGACGTAGGAGCAATGTGACGTGTTGCCGCAGGTTCGGGCAACATGATTCCCCGGTGTGGACCGGCCATCCTCAGGGCCCGCATGGCGCCCGTAGGAGCCGGCTTGCCGGCGAATGGGGCGGTGCGGTCAACCCAAAACAGTTGCTGCCAACGGGTGCCACCTTGCAGGTCGACGGATGTGGTTTAGGCTCAGTGGATCGCACGATTTCCAATCACACCAGGAAAAGCGGAGTAGTGCAGCATGGGATATCAGAAAATCAAGGTGCCGTCTGATGGTACCAAGATCACCGTCAATGCAGACCATTCGCTCAATGTTCCCGACAACCCCATCATTCCCTACATAGAAGGCGACGGCATCGGCGTGGATGTCTCGCCGGTGATGATCAAGGTGGTCGACGCCGCCGTGCAGAAGGCCTACGGCGGCAAGCGCAAGATCGCCTGGATGGAGGTCTACGCCGGCGAGAAGGCGACACAAGTCTATGACCAGGACACCTGGCTGCCCCAGGAGACCCTCGATGCGGTGAAGGACTACGTGGTCTCGATCAAAGGGCCGCTGACCACACCGGTCGGCGGTGGTATTCGTTCACTCAACGTGGCCCTGCGCCAGCAGCTCGACCTTTATGTGTGCCTGCGCCCGGTGGTCTGGTTCCAGGGGGTGCCGAGCCCGGTCAAGAAGCCTGGCGACGTCGACATGGTGATCTTTCGCGAGAACTCCGAGGACATCTACGCCGGTATCGAATGGAAGGCCGGCTCGCCCGAGGCGAACAAGGTGATCAAGTTCCTCAAGGAGGAAATGGGCGTCACCAAGATCCGTTTCGACCAGGACTGCGGCATCGGCGTCAAGCCGGTTTCGAAGGAGGGCACCAAGCGCCTGGTGCGCAAGGCGCTGCAATATGTGGTGGATAACGACCGCAAGTCGCTGACCCTGGTGCACAAGGGCAACATCATGAAGTTCACTGAAGGGGCTTTCAAGGATTGGGGATACGAGGTGGCGCGCGACGAGTTCGGCGCGGAACTGCTTGATGGTGGCCCATGGATGAAGTTCAAGAACCCCAAGACCGGCCGTGAGGTGATCGTCAAGGATGCCATTGCCGACGCCATGCTCCAGCAGATCCTGCTGCGCCCGGCCGAATACGACGTGATTGCTACCCTCAACCTCAATGGCGACTACCTGTCCGACGCCCTGGCGGCGGAGGTGGGTGGTATCGGTATCGCGCCGGGCGCCAACTTGTCGGACACCGTGGCCATGTTCGAGGCCACCCACGGCACCGCGCCCAAGTATGCCGGGAAGGATCAGGTCAACCCGGGGTCAGTAATCCTGTCTGCCGAAATGATGCTGCGGCACATGGGTTGGATCGAGGCTGCGGACCTGATCATCAAAGGAACTAATGGCGCTATTGCGGCCAAGACCGTGACCTATGATTTCGAGCGCCTGATGGACGGTGCGACCTTGGTCGGCAGTTCCGGTTTTGGCGATGCCATGATCAAGCATATGTAAGGCAGGCAAAAAAACCGGCCACCTTCTTATTAAAGAGGTGGCCGGTTTTTTCGTATGCCGAAAATTAGGCGGGGATCAGGCTTCTTGAGGGATGGATGTAACATTGCCTGTGCTGGTACCTGAAGGGGTGGTGCTGGCACTCTGGATGTTCACTGCGTGCGTGCCCTTGGGGCCTTGCACGAGCTCGAACGTCACGGCCTGTCCGGCTTTCAATGTTTTGTAGCCATCCATCTGGATGGCGGAGTAATGGGCGAACAAGTCTTCGCTTTTACCCTCCTCATTGATGAATCCGTAGCCCTTGGCGTTGTTGAACCACTTGACTTTACCGCTTGCCATCCCTATGTCCCTCTGCAAAGGACTCCATCACTGGAGTATCATCCACTTCATCCGCATACGAACCATGCGAGAAAATCTGGTTGACTGCGCGGATCTTTATAGACCACGGTGGGTTCTTATTGGTTGTAACACCGTTTTGCCGTTAGTCAAGGTCAGCCGGCGCCCGCGCCGGCAGCCACCTGAAGCGGTCAACCCACAACCTTAACCTGTCGCTCATGATGAAATTCTTTCCATGCATGTACCCAGTGAGATTCGACTAACATTCAATCAGGATCGCCCGCAGTCGAACGAGGACGGGCATGAGGACGATGGCGCGGGCCTTGCGGTCCAGGAGGCCAAGCCGATCCTGCAGGCGCCACCGATGTACAAGGTGGTTTTGTTCAACGATGACTACACGCCAATGGATTTCGTCGTCGAAGTGCTCGAGACGTTCTTCAATCTGAACCGCGAGCTGGCAACGAAGATCATGCTGACCGTCCATACCGAAGGGCGGGCAGTGTGCGGATTGTTTACCCGTGACATCGCCGAGACAAAGGCCATGCAGGTCAACCAATACGCCAGGGAAAGCCAGCATCCGCTACTCTGTGAAATCGAGAAGGACGGTTAATCGCCGACCACTTGGGTATGAGGTGAAGCTATGTTAAACCGCGAGCTCGAAGTCACCCTCAATCTGGCCTTCAAGGAGGCGCGTTCGAAACGTCATGAGTTCATGACCGTCGAACATCTGCTGCTGGCACTCCTTGACAATGAGGCTGCCGCGACCGTTCTGCGCGCCTGTGGCGCCAATCTCGACAAACTCAAGCATGACCTGCAGGAGTTCATCGATTCGACTACCCCGCTGATCCCCGTGCATGACGAGGACCGCGAAACGCAACCGACGCTGGGTTTCCAGCGCGTGCTGCAGCGTGCCGTGTTCCACGTGCAGAGCTCCGGCAAGCGCGAGGTTACCGGCGCCAACGTGCTGGTGGCGATCTTCAGCGAACAGGAAAGCCAGGCTGTGTTCCTGCTCAAGCAGCAGAGCGTGGCCCGCATCGATGTGGTCAACTACATCGCCCACGGTATTTCGAAAGTGCCGGGCCATGGCCCGCATACTGAAAACGAACAAGACATGCAGGACGAGGAAGGTGGTGAAACCTCTTCTTCCGGCAACCCGCTTGACGCCTATGCCAGCAACCTGAACGAACTGGCCCGTGCCGGGCGCATCGATCCGCTGGTGGGGCGTGAGCAGGAGGTCGAGCGCGTCGCGCAGATCCTCGCTCGTCGGCGCAAGAACAACCCGTTGCTGGTCGGTGAGGCTGGCGTGGGCAAGACCGCGATCGCCGAAGGCCTGGCCAAGCGCATTGTTGATGGCCAGGTGCCGGACCTGCTGGCCCAGAGCGTCGTCTACTCCCTCGACCTTGGCGCGCTGCTGGCAGGCACCAAGTACCGTGGTGACTTCGAGAAGCGCTTCAAGGCGCTGCTCGGTGAGCTGCGCAAGCGTCCGCAGGCGATCCTGTTCATCGATGAGATCCACACCATCATCGGTGCTGGCGCGGCATCCGGTGGCGTGATGGATGCCTCCAACCTGCTCAAGCCACTGCTGTCTTCCGGCGATATCCGTTGCATTGGTTCGACCACGTTCCAGGAGTTTCGCGGCATCTTCGAGAAGGACCGTGCCTTGGCGCGTCGTTTCCAGAAGGTCGATGTCAGCGAGCCTTCGGTGGAGGACACCGTGGGTATCCTGCGCGGCCTGAAAGGCCGCTTCGAGAGCCACCACAACATCGAGTACAGCGACGAAGCCCTGCGCGCCGCCGCCGAACTGGCCTCGCGTTATATCAATGACCGGCATATGCCGGACAAGGCCATCGATGTGATCGACGAGGCGGGTGCCTACCAGCGCCTGCAACCGGAGGCCAATCGCGTCAAGCGTATCGATGTACCACAGGTCGAGGACATCGTTGCCAAAATCGCGCGAATTCCGCCGAAACATGTCACCAGCTCCGATAAAGAGCTGTTGCGCAACCTCGAACGTGACCTCAAGCTCACGGTGTTTGGCCAGGATGCGGCGATCGATTCGCTGGCCACTGCCATCAAGCTGTCACGTGCCGGCCTCAAGGCACCGGACAAGCCTGTCGGCTCGTTCCTGTTCGCCGGCCCGACCGGTGTGGGCAAGACCGAGGCGGCTCGCCAGCTGGCCAAGGCATTGGGTGTGGAGTTGGTGCGCTTCGACATGTCCGAGTACATGGAGCGGCACACTGTGTCGCGCCTGATCGGCGCGCCGCCCGGCTATGTCGGGTTCGACCAGGGTGGCCTGCTGACTGAGGCCATCACCAAGCAGCCGCACTGTGTGCTGCTGCTGGATGAGATCGAGAAGGCACACCCCGAAGTCTTCAACCTGCTGCTGCAGGTGATGGACCACGGGACCCTGACCGACAACAACGGGCGCAAGGCGGACTTCCGTAACGTGATCCTGATCATGACCACCAATGCCGGCGCTGAAACCGCCGCGCGGGCCTCGATCGGCTTCACCCACCAGGACCATTCCTCCGATGCCATGGAGGTCATTCGCAAGAGCTTCACGCCGGAGTTCCGCAACCGTCTGGATACCATCATCCAGTTTGGCCGTCTTTCCCACGAGACGATCAAGAGCATCGTCGACAAGTTCCTTATCGAACTGCAGGCGCAGCTGGAGGACAAGCGTGTACTGCTGGAGGTCACCGATGCCGCGCGCGGCTGGCTGGCTGCCTCGGGCTACGACGTGCAGATGGGCGCGCGTCCGATGGCGCGGCTGATCCAGGACAAGATCAAGCGGCCGCTGGCCGAGGAGATCCTGTTTGGTGAGCTGGCCGAGCATGGTGGCGTGGTGCACATCGACTTGCGCGATGGTGAGTTGGTGTTCGATTACGAGACCACGGCTGAGGTCGCGTAAAGCTGGGGCCGCTTTGCGGCCCATCGCGGCTGAAGCCGCTCCTGCAGGAGTGGCTCCAGTCGTGATGTATTGTTCAGGCACAAAAAAGCCCGGCACATGGCCGGGCTTTTTCATGGCTCGAGCTTAGCGCGCACGGTAGGTGATGCGGCCCTTGCTCAGGTCGTATGGCGTCAGTTCGACGCGGACCTTGTCACCAGTGAGAATACGGATGTAGTTCTTGCGCATCTTGCCGGAGATGTGCGCGGTAACGACGTGCCCGTTTTCCAACTCCACGCGGAACATGGTGTTGGGCAGGGTGTCGACGACAGTGCCTTCCATTTCGAAGCTGTCTTCTTTCGACATGCAGTAAAGCCCTCGGTATCCAGTGTTGGCCCGACGCACGACTGCACCGGGCAAAAAAAGTGGCGTGGAGTATGCCCGAAAACTGCGTGTCAAGCCAATGCTTTCAGTTGAGGGTGACCCAGCGCTGATTGATCAGTAGTTCGATGGGGCGATATTGGGTCTTGTAGTTCATTTTCTTGCAGTTCTTGATCCAGTATCCCAGGTACACGGCGTCGAGGTTCTGACGCAGGGCTTCGGTGATCTGCCAGAGGATGGCATAGCGGCCCAGGCTGCGCCGTTCTTCATCGGGCTCGTAGAAGGTGTACACCGCCGATAGGCCATTGGGCAGCAGGTCGCAGACTGCCACCGCCATCAGGCGCCCTTCGAGGCGGAACTCATAGAACCAGCAGAACGGCAGGTCGCGGACCAGGAAGGTCGAAAACTGGTCACGGCTGGGCGGGTACATGTCGCCATCGGCATGGCGCTGCTCGATGTAGCGGCGGTACAGCTCGAAATACTCTTCCTTGAATACCGGGCGCACGGCGCTGACGGTCAGGTCGGCATTGCGCTTGAGAATGCGCCGCTGCTGGCGGTTGGGGATGAAGCGCGCAGCAGGGATGCGCGCCGGTACGCAGGCATTGCAGTTTTGGCAATGCGGGCGATACAGGTGGTCACCGCTGCGGCGAAAGCCCATTTCCGACAGGTCAGCGTACACATGCACGTCCATCGGCTGGCTCGGGTCGAGAAACAGCGTGGTGGCCTGCTCATCCGGCAGGTAGCTGCAGGAGTGGGGTTGAGTGGCATAGAACTTCAACCGCGCCAACTCTGTCATGTTCAACCCCTTCGATGAGTCGTTGTCTCTAAGTGTAAGCCAGCTCTGGAAACTCGCCTAGCGAACCCAACTGGCGCCGCTGGGCTGGTTGAGGTGGCGTGCCAGGTGGTCGGCGAATTCGGCCCGACTGATGGCCCGGGCGCCCAGGCTGTGCAAGTGGTTGGTGGGCATCTGGCAGTCGATAAGGGTGAAACCGGCCTGTTTCAGGTGCTCGACCAGTGCCACGAAGCCTACTTTCGAGGCGTTGTCGGCGCGGCTGAACATCGACTCGCCAAAAAACAGGCGGCCCATGGCCAGGCCGTAGAGTCCGCCGACCAGTTCACCTGCCTGGCGCACTTCCACCGAATGGGCGAAGCCGCGGCGGTGCAGTTCGCAGTAGGCCGCGCGCATGCTGTCGGTAATCCAGGTGCCATCCGCGTAGTCGCGCGGGGCGGCGCAGGCCTTGATCACGGCCGGGAAGTCGCTGTCGAAGCTGACCTGGTAGTGGCCCTGGCGGATGAACTTGGCCAGCGAGCGCGAGACGTGCAATTCCTCCGGAAACAGCACGGTGCGTGGGTCGGGTGACCACCAGAGGATCGGTTGGCCATCCTGATACCAGGGGAAGCAGCCGTGACGATAGGCGGCCACCAGCCGTTCGGGGGTGAGATCACCTCCAGCGGCAAGCAGGCCGTTGGGGTCGTGAAGGGCCTTTTCCAGGGGTGGGAAGGTCAGCGAGTCGCGGGTGAGCCAGGTGAGCATGGTGTTCTTGGGCGGCGGGGGAGGGGAGGGCGACCAGCATGGCGCGGCTTGCGGATGCGGTCAACGGCCGCTATCGCGGGGCAAGCCCGCCGCCAAACGCGACGACTACAAGGTGTTTCACGCTTGCTTTGGCACCATCTGGTACATTTGCTGTCACACCTGTGCAAAAACACAGCATAAGCCTTTGTCACAAAAGAAAATGCATGCTCAAATTGCAACCATTGTGAAAGTAGCCCCCGTTCACGCTCCAGCAGCGTGCCGCCATGGCGGCTGGCGGGCAGTAATGTTAAAAGTAGTGGTTCAAAGGCCTGCGTACGGCCTTTCACTGTTTGGACGCGCAGCACGCGCAGGAATAGACGCGTTTTGAAGAAATCCACCGCAACTCCAGCCCCTTTGCCAGTGCCTCTTTGGCGGCAGCAGCTGCACTACCGTCTGAAGGAAGGTGCGCTGATCGCCGTAGGTGCCCTGTGCCTGTACCTGTGGATGGCACTGGTCACCTACGACACTGCCGACCCAGGCTTCAGCCACACCAGCAACGCCGACCAGGTGCAGAACGCCGCCGGCCGTGCCGGGGCCTATTTCGCCGACATCCTGTTCATGGTGCTTGGCTACTTCGCCTATATCTTCCCGCTGCTGCTGGCGATCAAGACCTGGCAGATCTTCCGCGAACGCCACCAGCCCTGGCAGTGGAGTGGCTGGTTGTTTTCCTGGCGACTGATCGGCCTGGTGTTCCTGGTGCTGTCGGGCGCGGCGCTGGCGCATATTCATTTTCACCCTTCGGCCAGCCTGCCGTTCTCTGCGGGCGGGGCCTTGGGCGAGAGCCTGGGTGACCTGGCGCGCAACTTGTTGAATGTGCAGGGCAGCACGCTGATGTTCATTGCCCTCTTCCTGTTCGGCCTGACGGTGTTCACCGACCTGTCCTGGTTCAAGGTGATGGACGTCACCGGCAAGATCACCCTCGACCTGTTCGAGCTGATGCAGGGTGCCGCCAACCGTTGGTGGGAGGCGCGCAACGAGCGTAAGCGCCTGGTGGCGCAGCTGCGTGAGGTGGATGATCAGGTTGAGGAAGTGGTTGCCCCGGTGGTGGCGGACAAGCGTGAGCAGGTCAAGGCTCGTGAGCGCATCATCGAGCGCGACGAAGCGTTGACCAAGCATGTTGCCCAGCGCGAGCAGCAACCGGCCCCGGTGATCAATATTCCGCCTGCGCCGGTCAAGGCGCCAGAGCCAAGCAAACGGGTGATGAAGGAGAAGCAGGCGCCGTTGTTCATCGACAGTGCGGTGGAAGGCACTTTGCCGTCGATCTCCATCCTCGACCCTGCCGAAGAGAAGAAGATCGAGTACTCGCCTGAGTCACTGGCCGGTGTCGGCCACCTGCTGGAAATCAAACTGAAGGAATTCGGTGTCGAGGTGTCGGTCGACTCGATCCATCCGGGGCCGGTGATCACCCGTTACGAGATCCAGCCTGCCGCGGGCGTGAAGGTCAGCCGTATCGCCAACCTGGCCAAGGACCTGGCGCGTTCCCTGGCGGTGACCAGTGTGCGCGTGGTCGAGGTGATTCCCGGGAAGACCACCGTGGGTATCGAGATCCCCAACGAGAACCGCCAGATGGTGCGTTTCTCCGAGGTGCTGTCGACGCCGCAGTATGATGAGCAGAAATCACCGGTCACCCTGGCCCTGGGCCACGACATCGGCGGCAAGCCGGTGATCACCGACCTGGCGAAGATGCCGCACCTGCTGGTGGCTGGTACCACTGGCTCCGGTAAGTCGGTAGGTGTGAACGCGATGATCCTGTCGATCCTGTTCAAGTCGGGCCCGGAAGACGCGCGCCTGATCATGATCGACCCGAAGATGCTCGAACTGTCGATCTACGAAGGTATTCCGCACCTGCTGTGCCCGGTGGTCACCGACATGAAGGACGCCGCCAACGCGCTGCGCTGGAGCGTTGCTGAAATGGAGCGCCGCTACAAGCTGATGGCGGCCATGGGCGTGCGTAACCTGGCGGGCTTCAACCGCAAGATCAAGGATGCAGAAGAGGCTGGCGAGGTCGTTCACGACCCGTTGTACCGCCGCGAAAGCATGGACGACGAGCCGCCTACGCTGAAAACGCTGCCCACCATCGTGGTGGTGGTCGACGAATTCGCCGACATGATGATGATCGTCGGCAAGAAGGTCGAGGAGCTGATTGCCCGTATCGCCCAGAAGGCCCGTGCCGCCGGTATCCACCTGATTCTTGCGACCCAGCGCCCATCGGTGGATGTGATCACCGGCCTGATCAAGGCCAACATCCCGACCCGCATGGCGTTCCAGGTATCGAGCAAGATCGACTCGCGGACCATCATCGACCAAGGTGGCGCGGAGCAGCTGCTGGGCCACGGTGACATGCTCTACATGCCGCCGGGCACCAGCCTGCCGATACGTGTGCACGGCGCCTTCGTCTCCGACGACGAGGTGCACCGCGTCGTCGAGGCGTGGAAGCTGCGCGGTGCTCCGGACTACAACGACGACATCCTCAACGGCGTCGAAGAGGCCGGTAGCGGCTTCGATGGCGGCGGTGGTGGCGGTGATGGCGACGATTCCGAGAGCGACGCCTTGTATGATGAAGCCGTCCAGTTCGTGCTCGAAAGCCGTCGCGCGTCGATTTCTGCCGTGCAGCGCAAGCTGAAGATCGGCTACAACCGCGCCGCCCGGATGATCGAGGCGATGGAGATGGCTGGCGTAGTCACCCCCATGAACAGCAACGGCTCGCGGGAAGTGATTGCCCCGGGCGGCCCGCGCGACTGATGAACACCCTGCCGGGCACCAACGAAGGTGCCCGGCCTATCCAATGCTCAATGAGGATTCCCATGCGCGCGATTCGCATGCTGTTGGTTTCTGCCCTGGCCATGGGCGCTGTGTCGGTACATGCCGACGAAAAAGACGTGGCTCGCCTCACCCAGCTGCTGGAAAAGTCCCGGACCATCACCGCGCGCTTCTCCCAGCTGACCCTGGACGCCAGCGGCACCAGCCTGCAGGAAGCCAACGGTGAAATGGCGGTCAAGCGCCCGGGGCTGTTCTACTGGCATACCGACGCGCCCCAGGAACAGGTGGTGGTGTCCGATGGCCAGAAAGTCACCCTGTGGGACCCGGATCTTGAGCAGGCCACCATCAAGAAGCTCGATGTGCGCCTGAGCCAGACGCCCGCGCTGTTGCTGTCCGGTGACGTGTCGAAGATCAGCCAGAGCTTCGATATCAGCTCGAAGGAGCAGGGCGAGGTGACCGACTTCACCCTCAAGCCGAAAACCAAGGACACCCTGTTCGACTCGCTGCGGGTATCGTTCCGCAAGGGCCTGATCAACGACATGCAGTTGATCGACAGCGTCGGCCAACGCACCAACATCCTGTTCAACGGGGTCAAGGCCAACGAAGCTATCCCGGCGACCAAGTTCAAGTTCGATGTCCCGAAAGGCGCGGACATCATCCAGGAGTAACCAGAGCCCGCCATGGACCTGTTTCGTAGCGAACCCGTCGCCCAGCCCCTGGCCGCCCGCCTGCGCCCGTCCAGCCTGGACGAGTACGTCGGCCAGGAGCACCTGCTGGCGCGTGGCAAGCCACTGCGCGAGGCGCTGGAACAGGGCGCCCTGCACTCGATGATCTTCTGGGGGCCGCCGGGGGTGGGCAAGACCACCCTCGCGCGGTTGCTGGCGCAGTTCTGTGACGCCCACTTCGAGACGGTCTCGGCCGTACTGGCCGGGGTCAAGGAGATCCGCCAGGCGGTCGAGGTGGCCAAGCAGCAGGCGGGGCAGTATGGCCGTCGCACCATCCTGTTCGTCGACGAAGTGCACCGCTTCAACAAATCGCAACAGGACGCCTTCCTGCCCTACGTGGAGGACGGCACGTTGATCTTCATCGGCGCCACCACCGAGAACCCTTCGTTCGAGCTGAACAACGCCTTGCTCTCGCGGGCGCGGGTGTATGTGCTCAAGAGCCTCGACGAAGCGGCGCTGCGCAAGCTGGTCGATCGTGCCCTCAGCGAACAGCGGGGCCTGGGCAAGCGCAACCTGCGTGTGGGCGACGAAGCCTTCAAGATGCTCATGGCCGCCGCCGATGGCGATGGCCGGCGCATGCTCAACTTCCTCGAGAACGCATCGGACCTGGCCGAAGACGGTGGTGAGATTGCTGTCGAGTTGCTGCAGAGCTTGCTCGGTGACAGCCGCCGCCGCTTCGACAAGGGCGGCGAGGCGTTCTACGACCAGATCTCGGCCTTGCACAAATCCGTGCGTGGCTCCAACCCGGACGGCGCGCTGTACTGGTACGCGCGCATGCTCGACGGTGGCTGCGACCCGCTGTATATCGCCCGTCGCGTGGTGCGCATGGCCAGCGAGGATATCGGCAACGCCGACCCCCGGGCCCTGAGCCTATGCCTGGCGGCGTGGGATGTGCAGGAGCGTCTGGGTAGCCCCGAGGGCGAACTGGCGGTGGCCCAGGCCATCACCTACATCGCCTGCGCACCGAAGAGCAACGCGGTGTACGTGGGTTTCAAGGCGGCCATGCGCGAAGCGGCCGAGCACGGTTCGCTGGAGGTGCCGCTGCATCTGCGTAATGCCCCAACCAAGCTGATGAAGCAGCTTGGCTACGGCGAGGAGTACCGCTACGCCCATGACGAGCCTGACGCCTATGCCGCTGGCGAAGACTATTTCCCCGAGCAGCTTGAACCACGCCAGTACTACCAGCCGGTGCCACGCGGCCTTGAGCTGAAGATTGGCGAAAAGTTGCGCCACCTGGCCGAGCTCGATCGCAACAGCCCCCGCCAGCGGAGAAAACCGTGATCGCACTCATCGCCGCCGTCAGCGCAGGCGGTATTGCCGGCACGCTGCTGCGCTTCGCCACCGCCAACTGGGTGGCGGCCCACTGGCCACGGCACTTCTATGCCGGTACGCTGGCGGTCAATCTGGTCGGCTGCCTGCTGATCGGCCTGCTTTACGGGCTGTTCCTGCACAAGCCCCTGGCGCCGGTCGAGCTGCGCGCCGGATTGATCGTCGGGTTTCTGGGCGGTCTGACCACATTTTCCTCTTTCTCGCTCGATACCGTGCGCCTGATGGAAAGCGGGCAAGTACCGCTGGCCATGGGCTATACCATTATCAGCGTTGTAGGCGGCCTGCTCGCGACCTGGGCCGGCCTGTCCCTGACCCGATTCTGAACCAACTTTTACACATAACGAGAGAACGACATGCTCGATTCCAAACAGTTACGCACTGAACTTCAGGTAGTGGCGGAGCGCCTGGCCACCCGTGGCTTCAGCCTGGATGTCGCGCGCATCGAATCGCTGGAAGAGCGCCGCAAGTCGGTGCAGACCCGCACCGAGCAACTGCAGGCCGAGCGTAACGCCCGTTCCAAATCGATCGGCCAGGCCAAGGCCAAGGGCGAAGACATCGCGCCACTGATGGCCGATGTCGAGCGCATGGCCAACGAACTGGCCGAAGGCAAGACCGAGCTGGACACTATCCAGGCGGAGCTGGACGCGATCCTGCTGACCATTCCCAACCTGCCGGACGCCAGCGTGCCGGTCGGTGCCAGCGAGGACGACAATGTCGAAGTCCGTCGCTGGGGCACTCCGCGTGCCTTCGACTTCGAGATCAAGGACCATGTGGCCCTGGGCGAGATCAGCCGTGGCCTGGACTTCGAGGCCGCCGCCAAACTGTCCGGTGCCCGTTTCGCCGTGCTGCGCGGCCCGATCGCACGCCTGCATCGCGCCCTGGCGCAGTTCATGATCAACCTGCACACCGGCGAGCACGGCTACGAGGAACACTACACCCCGTACCTGGTGCAGGCCCCGGCCCTGCAGGGCACCGGCCAGCTGCCGAAGTTCGAGGAAGACCTGTTCAAGATCAGCCGCGAAGGCGAGGCCGATTTCTACCTGATCCCGACCGCCGAAGTGTCGCTGACCAACCTGGTGGCAGGCGAGATCATCGACGCCAAGCAGCTGCCGATCAAGCTCGTCGCCCACACCCCGTGCTTCCGCAGCGAAGCGGGTGCCTCGGGTCGTGACACCCGCGGCATGATCCGCCAGCACCAGTTCGACAAGGTCGAGATGGTGCAGATCGTCGAGCCGTCGAAGTCGATGGAAGCCCTGGAAGGCCTGACCGCCAACGCCGAGCGTGTATTGCAATTGCTGGAACTGCCGTATCGCGTACTGGCCCTGTGCACCGGCGACATGGGCTTTGGCGCAGTGAAGACCTACGACTTGGAAGTGTGGGTCCCAAGCCAGGACAAATACCGCGAGATCAGCTCCTGCTCGAACTGCGGTGACTTCCAGGCCCGCCGTATGCAGGCCCGCTGGCGCAACCCGGAAACCGGCAAACCTGAGCTGGTACACACCCTCAATGGTTCGGGCTTGGCCGTCGGCCGTACCTTGGTCGCGGTGCTGGAGAACTACCAGCAGGCCGACGGCTCCATCCGTGTGCCGGAAGTGCTCAAGCCGTACATGGGTGGCGTCGAGGTCATTCGCTGAATGGACTACCTGCCGCTGTTCCACAAGCTGCAGGGTGGCCGCGCGCTGGTCGTCGGCGGTGGCGAGATCGCCTTGCGCAAGGCGCGTCTGCTGGCTGATGCCGGCGCCGCGCTGCGGGTAGTGGCGCCGGAAGTCGACGGCCAGCTCGCCGCGCTGGCCCGTGAGGGCGGTGGCGAAGTCCTGGTGCGTGGCTATCAGTCGTCGGATCTGGAGGGCTGTCGCCTGGTGATCGCGGCCACTGATGACCCTGGGCTCAACGCCCAGGTCTCGGCTGATGCACAGGCGCGCAGCCTGCCGGTCAACGTGGTGGACGCACCGGCCCTGTGCAGCGTGATCTTCCCAGCCATCGTCGACCGTTCACCCCTGGTGGTGGCGGTGTCCAGCGGTGGCGACGCCCCGGTGCTGGCGCGGTTGATCCGCGCCAAGCTGGAAGCGTGGATTCCATCCGCCTATGGCGAACTGGCCGGGCTCGCCGCGCGTTTTCGCGACAAGGTCAAGGCCTTGTACCCAGACGTCAACCAGCGTCGCGGTTTCTGGGAGAACGTGTTCCAGGGACCGATCGCTGAGCGGCAGTTGGCCGGGCAGGGCGCGGAAGCCGAGCGCCTGTTGCAGGCAATGGTCGACGGCGCGCCCTTGCAGCAAGGGGGCGAGGTGTACTTGGTTGGTGCCGGTCCAGGTGATCCGGACCTGCTGACTTTCCGCGCCCTGCGCCTGATGCAGCAGGCCGATGTGGTGCTCTATGATCGCCTGGTGGCGCCGGCGATCATCGAGATGTGCCGGCGTGACGCCGAACGCATCTATGTCGGCAAGCGCCGCGCCGACCATGCCGTGCCCCAGGACCAGATCAACCGCCTGCTGGTGGACCTAGCGCGCCAGGGCAAGCGCGTACTGCGGCTCAAGGGCGGTGACCCGTTCATCTTCGGCCGGGGTGGCGAGGAGATCGAGGAGCTGGCCGATGAAGGGATTCCGTTCCAGGTGGTGCCAGGGATCACGGCAGCCAGTGGCTGCTCCGCCTACGGCGGTATTCCGTTGACCCATCGGGATTATGCCCAGTCAGTACGTTTCGTGACCGGTCACTTGAAGGATGGCACCAGCAACCTGCCCTGGCACGACCTGGTGGCGCCGGCCCAGACCCTGGTGTTCTACATGGGGCTGGTCGGGTTGCCGACCATCTGTGCCGAGCTGGTCCGCCATGGCCGCGCGGCAAGTACGCCTGCGGCGTTGGTGCAGCAAGGCACCACGCGTAACCAGCGGGTGTTTACCGGTACCCTGGCTGACCTGCCTGAGCTGGTAGCCCGCCATGAAGTGCATGCGCCGACCCTGGTGATCGTCGGGGAGGTGGTGAAGTTGCGCGACAAGCTGGCGTGGTTCGAAGGGGCGCAGAATAGCTGAAGCATTTGCGGTCCATCGCCGACAAACCGGCTCCTACGAGATGGCTGTAGGGGCCGGCTTGCCGGCGATGGGCTGTACGCCGCCCCAATTGTCTCAGGCCTGCCAGATACCTTCGCCCGGCAACCGCTGCCGATCATGCGGCAGGTTGAAATCCTGCTGCGGCCCCTTGGGCACGATCCCATTCGGGTTGATGGTCTTGTGGCTCATGTAATAGTGCTTCTGGATATGCTCCATGTTCACTGTCTTGGCCACGCCAGGCCACTGGTACAGCTCGCGTAGCCAGTTGGACAGGTTCGGATAATCGCTCAGGCGACGCAGGTTGCACTTGAAGTGACCGTGGTACACCGCGTCGAAACGCACCAGTGTCGTGAACAGGCGAATGTCGGCCTCGGTCAGGTACTCGCCGGCCAGGTAACGCTGGCGTCCCAGTACCCCCTCCAGATGGTCCAACTCGTTGAACACGTCATCGAATGCTGCCTCATAGGCGGGTTGCGAAGTGGCGAAGCCTGCGCGGTACACGCCGTTGTTGACCGCAGGATAGATACGTTCATTGAGCGCATCGATGGTGGCGCGCAGGGCCTCTGGGTACAGGTCCAGTGTATTGCCGGTGAGCTCGTTGAATGCCGAATTGAAGATGCGAATGATCTCTGCCGACTCGTTGTTGACGATGCGCTTCTCCTGCTTGTCCCATAGCACCGGTACGGTCACGCGCCCGGTGTAGTGCGGGTCGTCCTGGGTGTAGCGCTGGTGCAGGTACTGCAAGGCTTCCAGGTGGTCGCCGGTGGAGCCTTCCTGCTGGTCGAAGGTCCAGCCATGTTCGCCCATCAGCCAGCTGACCACCGAGATGTCGATCAGCGATTCGAGGCCTTTGATGGCTCGAAAGATCAGGGTGCGGTGGGCCCAGGGGCAGGCCAGCGACACGTATAGATGATAGCGACCAGCCTCTGGAGCGGGCAGCGTATTGCGGCGCTGTGCGTTTTCGCGCTGGAAGGCGCCATCCTTGCTGCTCTGGTACCACTGGTCATGCCAGCGACCGTCGATCAAAAGGCCCATGCTGGAGCTCCTCGAACAAAGTTGTCTGTCGTTGGAGCTCAGTCTAGATAAAAACGTTCGAAGAAATAGTGCAAATACTGCGCTGTTTTAATCTGGTTATCCGATGTTTTTACGGCTAGCCCAGTAGGTGTGCGCGGTGCTGAACGCTTGCTCGCGAGGCTGTCCGAGCCCGCGCAGGGCCAGCGCCATGGTGGCGATCACCGCCAGTTCGCCATAACTGTCGTTGGTTTCGCCGCGCCACACTGCCAGCAAGTGCTCAGGTTGCAGGCTGGCGGGTTTGACGTGGCGCTGGGTGCTCAGGGCCGGCCATTCCTCGTCCCACGCCTCGCCGGCGGACGTGCCATAGAGATGACTGATCACGTCCGGATTGATCTCGATCTCGCCACCATCGCCCTTGATCACCAGCGCATGGTCACCGAGCAGGCGGCTGGCTTCACGGTGCACGGCCTGGTAGCCGGGGTGGAAGATGCTTTGCAGCCCGCAGCGTGCACCAAGGGGGTTGAGCACGCGGGCCAACGAGTGGATCGGCGAGCGCAGGCCAAGGGTGTTGCGCAGGTCGATCATGCGCTGCAGTTGTGGGGCCCAGTCCAGCAGCGGAGCAAAGGCCAGTCGACGAGCGTCCAGCGCCTGTTCCACCGATGCCCAGTCGCGGCACAGGGGAATGTCCAGCAGGCCAAGCAGTTGCTCGGTGTAAAGCCGCCCTGCGGTGTGTGCGCCGCCTCCGTGCATCAGAATGCGCAGGCAGTTGCCTGCCAGGCATTTGGCAGCCAGCAGGTACCAGGGCAGGTGGCGCTTCTTGCCAGCGTAGCTCGGCCAGTCCAAGTCGACGCAAATGCGTGGCGCCTGCAGGTGCGCGCGCAGGGCCTCGGTGAAACCGGCCAACTCCTCGGCGCTTTCCTCCTTGTGCCGCAACAGCATCAGGAAGGCGCCGAGCTGGGTGTCTTCCACCTTACCTTCGAGCAGCAGCGTCATGGCGGCACGGGCCTCTTCGCGCGTCAGCCCACGGGCGCCACGTTTGCCTTTGCCGAGAATGCGCACGAATTCAGCGAAGGGGTGTTCAGCCGGGGTTTCCAGGGTCAGTGCAAGCGGTTCGGTCATATGCAGTTGGTCGGCTTGGGCAGGCCCGCCAGCTTGGCGGCAAGTTTGGCGGGAGTGCCGTTGAACAGGCGGTTCAGATGTGGGCTGTTGCCCTTTTCCGCGCCCAGCTTGAGCGCGGTGTACTTGATCAGCGGGCGGGTGGCCGGGGACAGCTGGTATTCGTCGTAGAACTGGCGCAGCAGTTCGAGGATCTCCCAATGATCCGTGGTCAGGGCGATGGCTTCGCGGGCGGCGAGGGACTCGGCAACCTCATGGGACCAGTCCTGCAGATCGACCAGGAAACCATCCTTGTCCAGGGCGATCGAACGATCGCCAACAGTCAGTGTACTCATAGCCAGCTGTTGACCTTGTCGTAGTGCAGGGTGAGCTCGACGAAGGCTGGGTAGTCCACGGGCTTGGCCATTTGGCTGTCCAGGGCGCGGGCTTGCAGGTCCTCGGTGAGCGCGAACAGGCGGTTGCCGAGATTGGCAGCTTGCAGGCCTGCGTAGGGCTCGCTGCCGGCCTTGAGTGCATAGGTGGCATCGCCACATAGCAGCAGCGCGTCTTGCGGGCCCAGTAGGCGCAGGCAACTGGCCAGGCGCTCGTCACCGAACGGTGAATGGGCGATTACATGCAGGGTTGTCATCAGAGCGTCACCACCTGGTCGAAACGGGCAATCAGTGCAGCCAGCGCGGTATCGTCGAGCACCTCGACCGGCAGGCTCAGCGTGTCACCGCCCAGCCCGCGGCGGGCCAGGCTATGGCCACAGGCGAACAGTTCCTCGACACCGAACATCGGCAATGCCTGTAGGTTGGCGGCAAGGTTCTTCTGCTGCAGGGCGTCGGGTTGCTGGCCGGCCGCGAGCTGGAATACGCCGTCGTCAAGGAACAGCAAGCCCAAGGGTAGGTCGAAGGCACCGCCAGCCAAGGCAATGTCCAGCGCCTCGCGAGCGGACGGGCCGTTCCAGGGCGCCTGGCGGCTGATGATCAATAGCGACTTGGCCATCTCAATCCCCTCCGAAACAGACCAGGCGATCGGCCAGTTGCGCCGCCTCGTGCAGTTGGCCCAGGCCTGACAGTTCCCAGGGCATGGGCAGATTTACGGCCGGACGCTGGTAACGGTTGGCCTCCGAGTCGTCCAGCACGCCACGGCGCAGGGCGGCGGCAATACACACCACGGCGTCGAGCCGGTGTTCGCTGACGAACGCACGCCATTGAGCCGCCACATCCAGCTCATCCTGCGGTGCGACGATGTTGGCCGAAGCGCTGTGCACGCCGTCCTGGTAGAAGAACAGCCGGGCAATTTCATGCCCGCCGGCCAGCGCCGCCTCGGCGAAGCGCAGGGCGCGGCGCGAGGAGGGCGCATGGGCCGGGGAAAAAACCGCAATGGCGAATTTCATGGGAAGCTCGTACAAAGGAATGTGGCCATGATAAAGCAAAAAGCCCGCGCTAGTGGGCGCGGGCTTTCGGTTCAACCGGGCATGGCTCAGGCCGCTTCCTTGCTCTCCGGCAGGAACCAGTTGAGCACTAGGGCGCAGATGCCGCCGGTGGCGACACCTGACTCCAGCACATGGCGCAGTGCCGACGGCATGTGCGACAGGAACTCCGGTACCTGCGCCACACCCAGGCCCAGGGCCAGTGAGACGGCGATGATCAGCAGGGCGCGGCGGTCGAGGCGGGTGCTGGCGAGGATGTTGATGCCCGAGGCGGCCACCGCGCCGAACATCACCATGGCCGCGCCACCGAGCACGGGCTCCGGCACGGCCTGGATTACACCGGCAACGGTCGGGAACAGGCCCAGTAGGACCAGCATGGCCGCGATCCAGATACCGATGTGGCGGCTGGCGATGCCGGTCAGCTGAATCACGCCGTTGTTCTGGGCGAAGATCGAGCTGGGGAAGGTGTTGAACAGACCCGCCAACAGCGAGTTGGCGCCGTTGACCAGCACGCCGCCCTTGATCCGCTGCATCCACACCGGGCCTTCGACGGGTTGGCGCGAGACCTTGCTTGTGGCGGTGACGTCACCAATGGCTTCCAGCGAGGTGACCAGGTAGATCACCAGCATCGGGATGAACAACGCCCAGGAGAAGCCCAGGCCAAAGTGCAGCGGTGTGGGTACCTGGAACAGCGCGGCCTGGTGCATGCCGGTGAAGTCCAGGCGGCCCAGATAGCCGGCAAGGGCATAGCCCACTGCCAGCGCGATGACGATGGCGCAGCTGCGCATCCACACCACCGGGATACGGTTGAGGATGACGATGATCGCCAGCACCACGCCCGACAGCAACAGATTCTCGCCGTTGGCGAAGGTGCCGTCGGCCATGGCGCCGAAGCCGCCGCCCATACTGATCAGGCCGACTTTGATCAGGGTCAGGCCGATCATCAGCACGACGATGCCGGTCACCAGCGGTGTGATCAGGCGTTTGACGAAGGGCAGGATACGCGAGACGCCCATCTCCACGAACGAACCGGCGATGACCACGCCAAAGATCGCCGCCATCACACTTTCCACCGGCGTCCCTTGCTTGACCATCAGCGCGCCACCGGCAATCAGCGGCCCGACGAAGTTGAAGCTTGTGCCTTGGACGATCAGCAGCCCTGCACCGAATGGCCCGAAGCGCTTGCACTGGACAAAGGTGGCGATCCCCGAGATCACCAGCGACATCGACACGATCAGGTTGGTGTCGCGGGCAGACACGCCCAGCGCCTGGCAGATCAGCAAACCGGGCGTGACGATCGGCACGATGATCGCCAGCAAATGCTGCAGGGCGGCCAGCAGGCCGATCATCAGGCGTGGCTTGTCTTCGAGGCCTAGAACCAGTTCATTGGCAGGCGCCGTGGCGCCCGGGCCCTGTTCGAGTGAACTCATGGAAATTGCTGCCCCGGATGAAAAAAGGAGCGCATTCTACGGGGTGAAATCGCAGAGGGGTAGTGGCAAGCACGATGGCCGCATAATCACAGAAGAATCAACGAATAAACTGACTTTTAGGTCAATTGCTTTTGTTGTCTATTTCCAGTTTTGACCAAGCACGAAAAAGCCCGCCGAGGCGGGCTTTTCGAGGTGTGGCGGGCAATTGGATCAGTCGTCGCGACCCATGATGCCGAACAGCTGCAGCAGGCTGACGAACAGGTTGTAGATCGATACATACAGGCTGATGGTTGCCATGATGTAGTTGCGCTCGCCGCCGTGGATGATCGCGCTGGTCTGGAACAGGATGCAGACCGACGAGAACAGCACAAAACCAGCGCTGATCGCCAGTTGCAGGCCACTGATCTGGAAGAAGAAGCTGGCCACCACGGCGCCCAGCAGGACGAAGAAGCCGGCGGTGATGAAGCCGCTGAGGAAGCTCATGTCCTTGCGGGTGATCAACACGTAGGCGGACAGGCCACCGAACACCAGCGCGGTCATGGCGAATGCCGAGCTGACCACTTCGGCGCCACCGGCCATACCCAGGTAGCGGTTGAGGATAGGGCCAAGGATGAAGCCCATGAAACCGGTGAGGGCGAACGTGGATACCAGGCCCCAGGCCGAGTCACGCAGCTTGTTGGTGAGGAAGAACAGGCCGTAGAAGCCGATCAGCACCACGAAGATGTTCGGGTAGCCAACACGCATCTGCTGGGCGACGAACGCCATGATGCCGCTGAAGGCGAGGGTGAGCGCCAGCAGGCTGTACGTGTTGCGCAGGACCTTGCTGACCTCCTGCTGCTCGGCCTGCTGGCCGTGTTGGATGGCGTAATCCTGTTCGCGCATGGCGCACTCCTTTGGTGTGAAACCGGTGGGTTGGGACCCGTGGTATTGGAACGTATGGGCTGAAGCATACCAGAGCTGCCACAACCCGCGACACAGAGAGTTTGACAGCGTGTTTCATTAAGGTATTATTGCCGCCGCAAAACTAGCTGGAAGCGTGGCCGAGTGGTTTAAGGCAACGGTCTTGAAAACCGTCGATGGGCAACTATCCTAGAGTTCGAATCTCTACGCTTCCGCCACATTCAAAGCCCTGATTATTCAGGGCTTTTTGCGTTTTTGGGGCATGGAAAAACCACACATGGGAACACTCCTGGGAATGGTTTCCTTCGGAAGCGCTTTCGAAACTTTCGCTATTGGGTGGGTTACGCCAAGGCTCCAACGCAGCGATAGACTCGCTCTGTAGTATCGCCCTTGGCCTCGATGTCGTCCCTCCTCATCACCAGCACGTCCGCTGGACGCTGGCCCGTCAGATACGTCAGGTCCATGGCGTCTTTCAGTTCACCCACCGCTTTGCATACACCGCGTTCCAGATCGCACCATTCGCGTAGAAATCCCGCGGTACTTCCTTGTTCTGACGTGCGCCTTGGCACGGGTTCCATGAGCGGTCCTTGATGGGCTGGACTTCGAGATCGCCCTGAAAGTAAAGGTACGGTCTGATCTCGCTCGTTAATTGCTCGATGCGCTTTCATAGAAAGGATCGGGCAGTTAACGTCAGGCTGACATGGCGCTGGTTGTTCAACTGCAATGCTGGGCCAGGAAGGCGTCTGCTTCCGACTTGATCGTGTCCCTGGATGCTGTACCAATGTTCAGGATTGCTGGAGTGGTTTGCGTGGGTATGGGATCTCGCGCCGAGACGCATCTAGAATATTGATAGGCGGGGAGTCGTGAGGTGAGTCATGCGCTACTCGAAGATTCGGCCCTTTCTATGGTGGGCAGCCGCACTGCAGTTTTTTGCCATCTTGGCGGCCATTGAGCACAAGGCGTGGGATGTCGTGTTCATCTGCCTGATGGTGATAGGGGGCGGGGTATGGTTCGCCAGGAATGCGCAGCGGCTGGAGACACCCAAGCAGCACAGCTGATCACGCCGATATCTGCTCAAGATGCTCTTGCAGCATCTGGCGACGGCTCGCAGTTGGAAGTTGCGCAATGGCACATGGCCGGTATCGCTTGACCCAACACGGCCATTTGCTGTTGAATGCTCGCCCTAAAGCCCCCGCAACCTTTCCCCCCAAGTGGTGAAGCCAGTGCCCTACGCCAGCCAACACGCCTGATACCGACGACGGTCCATCGTGCCTGATGGCTGCCCGCGCCCGTGCGCGGCGGCGCTTCATCGCTGTGCCTGCCTGATCCTGTCGTCGGTTTTTCCCTATTTGAATGGAGAAACCCATGAACATGGATTTTCGTGCCGACCTGCACACCCTAGAACTACTCAAGTACCCCCGCACGCCCCACCTAGAAGGTTCGCGCCTTCAAGATGGTGATACCGACGCAGGTCAGGTTCGCTATGCCTCCCTGGCCGGCCAATGGCTAGTAGTGGAGGAAAAGCTCGACGGCGCCAACGCTGGCATCAGCTTCACCGAAGGCGGTGAGCTGCGCCTGCAGTCGCGCGGTCACTACCTCAGCGGCGGCGGCCGCGAGCGCCAGTTCAACCTGTTCAAACAGTGGGCCGTGGCCCACGAGCGCTGGTTGCTGGAGCGCCTCGAAGACCGTTTCGTGCTGTATGGCGAGTGGCTGCACAAGAAGCACTCGGTGTTTTACGACCACTTGCCGCATTACTTCTGCGAGTTCGACATCTGGGACCGCGCCACAGGGCTGTTCCTGTCCACCGCGGCGCGCCGAAGCTTGCTCGAGGGCGGGCCGGTGCTGTCGGTGCCGGTGTTGTACGAGGGCCCGGCGCCGCGCCGTTATGCGGACCTGATGGCGCTGGTCAGTGATTCGCTGGCCAAGACCGTACGGTGGCGAGCGGTGTTCGAGCAGGTAGTGCGCCGCGAAGGCCTCGACCTGGCACGCGCCTGGCGCCAGTGCGACTGCTCCAGCCGCATGGAGGGGCTGTACCTGAAGCTCGAGGACGAGCGGCAGACCCTGGGGCGGCTCAAATGGGTTCGCCAGGACTTCGTCCAGGCCATCCTCGATGCCGACCAGCACCATGCCAACCAACCGTTCATCCCCAATCAACTGGCCGACGGCGTGGACCTGTACGCACCTTGCCTGTCCATGGACTGGCAAGGCCCGCGCCGCGGTTACTGAAGGAGCATCCCGAAATGGATATTCGACACCTGCAACAACTGGTGCCCGAGCCTGGGCACGACATGGACGCCACGGCCTGCCTGGCGGCGATCCCGGCCCTGGCGCGCCTGGCCGAGACACCGCAGGACCCGACCTACCACGCGGAGGGCGATGTGTGGATACACACCCGCCTGGTGGTTGAGGCACTGCTGGCACAACCCGCTTATCAGCAGGCCACTGCCGAGCAACGCCTGGTGCTGTTCTTCGCCGCGCTGTTGCATGACATCGCCAAACCCGACACCACGGTGATCGACCCGGAAACCGGGCGCATCGGCCAGCCCGGCCACTCGCGTCGGGGCGCGGTGGATGCCCGGCTGCTGTTATGGCGAGCTGGCGTGCCGTTCGAGCTGCGCGAGCAGATCTGCCGCATCATCGCCGTACACCAGTTGCCGTTCTTTGCATTGCAGGGCGATCGCAGCGGACGCAGTGCGGAGTTTCTGTTGCACAAGCTGTCGTGGGAGCTACCGGTGTGGATGCTCTGCGCGGTGGCCGAAGCCGACATGCAAGGCCGCCATTACGCTGGCAAGGCCGACGTACTCACCGCCATCGAGCTGTGGAAGGAGCTGGCGGCCGAGGAGGGCTGCCTGCACGGGCCGCGGGCGTTCGCCGACGACTACACGCGCATCCAGTACCTGCGCGGTGCGCGGGTGCACCCCGATTACTCGCTGCACGAGCCGGAGGGCTCGCAGGTTGTGATGCTCTCGGGCCTGCCGGCCAGCGGCAAGGATACCTGGACCGCGCGGCATCATCCGGATCTGCCGGTGGTGTCGTTCGACGATGCGCGTCAGGCTTTGGGTTTGCGCCATGGGCAGAACGAGGGGGCCGCCGCGCACTACGCCATCGACCGGGCCAAGGCCCTGTTGCGTGAGCAGCGGCCGTTCGTGTGGAACTCGACGCACCTGTCGGCGCAGATGCGCAGCCGTACCCTGGACTTGCTCTACGGTTACGGTGCCCAGGTGGAGATCGTCTACCTGGAGCGCCCCGAGGCCGAGATCATGCGGCGCAACCAGCGGCGTGACACGTCGCTGCGCAACGACGATATCCGCCGCATGCTGTTCAAGTGGGAGGTGCCGTTACCGACCGAGGCGCACCGGGTCATGTATCAGGCCGTGACGGTTTGATCGGGCCCGCATCACGAAAGCCCCGGCGCGTCGGGCTTTCGCGATGCCATGTGCCCTTGGCCAAGCGCCTTCAATCCAGCACGTTGTGCAGGACCTCATAGATCACGCCCGTGGCAATCGTCACCAGCAGCAGGTCTGCCCCGGCCTGTCGCCATTCATAGCCGTCGTAATGCGGAAGTCTCCCCAACAGCCGGCTATCCAGCTTCTTGGCAATCCCCGGCGGAAGTGGTTTGCCCCGTTCAAGATTCTTTTGCACTCCTGGCGGTAGCGCCGAGCCGCGGCTCCAGTACTCGCGGTTGTCATCGAGTACGACCCGCACCCCACCCAGGTCCACGGATGGGCCGCCATGCCAGTCGCTACCGTTCTGTGAATGGCCCTGGCCGCCATGCGGGTTACCCTTGTCATGGCCCTTGCCTTTGCCTGGATCCGCCAGCAAGGTAGGGCTCGCGCAAACAAGGGCCAGGCTCAATGCTGCCGTGAACAGCGATTCAAGCTTCATTAGCGGCTACCTCTGGATGGCTTCCTTGTAGCGTAGAGCGTAGTCAGTTCCTTGTGCGGTGCAGACATTCCACTGCTCGTGACCTACAGTCCAGCGGTCAATCTCTGCTGAGCCTTTTCCATGCTGACGGGTTTCAATCACCTCACCCTCGCCGTAAGCCACTTACCTCGAAGCATCGCGTTCTATCAGCAAACCCTGGGCTTCAGGTTGCACGCTAGCTGGGCGGCGGGCGCGTACCTCAGCCTGGGTGACCTGTGGCTCTGCCTGTCATTGGACGAAGTGCGTGCGACGGACTTGCAGCGTAATTACACACACTACGCATTCTCCATCGAGCAGGGGTATTTCAGTGCCTTCGCGCAACGCCTGCGTGAGCGGGATGTTGCACTTTGGAAGCAGGACAAGAGCGAAGGCGATTCACTCTACTTCCTCGACCCCGACGGTCATCAACTGGAAGCCCATGTCGGCGGCCTTGCGTCGCGTTTGGCAGCTTGTCGTGCCAACCCCTACAGCGAGATGGTGTTTTTCGACTGACCCGTGTCAGATCACTGCAAGGTGGTCGGCTTGAAGGCCTGCGAGGTCGTGATCAACCCCTGTTCCAGCTTGGCAATGATGCGCGCCAACTCGTCCGCGCGTTTCAGGTCCCCGGTTGCTTTCAGTTGTGCGTGGTCCTTGCGCATGTTCAGCAGGCATTTCTGTAGCCCCAGTGCGGAAGCGTCGTAGTTTTCCATGGTGTTCTCACTTGGCGTGGCATCCGTGCCGTTGTAGGAATGTGGCGACGGTATCAGCTCAATTCAGCATTCAGTACTGATTATTCATACACGGACGAGGGTTTTGAGTGAAACCTCCTACCTAACTAAATGATTGCTCCTACAAAGTGTTCGTCGAGACTGTTTCCACATGCTTCCAGCCGATTAGCGTCAGGCCCTGAACCTTGCGGCCTTGCACCGAAAAGGGGGGCATTCATGGACCTTTCGGGTTGGCGGTGCTTGCAGGCCCCTGCTGAAAAGATATGTTGCAAATCAGCCCCGCAGGACAAACTTCCGTTAGCATGTTGCGCTCTGTTTCCAGATATCCGGACACCCCATGAGTTCCCTGACCTTCCGCCAGGCCACGCCACACGATGTGGACCGTTGTTATCAGATCGAAACCACTGCCTACGAGGGCGATGAAGCTGCCACTCGGGAGAAGATCGCCACGCGCATCGCCCAGTATCCGGAAGGTTTCCTGATTCTGGAGCTGGATGGCCAGGTGATCGGTTTCATCAACAGTGGTTGCGCCCACGAAGTCGTGATGTCCGATGAGGCCTTCAAGGAGTTGCTTGGGCATGACCCGGTGGCCCTCAACGTGGTGATCATGTCGGTGGTGCTGGACCCGGCACACCAGGGCCAGGGCCACGCCGGGCGCTTGATGGCACGCTTCGTCGAGCAAATGTGCGAGCGCGGCAAGGCGACCATCCACCTGATGTGCAAGGATCGGCATGTCAGCCTTTACGAGAAACTGGGCTATCGCTATGTCCGCCCATCGGCCTCTGACCACGGTGGCATGGCCTGGCACGAGATGGTCATGGTGCTCTGAGACAGGTCTGTTAGCATCGACGCTTTTCGCAGCCAGGGAGAGGCTTGTGAAGTACGTCGTGATAGCACCCCACCGCAGTGAATACCCGGCACCCATCACGTTCGCCAGGGATACCCTGCTGGATATAGGCCAGCGCTACGAGGGCAACGAGCACTGGGAGGACTGGTACTTGTGCAGTTGCGCGGGGCAGGCCCCTGGCTGGGTGCCGGCCCAGGTCATCGAGCGGCTCGGTGTTGGCCAGGGCAGGGCACTGGAGGCCTACAGCGCCCATGAGCTGGACATCGACCCTGGCCAGATGGTCGAAGGCCTGCGGCCATTGAACGGTTGGCTGTGGTGCCGCAGCCTGCGCAATGGCGAACTGGGCTGGCTGCCATTGGCGAAGCTGCGGCTGATGGCCTGAGCTCAGTCGGCGGCCAGTACAGTGGCGCTGTCGACGATACGGGCATAGTCCATGGCCAGGTTGCTCAGAGACAGGGTGTGCACCTCCTCGGCAGGCCATCTGCGGCCCTGCAGATCCTGCTGGTCGAAGGTGTAGCAGGCATCGCTGACCACCGTTGTGGCGAAGCCCAGGTTGCCGGCCGAGCGCGCGGTCGACTCCACCGAATTGTTGGTGATCACCCCGATGATCACCAGCTCGGTAATGCCGCGTGCCAGCAGCCAACGCTCAAGGCCACTCTGGCAGAATGCATCGGGCACCTGTTTGGTGAAGACAGCTTCGCTGGCCAGTGGCGTGAAGGCGGGCTGGAACTCGCAGCCAGGCTGTCCGGGCCAGAACACCGAGCCGGGATCACGCGATACGTGCCGCACGTGCACCACTGGGCGACCATGCAAGCGCCAGGCCTGGAGCAACTCGCCCATGCGCAGCTCCGCCTCAGGATTGTTGCGCCGCCCCAGTCGAGGGTGGTTGATACCTGCTTGCATGTCGATGATCAGCAGGGTGGCGTTGCTGGTGAATAGGGTCATGCGTGGGCGCTCTTCGGTGTGTCTCGCGGACCGTAGCACAGCTTGTCCAAACAGCGGGTCAGCGATTCGTCTGATCCGCTTTTTTTCCACGAACCTGCATCTGTAACCGTATCAGCCAAGTGTCGACAATAGCGACCAGGCCCAGCTTTGCGAACCGGCGTGCTGGGCAGGTTGGCCTCCCTCGGCTGGCCCCGCCGTCTAGTCATCACATCGTAGAGGTTCCAATGGGCAAGCTCGCTCTGTTCCTGGGTGGTTTTCTGCTGCTGACCATCATGATTGGCCTGCTGGGAACCATCCCGCCAAGCTGACACGCACATTTTCCTTGTCTCAGCCCGTCTGCCCGCAAGGCGGGCTCGATCCTCCCCCAGGCTGGCAAGCCGCCTTTTTGCAGTTGTCTGGACAAGCGGTAGCTGCAGTCATTCTCAAGTGCAGAACGCTCGTGTAATCTCGCGCCCCCATCTACCAGGTCCGGGCACACGGGCCAATCACCTGCCTTGGAGTCGAAGTTCACTATGGAATGCAAGAAAGGCACTGCAGCGATGCTGGAGTGGCGTGGTCGTTTTCTTGGAGAAGGTATCCTGCACGAAGAAGATTATGACCAGGCACTGCGCCGTGCCGAGGCGTTGGAGCGTTCCGGGGTGATCAGCCCAAGCGAGTGGATTGAACTGGTCAAGTTGGCCAATGCGGCCTTGCTGCAATTGCGATAAACCCTACAGCCCCTGCTGAAACTGTCCACAAAAAACGTGGGTAGGTCTGTGGATAAAACGCTACAGGCCAGGTTTCGCAGGGGGTCTGTCAGATTGAGCAGAATTTGAACAGCGTTTTCACGCACGTGTTTGCGGCCAAGGGTGAGCCTCACGCAGGGCCTGCAGCAATTCGCGAACCCGTGCAGGCATATTGCCTGCGGGGTACACCGCATGCATCTGTGGGTCATGGCCGCTGCTGGAGGTCAGGTGGTACTCCGGGCAAATCTTTACCAGGCGACCAGCCTGCACATGTGGCTCGGCCAGCCAGTCGGCCAATCGCGCGATACCCGCGCCAGCCAATGTACTTTGCAAGACGGCGATGCCCGAACCCAGCCGTAACCGTGGCTGTGGGCGCAGGCTGGTGATCTGGCCGTCGCGGCAGAAATGCCAGGCCTTGAGGATGCGCGGGGCGGTGTGCAGGATCAGCGCGTGCCGCTCCAGTTCGTCCAGCGTTGTGGGTGTGCCTGCGCACGCCAGATAGCGTGGGCTGGCATAGAGGTAGCGACGATAAGCCCACAGTGGGTAGCCGATCAGCTCACTGGACTGTGGAAAAGCCCCGCGGATGACGAAGTCGAACTTGCCCTGCAACGGGTCGAGTGCCTGGTCGTCGAACTGTACGTCGAGGGTCACTTTCGGGTGGCACTGGGAGAAATCGGCCAGCACCGTGGGCAGTACATGCTGGGCCAGCACCTCAGGGGCGGCCAGGCGGATCCAGCCTCGTGCAGAGCCGGTCAGTGCCGCGAGCTCGTCGGCGGCATCCCGTTGCACATCCAGCAAGCGCTCGGCGTGGGGCAGCAGCCGCTCACCGGCTTCGGTCAGGCTGACGGCACTGGCACTGCGATTGAACAGCTTGGCCCCGGTATTGTCCTCGAGCGCCTGTACCGCACGGGTCACGGCGCTGGGTGAACGCCCCAGCGAACGGGCGGCGCTGATGAAACTGCGCTTGTGCGCAACGCTGACGAAGGCTTGTATCTCTCGCAACATGTCCAGGGCCATGGGCTTTACTCGTTGCAGTTTTTGCAATGTGGCATTTCAACACAAGCGCGATGCTTTGATTAGTCTGGTTGCCTGTTTTTCGCTACTTGGACGTTCAACATGATGGATATTGCCCTGCTTTCACTGTTCGCCTTCGCCGCCGGCTTGGTCGATGCCGCCGTGGGAGGTGGCGGGCTGATCCAGATCCCGGCGCTGTTCAACGTGTTGCCGAACGCACAACCTGCCGCGTTGCTGGGCAGCAACAAGCTGGCCTCGGTGTGCGGCACAAGCTTTGCCGCACGCTCGTTCATTCGCAAGGTGAAGTTGGACTGGGGGCTGATCGTGCCTGCGGCGTTGAGTGCCTTCGTCATGTCGTTCTTCGGCGCGGCCACGGTATCGCTGGTACCGGCGAGCGTGATGCGGCCGATGGTGCTGGTGCTGATCGTGGTGATGGCGGTCTACACCTTCTGCAAGAAGGATTTCGGCACCCTGCACAAGCCCACCGTGATTGGCCGCAAGGAACAATGCCTGGCGGTGCTGATCGGTGGCGCCATCGGTTTTTACGACGGGCTGTTCGGCCCGGGCACCGGCAGCTTCCTGATCTTCTTGTTCATCCGCTTCTTCGCTCTGGACTTCCTGCATGCCTCGGCGTCGGCCAAGTTGGTCAATATCGCCACCAACTTGGCCGCGCTGGTGTTCTTCATCCCTTCCGGCAACGTGCTGTGGGCCATCGCCCTACCCATGGCGGTATTCAACATCCTTGGCGCGCTGACGGGAACCTGGCTGGCAGTGCGCAAGGGGGCGGGCTTTGTGCGGGGGTTGTTCCTGATCCTGCTCTGCGTGCTGATTGCCAAGCTGAGCTGGGACCTGCTGGCCATTTGACTCAGACCAGCTGGCGTAGCGTCTCGGCTTGCTCGATGCGATTGCGGCCATGCGCTTTTGCCCGGTACAGGGCCAGGTCGGCCTGGGCCAGCAGTTCGTCGAGGCTGGAGGATGGATGTTCGGTGGAGCAGCCCGCCATGCCGATGCTGACGGTGATCTGCAAGCGTTGATCGGCTTGGCTGATGTGCAGCTCCTGTACCGTGCGGCGCAGGCGTTCGGCGCTGAACCTGGCCTGTTCGGGCGTAAGCCCAGGCATGACGATGGCGAACTCTTCACCCCCCAGGCGGGCGAACAGTTCGCCTTCATGCAACTGATCTTGCAGGGCCAGGGAGAATTGACTCAGCACCTGATCGCCAAGTGCGTGGCCATGGCGATCGTTGATCGTCTTGAAGTGGTCGATGTCGAGCATCATCAAGGTTAGCGGCATCGGCTGGGCGTCTTGCATACGGCTCTGCAGCAAGGTGTTGGCACGCTGGATGAAGGCGCTGCGGGTGAGGGCGCCGGTCAGGTGATCGATGGATGCCTGGTGTGCCAGGCGGGCCACCAGGTTGCGGTTGGCGCTGCTCACACAGGCCAGTACCAGCGGGCCTAGCACCAGCATGGCGATGCCCAGCCGCGCCGACATCAATGCGGTGACCCCAGGTTCGCTCTGCGGCACGCTGAAATGCATGAGGTTCTGCGCCACGGCGACGATCAGCGTACTACCGGCGGTCAGCGCCAGCAGCGAAACCAGGAACGGCGTGTAGCTCAACGCACACCACAGCAGTGCGGCGATGGGGAAGGCGATGGCGCCGGGGCCGCCGAAGGCGATGCTCAGGGCGAGGGAGGCCAGCAGCACCAGCAACGGCGCGACAGGGATTGACTGGCTGCCGCTGCGTGTCAGGGCGCGCGGCGAGGGCGCGGTGAGCAGCACCGGCAATACCAGCACGCTGGTGGATAACTGCTCGCTGAACCAGGCCAGCCAGGTGGCGCGCAAGGATTGCTCGAACCACGGAGTGGCCATCACGCAGGCCAGGCTGGCGGCCACCGCGGCACCGGCGGCGCAGGCACCGAACAGGCAAAGCGTGCCGTGTGGTGTTCGCAGGCGACGGTGCTGGCGTGGCAGGCGTGAGACCAGGTACCAGACGGTGGCGATGGCGCCCAGGTTGCACAGGTTGAACCACAGGGCCGGTTGCCAGGCTGTACCGCAGGCCAGGTCGGCGATGACCATGGCCAGGTAGATCAGGCCGAAACCTGCCGGCGTGGAGTGGCGTGGGTTGCGTAGCAACACGCCAGCGAGCACTGCATTGACCGGCCAGAACAGTGAAAGGGACTCGATCGGCCGGGCCAGGATGCCGCCCAGGGTCAGTGCCAAGGTGAGTCCGAACAGGATCAGGGCTGGCAGCAGGCGCGAAGTGACTGGAGACACCATAGGCTCGACCGGCAAGCGAGGACGGAATCCAGGAAAGCGGCTGTAGGCACCTGGGATGATGTTGTGTCAGTGTCTTTCAAGTCGCCAATTGATGTCAATTCACGAAAAAACGTGGGGATATTGCCAGGGACTACAAGTCGAACACCCAGGGAACCATCAGTACGGTCACCAGCATGACCAGCAGCGTGAAGGGCACGCCAACCTTGACGAAGTCGGCGAAGCGATATTGGCCGGGGCCGAGCACCAGTGTATTGACCGGCGACGAGACCGGCGTCATGAACGCCGCCGATGCGGCCAGGGCTACGGTCATGGCAAAGGGGTAGGGCGACATGCCCAGTTGCTGGGCAGTGCTGATCGCCACCGGGGCCATCAGCACAGCGGTGGCGGTATTGGAGATGAACAGGCCGATCAGCGCGGTGAGGGCGAACAGGCAGCCGAGGATCACGCCAGGGCCGGCGCCACCGAGCAGACCAACCAGCGCCCCGACCGCCAGGTCGATGCCGCCGGTCTTCTGCAGAGCCAAGGCGAAGGGCAGCATGCCAACGATCAGCACCAGGCTCTGCCAGTGAATGGCGCGGTAGGCGCTGTTCATGTCGATGCAGCGGCCGGCCCCCATCAGCAGGCAGCCGATCAGCGCGGCGATGACGTTGGGTACCAGGCCGCTGACCATCAGCCCGACCATCACCGCCAGGCTGATCAACGCGTAGGGCGCGCGGGCGCGTGCCGGCGCCACCTGGTCGATCTCGGCGGGCAGGCTGAGCACCAGGAAGTCGCGTGGCTTGCCTTGCAGTTGGCGTACCGCTTTCCAGGGGCCGATCACCAGCAGGGTGTCGCCCAGGCGCAGCTTTTCTTCCACCAGTTGCCCTTCGATGGCCACTTGGTCGCGGCGCAGGCCGACCACGTTGAGGTCGTAGCGGGTGCGGAAGGCCACGTCGAGAATGGTCTTGCCGATCAGTTGCGAGCCGGGCGGCAGCGAGATCTCGGCCATGCCCACTTCCTGGGACTGGTCGATGAAGTAAGCCGCCTTGAAGTGCAGCGGCTCGAGCAGCATGCCCTGGCATAGGCTGCGCAGGTCGTCGCGGTTGGCGAACAGGTCGAGCAGCAGGATGTCGCCTCGCTGCAGCAGTGTGCCGGAGTCGGCGGGGATCACCCGGGTGGTGAATTTGTGCTGGCGTTCGATCCCCACCACATTGGCGCCGTGACGGGTGCGCAGTTCCAGTTCGCCCAGGGTGTGGCCAATCAGCGGCGAGTGCGGGCGGATGCGCAGACGCCGCTCGCGACCACTGAGCTTGTAGTCCAGGACCAGGTCGAGCAGGGTGCGACGGGTCTCCACCCTACCATCCTTTCGCACCTCACCGTTGAGCCAGTGGCGAGTCAGCAGCATGTAGCCGATGCCCAGCACCAGCACCACCAGGCCGAAGGGGGTAAAGCTGAAGAAGTTGAAACCCTGTTCGCCGTGGCGTACCAGTTCACTGTGCACCACCACGTTCGGAGGCGTGGCCACGAGGCTGAGCATGCCGCTGATCAGGCCGGCGAAACTCAGGGGCATCATCAGGCGGCTGGGCGAGAGCTGCAGGCGCGCGGCGATGCTCAGCACCACCGGGATGAAAATGGCGACCACGCCGGTCGAACTCATCACCGAGCCAAGACCTGCCACCGCGAGCATCAGCAGCACCAATAGGCCGGTTTCGCTATTGCCTGCGCGCTCGCTCATCCACTCACCGATGCGGTAGGCGATGCCCGTGCGAACCAGGCCTTCACCGATCACGAACAATGCGGCAATCAGTACCACGTTGGGGTCGCTGAAACCGGCCAGTGCCTGTTCCACGGTAAGGATGCCAGACAGTGGGAGCGCGAGTATCACCAGCAGGGCGACCACATCCATGCGCGGGCGGTTGATGATGAACAGAAAGACGACAACGGCGAGCAGGCCTAGGACCCAGAGCAGCTCATGGTTCATGGGGGGAGGGGGTTCCTTCACACGAGGGCACGAACGGTAATGGCACCAGTGTGGCAGCTTGGCGTGAAGGTGGTGTTGACGTGTTGCAGTATTTTGCCGGGGAACGGAGCGTGGGTTTGAAAGCGATGTGTCTCTTATGGGGACGGACTAGGCACGAACTCGGTGCCATTCATCGCGTCGACCACGGAACAAACTTGATCCTTTGTCCAAGAGCGGCTTCAGCCGCGATCTCCCGCGTCACGGTGCCTGTATCGCGGCCAAAGCTGCTCCTACCCACGGGCTCGGCGCCCCGGTCCTGTATCAGTGACGGTGCTTGTGCTTGCGGTTGTTGTCGCCCATGTGGTTGCCGATGGCACCACCGGCCGCACCACCCAGACCTGCACCAATGGTCGAGCCATTGGAGCCACCCAGCTTGCCGCCGATCAGCGAGCCGCCGGCGGAGCCCAGGCCGCCACCAATGGCCGCCTCGGTGCGGTTGCCCTTGCGTGCACCCACCGCGCTGCCGGCGGCGCCGCCCAGGCCGGCACCTATCGCAGCGCCGGTGCTGCCACCGATCTGTTTTCCGACGACGTTACCCAGTGCGCCGCCCAGGCCACCACCAATAGCTGCGGTACCGTCACCGGCGAAAGCGCCTTGGCACAGCAGCAGGCCGAGGGCGAGAGAAGGCAGAGTCAGACGCATGTTATGAACCTCAGGGGGAGTCATCAGGGAATTTGCCGCACGGTCAGCGGCGAGTCAGGGATGCAAAGACGTTTCAGCGGTAGTAGCGGTCACGGTACTGGTGGTCATCGTCATCGCGGTCACCCCTGTCATGGCGATGGTGGTGCCGGTGCTCACGGTCACGCCAGCCGTCATCGTCATCGTGGTAATGATGGCTGTAGCAGCCCCCAAGCAGCAGGAAGGCGGCAATCAGCGAGGCACTTGCGAGGCGCGAAGTCATGAAGTAGGTCCTTGATCCGAATAGGTTTACCGGATACGCGATCAGACCTGGGATGATTCATTTGGTTCTTTGACGCACAAAATTTTGTTGTGACGTATTCATGTGGATCGTAAAGATGGAGGGCTCACTCTTCAGGCCTGCACGATGCTAGAGTCGCCTTCTTTTTTGTCCCGAGGATGGAACATGCGAGCGATTCTGCCGATCACCGTGGCGCTGCTGCTGGCGGGCTGTGCGTCATCTACCATGGAGGCGGCGCGCACTGGCACGCCGACCGCGCGGCTGGATTCGCACAAGACCCCGGACGTGGTCGCCCAATGCATCCAGTTCAGCTGGCAGGAAGAGTCGTCGTTTGGTGTCGATGCCAGCGGCTATCTGGAGGCGCGCAAGCAGGGCGGGTTTACGGTATATACCCGTGAAGCGGAATCGTTCGTCGATGTCTATGCACAGGCGGGTGGGACGCGGGTGGACTACTACGCCCAGCAGGATGATGGCATGGCATTGCGCCGGCGGGCCGCGGCCGCGACCTGCCTGTAATGATGGGCAAGGCCAGCCCCCACTTCCATGGGAGATTGTTGCCCGGCCTACTGTAGTAGCGGCTTCAGCCGCGATGAAGGCACCGCGGTGTCGGGCACTGGTTTCGCGGGTGAGTGGTTGTAAGGCGATTCACCGGCGGCTAACGTGGCGTCACGCCATCAAGCCAAGGAAGGACCGCATGAGCCGTTCACTTGAACTCAACCGCGCCAGCTGGGACGAACGAGCCCCGCTGCACGCCGCGTCAAAGGACTATGAGGTCGAGCGTTTCGTCAGCCACCCAGGGTATCTCTCCGAAGTGGTACGTTTCGACCTGCCTCGGTTGGGCGACATCCGTGGCTTGCGCGCGGTGCATCTGCAATGCCATATCGGTACCGATACCTTGTCACTGGCTCGTCTGGGTGCCCAGGTCAGTGGGCTGGATTTTTCAGAGGCCTCATTGCACCAGGCGCGGCAACTCGCCGAGCGCGCCGGGGCACGCATCGACTACGTACAAGCGGAGGTCTACCGGGCGGCCGAAGTGCTGCAGGCGGGCAGTTTCGACCTGGTCTACACCGGTATCGGCGCCCTGTGCTGGCTTCCCAGCATCGAGCGCTGGGCACGCACCGTGGCGGCGTTGTTGAAGCCTGGCGGGCAACTGTTCCTGCGTGATGGCCATCCGATGCTGATGGCCGTCAACGAAGACTATCAGGATCGCCTGCAACTGGATTACCCGTACTTCGAGCGGGAAGCACCGACGATCTGGCACAGCGACCAGACCTACGTCGACACCGACCAGGCCCTGACCCATACCGAAACCCATGAGTGGAATCACGGCCTGGGCGAGGTCATCAGCGCCTTGTTGGCCAACGGCCTGCGGATAGTCGGCCTGGAAGAACACCAGAGCATCCCTTGGGAGGCTTTGCCCGGGCAGATGGCGCTCGGAGCCGACGGCGAATGGCGCCTGTGCGAAGCACCCTGGCGCCTGCCGCTGAGTTACACGCTGCAGGCGCTCAAGGCCTGAACATCAGGACAGGAAGCCACCGTCGACATTGAGTGCGGTACCGGTGGTGTAGCTTGACGCGTCGCTGGCCAGGTACAGCACCGCGCCGGCCATCTCGCTCGGGTCGGCCACGCGTTTGAGCGGGATCTGCTGCAAGGCGGCATTGCGGATGCTGTCGTTCTTGACCAGCGCCGAGGCGAACTTGGTGTCGGTCAGGCCCGGCAGCAAAGCGTTGCAGCGGATGCCGAACTGCGCGCACTCCTTGGCGAAGACCTTGGTCATGTTGATCACCGCGGCCTTGGTCACCGAATAGATACCTTGGAACAGCCCTGGCGAGACACCGTTGATCGACGCGACATTGATGATGCTGCCGCCCCCATGCTCGCGCATCAGTTTGCCGGCTTCGACCGACATGAAGAAGTAGCCGCGAATGTTTACATCGACGGTCTTCTGGAACGCGCCCAGGTCGGTGTCCAGCACATTGCAGAACTGCGGGTTGGTGGCCGCATTGTTGACCAGGATGTCCAGGCGCCCGAATTGCTCGCGGATGCCGGCGAACACCTGCCGGATCTGTTCCATCTCACCGATGTGGCAAGCCACTGCGGTGGCCTTGCCGCCCGCGGCGATGATCGCCTCGGCCACCTGCTGGCAGCCTTCGAGCTTGCGGCTCGAGACGATCACATGGGCACCCTGCTGGGCCAGCAGATGGGCGATGGCCTCGCCGATGCCACGGCTGGCGCCGGAGACGAAGGCAATCTTGCCGTCGAGGTCGAACAGGTGGGTCTTGGACATGCCGGGATTCCTTGTTGTCTGCCGGTGTTACAGGCTGGATTTGTCGATCAGTTGCAGGCTCATGTGCTCCAGCAGCCGGTTCATGTGGATGAACTGGGCGAAGCGCTTATCCTGGGTCTGGCCGTGGAAGAAGCGGTAGTAGATCTGCTGAACGATGCCGGCCAGGCGGAACAGGCCATAGCAGTAATAGAAGTCGAAGTTGTCGATGCGGATGCCGGCGCGCTCGGCGTAGTAATCGACGAACTGCCGGCGGGTAAGCATGCCGGGTGCGTTGCTGGGCTGGCGGCGCATCAATTGCACGGGGGCCGGGTCGCTTGCCTCGATCCAGTAAGCGAGGCTGTTGCCCAGGTCCATCAACGGGTCGCCGATAGTGGCCATTTCCCAGTCCAGCACACCGATGATGCGCATGGGGTTGTCGCTGTCGAGGATGACATTGTCGAAGCGGTAGTCGTTGTGCACGATGCCAGGGCGAGGGTGGTCGGCGGGCATTTTCTCACGCAGCCAGGCGATTACTTTCTCCCAGCGTGGCGCGTCGGGGGTCAGCGCCTTTTCGTAGCGGCTGGCCCAGCCCTCGATCTGGCGACGTACATAGCCTTCCGGCTTGCCCAGGTCGGCCAGGCCGCAGGCGGTGTAGTCCACCTGGTGCAGTTCGACCAGGCGATCAATGAAGCTCTTGCACAGGGCTTCGGTGCGGGTGGCGTCGAGGTCGAGTTCAGCGGGAATGTCCGAGCGCAGAATGATGCCCTTGACCCGCTCCATCACATAGAACTCGCCGCCGATCAGCGCTTCGTCGGTGCAGTGCGCATAGGCTTTCGGGCAGTAGGGGAAGCCTTCGTTGAGCTGGTTGAGGATGCGAAACTCGCGGCCCATGTCGTGGGCCGACTTGGCCTTGTGGCCGAACGGCGGGCGACGCAGGACGAACTCCTTGCCCGGGTAGGCCACCAGGTAGGTGAGGTTGGAGGCGCCGCCAGGGAACTGGCTGATCGTCGGTATACCTTCCAGGCCTGGAATGTGATCCTTGAGGTACGGATCGATGACGACGGCATCGAGTTCTTCGCCGGGGCGGACCTGGGTGGACTGGTCGGTGAGCGTCATGCGATTTCCTTATGATCGGTAGCAAGGACTATTGGTTAATCTAATTTCCTGAAGCAGTTGGTACAAGCGTGCCAGGCCGTTATAGGCCAGGTTGTTGCACGACGATCAATGGCCCTGATGGCCCGATCATTTTCGTGCGCAAAAAAAAACCGAAGCGCGTCGGCTTCGGTTTTTTCTTTTACGATACGCCCTGGCGATCAGGCCGGGAACAGCTCGCTGAGCTTCATCGACAGCATCATGTCGCCTTCGACGCGCAGCTTGCCGCCCATGAAGGCCTGCATGCCGTCGGTTTCACCGCTGACGATGCCCTTCAGCGTCTCGCTGTCCAGTACCAGGGTGCAGTTGGCGTCGGCGTTCTCGCCTTCCTGGATCTCGCAGGTGCCATCCTTGACGAGCAGTGCGTAGTGCTTGTCTTCATCGGTGATGTTGAAGCCGAACACCAGGTCCAGGCCGGCGGCCGCTGCAGGGTTGAATTTTGCCTTCATCGCCTCGACGGCTTTAGCTACATCGCTCATGGTGTATTCCTTGTTAAGTGATATTCGCGTCCGCAGGGACACAACAGACCGGGCTCATCGATAGGTGATGAGCTCCGGCGCCCGCAACAGCTGCACATGGGCTTGGCTGTTGAAGGAAGCCAGTGCCACGTCGCGGCCTCGGAATTTCAGGTGGCTGAGCGACGTGTTGATGATCTGCCAGTTCAGGTTGAAGGCCTGCGCCGGCGTGACTCCGGTAACCAGGTGGAGCAGGGCGGCAATGGTGCCGCCCGAGGTGAACAGGGCAATGTTGTCGCCACTGGCGGCGCTTGCAAGCAAACGACGAAGGCCGTCGCCGACCCGGTCCATGAAGGCCTGCCAGGTTTCCAGATGGTCAACGTGGTTGTACTCGCCGTCATGCCAGCGCTGTACCATCAGCGCGAACAGGCGCTGGAACTCGCTGCGATGCTGCGTGCCATTACGCAGGATGTGCAGCGCCTCGGGTTCGTCGGGCAACAGTCCCGGGAGCAGGGCGCGGATGACGCCGTCGGCGTCGAACTCGTTGAAGGCGGCATCGGTTTCTACGGCCGGTACCGGGCTACCGCTTTGCTGCAGTGCCTGGAGTGCCAGCCGGGCTGTGTCCTGCTGGCGACGCAAGGTGCCAGCGACGCAGCGATCCAGACGCAGCCCCAGCTGGGCGAGGTGCTCACCTAGGGCTTGGCTCTGGCGCTCACCCACGGGCGAGAGGACGTCGTAGTCGTCGGCACCGAAGGAGGCTTGGCCATGTCGGATCAGGTAGAGGTTGCCCACGAGGTAGTCCGGCCCGGTTGGAGGTTGCTGCGAGGTTAGGATGCCCTAGGCAGGCTGTCAACGAAAAAACATACAAGCGTTTGAAAAGGTCGTTTGAACTGTGTTGCCAGCGTTTTCCCTAGCTGGCAGCCGCTCATGCGCACCGGTATGCTTGCAAGCATTTCGCGCCCCTCGTGGCGCTGGTCTATCAAGGAGTCAATGTGGAGTTTCTTGCCGAATACGCAAGCTTTCTCGCCAAAACCGCCACGCTGGTGATCGCCATGCTGGTCGTACTGTCGGCCATCGCCGGGCTGCGCGGCAAGGGTAAGCGCAAGCCGGGCGGGCAGTTGCAGGTCACTCGTCTCAACGAGTTCTACAAGGAACTGCGCGAGCGCCTGGAGTCGGGCCTGCTCGACAAGGCCCAGCTCAAGGCCCTGCGCAAGCAGCAGGCCAAGGCGGAAAAACAGCAGAAGAAAAAGCCCGAGGACAAGCGCCGGGTGTTCGTTCTCGATTTCGATGGCGACATCAAGGCATCGGCCACCGAGAGCCTGCGCAATGAAATCACCGCGTTGCTCACCCTGGCTACCCCGCAGGATGAAGTGGTGTTGCGTCTCGAGAGTGGCGGTGGACTGGTGCACAGTTATGGCTTGGCAGCCTCGCAGTTGGCGCGCATCCGTGAGGCCGGTATTCCGTTGACCATCTGCATCGACAAGGTGGCGGCCAGCGGCGGTTACATGATGGCCTGCATCGGCGAGAAGATCGTCAGCGCCCCCTTCGCGGTGCTGGGCTCGATCGGTGTGGTGGCGCAGATGCCCAACGTCAACCGCCTGCTGAAAAAGCACGACATCGATTTCGAGGTGCTCACGGCGGGTGAGTACAAGCGCACCCTGACCGTATTCGGCGAAAACACCGACAAGGGGCGAGAGAAATTCCAGGAAGACCTAGACATCACTCACCAACTGTTCAAGGACTTCGTTGCCCGCTACCGCCCACAGTTGCATATCGACGAAGTGGCCACTGGTGAAGTGTGGCTGGGTATCGCCGCGTTGAATCGCCAGTTGGTTGACGAGTTGGGCACCAGTGACGAGTACCTGAGCCAGCGTGCCCGCGAGGCCAACCTGTTCCACTTGCGCTTTGCGGAGCGCAAGACCTTGCAGGAGCGCATTGGTGTAGCGGCCAGTGGCGCGGTGGAGAATACTCTGGTCGGTTTGTGGAGCAAACTCGGGCGTTTGCGCTAACACCTTGAACCCCTTGAAGATTTTTTTCATAAAGGGGGTTGCAAGGGGAATCGAATGCCGACATAATGGCGTCCATCGAAACGCAGCTGACTTGAAAAAGCCCAGCGGTTTCAAGGGGATAGCGAAAGCTTACTCCGACTTTGAGGCCGAGTAGCAAAGTGGTTATGCTCCGGATTGCAAATCCGTCTACGCCGGTTCGATTCCGACCTCGGCCTCCACCATTCGAAAGCCCCGCAATCATTGAGGTTGCGGGGCTTTTTTCATGCCTGCGGATTGTCCATGGACGCCCGGTTTGGGACAAATATGGGACACCGAAGGAAATTGCGTGCCCCACAAGCCCCCGGCAGAATCCGCAGCATGGCTACTTTTGAGCAGCGCCCAGGCGGCGCATGGCGGGCAAAGATCCGCCGTAAGGGATACCCCGCACTCTCCGCAACTTTCGACACCAAGGCCGAGGCCCAACGATGGGCGGCTGAGATCGAGGGCGACATGTCGCGGGCACGCTTCGTCGACATGCGCGAGGCTGAGCGAACCACTCTGTCCGAAGCCCTCGACCGGTATGCCCGCGAGGTCAGCTCAACGAAGAAGGGCGCCAAGCAGGAACTGACCAGGATCAACAAGTGGAAGAAGCATGCGTTCGCCGGCAAAAGCCTGGCCGCGCTGAGATCCAGTGATTTTGCGTTGTACAGGGATGATGAGCTCAAGGAGGGAAGGTCCACAGCCACGGTCCGGCTGGACCTGGCGATCATCAGCCACCTGTATACGGTGGCGATCAAGGACTGGGGTATTGAGGGGCTGAGCAACCCGGTAATGAAACTGCGCATGCCCAAGGGGGCAAAGGAGCGGGATCGGCGGCCGCTCAGTTTCGAACTGGCCAGCGTGATCGAGAAGGCGGGGGAGATTCATGCCGAAATGCCGGCGATTATCCAGCTCGCGGTCGAGACGGCCATGCGCCGCAGCGAGTTGCTGTGGCTGCGCCGCGAGAGCGTGAAGGCCAAGCATGTGTTGCTCGAGGATACGAAGAATGGCAGCCGTCGGCTTGTGCCGCTGTCCTCCAGGGCCAGGGCGCTGCTCGACGGCTTGCCGGTTCGGTTGGATGGGAAGATCTTCTCGTTGTCGCCGCATTCGGTGAGCCAGTACTTCCACCGGGCGTGCAAAGCGGCCCTGGTCCGCGACCTGCACTTCCATGACCTTCGCCATGAGGGCACGTCCAGGCTGTTCGAGAAGGGGTTGTCGATCATGGAGGTGGCCACCAGCTGACTTTTGTTCGCCACGTGCAAATCAAAGAACTTGCGTCGGGCGTGGGACATGAGTGATGAAGAGCGCTGGCGAATACGACAAGAATTGGCGGTGCCGATCCTCAAAAAACTGCATGACTGGATGTTGGCTCAGCGAGACCTGGTGCCCAATGGATCAGCCACGGCCAAAGCCTTCGATTACAGCCTGAAACGCTGGGTAGCGCTGACGCGCTACCTGGATGATGGGGCTGTGCCCATCGACAACAACCAGGTCGAAAACCAGATACGGCCATGGGCACTCGGGCGCTCGAACTGGTTATTTGCGGGATCCCTGCGCAGCGGTAAGCGGGCTGCAGCAATCATGAGTTTGATCCAGTCGGCGCGCATGAATGGGCATGATCCGTATGCCTATCTCAAAGATGTGCTGACGCGGCTGCCGACCCAACGGGCCAGTGAGATCGGACAGTTGCTGCCGCATCAGTGGGTGCCGGCATGACTTACGCAAGGTGAGTTCGCCGGACGCTTACAGTCGACGGGCTTGGGGTAGAGGTACACTTTTTCGACTTTGGCGTCGGGTCGCATCATGGTCGGCGAGCTCCAGAAAGAAATCGGGAGCACAGCATCGGGGATCAGGTAAGCGCTTTGAATGTGGGGTTCATGGAGCGCTTACACTCGAACTCGCCTTCACACACGTCGTAGGCCATCGTCTTGTCGCCGTAGTAGGCTCGCCCAATGTAAAAACCCGCAGGTTCAAATCTGCGGGTTTTTACATTGGGCGTGGAGCGGGGGCCGTATAAACCGGCTCGTATGAATTACTCTTGTATCTTGTGGAGGCTCTGGACTATTGACTCGGACGCCAGGAGTGAACCATCAATAGACAGGTGGACGGCATCGGAGTACAGGATCTCACCTTTAAGGGCGGCGCTGCAGACTCCATCTTTGCATAGGTGATCAGCTGGATCTACATAGTAAGTGTTGGGGTGAGCGGCTGAAAACTCTTTTAACTTGCTGTTAAATGCGTGTGAATAGGACAGGTCAACCGGATATTCAAGGGCATTCTGACAACCCTGATAGACGAATTGAGGTCTTAACAGGCAAGAGGCCGCAGAGTTTTCCATCGAGAAGTAAGGCTGAGTGCCAACGATGAGCAAAGGCCTATTGCCGATGTCAGCGCGTAGTCGTTCGAGCATATCAATGATTACGCGGTTGTACTCCGCATCGTTCGACGTATTGATGCGTTCGCCCTGGGCATTGGCAATCATACCCTTGTAACCCTCCCAGCTCTGCGCGAAGACAAAGGGCAGGTTATTGTTGTCAAGTTTAGCCATGGCGCTGCGGTAAGCATCCCGGCAGTCCTGCCTCGGCACATTATTGAGAAGGCGCGTGTACTCACCCGACAGCAAGCAACCATGCTGGAACACGCCGAGGACTTTCTCGCCTGTCGCCTTGAGGTGCTTGTCCAGGCCGCTGGCGTACTGCAGCGCAAAACTGTCGCCGGCAACGATGGCGATGAGCTTGCCGCCCGCGTCTCCTATCGTTGTATCCAGCGCAAAACCGGTCCCGCCGTAATGGGTAGCATGGAAATTCGCCGGGTCGTCGGCGAACACCAGATAGTCCGCAGGCACCCTGTCTTTCATCCCGTTGCCTATGACGACCATATGCGCGAGGTAGGCGAGCGCGGCCACGCTGGAGGTGACTGTAATCAAACCTACTGGTTTCACCCAGAGGTCTTTGCGCATAAAGACCGTTTCTACCAGACGGTACATCAGGTAGCCCAAGAGGATGGATGCGACGAGCAGCCCAGTTTTTTCTGGCCAGCTGATAGGGCGGAAGACGTAGTATTTGTAGAAGACGGCAAGTGGCCAATGGACAAGGTAAACGGAGTATGAAATCAGGCCCAGCTTCACCAGTGGCCAGGTCCGCAAGATGCTGGCTGTCGATGACCTGCCAGCATAGATGCAGGCCGCGGCACCGAGGCATGGCACCAGCGCGCGAACGCCTGGGAAAGGAGAGCCCGGATCAAGCAATAGCGCCGATGCCACAATGGCAAGCATACCGATAAGCGCAAGGCTGGATTCAACTTTTGCACCAAGCCGATGGTGGCTGATGAAGACCAGTAGCGCCCCGATCGACAACTCGAACACACGGAAGGGCATCATGAAATAGGCCGCAGAGGAGTCGTGGTCAAGTATGACCTGGGAGGCAGCCAAGGAGAGCAGCGTGAGTATTACCAGTAAACCGATAAGAAAACGGTCAGATAGTTTCAGGGCACCCCATACAACAAATGGCCACGCGACATAGAACTGCCACTCGGCGCCGAGAGACCAAGTGTGAAGCAGGGGCTGGGTTTGTGCCGAGGCATCGAAATACCCCTGGTTCAGCCAGAAGTAAAAATTGGACGCGGAAAGCAACGAGTACTTTGATGACTCCGCCAGGGCCTTGAACGCAGCCGGGTCCATGATCAGATACCCGAACAGCAATGAAAGCAGTACGGTGACAATGAGTGCGGGGTGCAAGCGCAGCAAGCGCCTGACATAGAAGTCGATGAAGGAAAAGCGCTCATTCTTGATGGCGTTACGAATGACTTCGGTAATCAGATAACCCGAAATCACGAAGAAAACGTCAACACCGATGAAACCACCGCTTACCCCAAGTTCGAAGTGAAACAGCAGTACAAGGAATACTGCCAGGGCGCGCAGCCCGTCTATGTCTGGTCTGTACGCCAGCTTGTTGCCTTTCATTATCGGTTTCCCTTTCTGGGCCGTCTTTCAAGGCGCGAATGATACCGTTTGCTCGCCATCAGCGGGCTTCTTTTTGACTGCTGGAAAAGGAAGATGATGGGCGCCCATCCGTCGCTGCCCCTTGAGGGGCGGCGGACGCCATTAATGCGGCGACCCCTTCAGGGGAGTGATCAGGTCGCTTCCTTGGTTTCTGGCGTTTCCCACCACAGGGCTCACCCGGTACCATTGAAAACTTCGGCTGGCTCACCAGACACGAGCACCATCTGTTCGGCCTGCGCTGCAGATGTTGTAGTGGCGAGCCACTCGCGGGCCAATGCCGGGGCTAGCATTACGGGCCGTCGGTCATGCACATCGACCATTCCGCCTTGGGCGTTGGCAGTGATGATCACGAAGCCATCATGTTCAGTGCCGGTGAATTGGCCGATCGATGCGCATAGGGCAGGGCGCCCATCTCGGCGCTTGATGAAATAAGGCTGTTTTCCCGGGCCGCTTTCATCAACCCATTCGAACCAGCCGTCCACCGGGGTGATTGCACGATAGGGCTAGATCGCCCGAAAGAATGGGCCATGTGCGACTTTTTCAGCCCTGGCGTTGATCGGCGGGACGCGGTCTGTCGCCCAGTGAGGTCGCCACCCCCATTTGACCCAATCCGCACGGGGCCGGTGTGTTCGAGCCGAATCACGACGACCGGCATCGAAGGGGCAATGTTGTAGCGCTGTAGCGGCTGATCACCGACCGTGTTGTGCCAGGCACCTTCCATGTTCAGGGTGTCGGCGAACTCATGCAGACCTCGATACTGTGAAAGTCTTCCGCACATGGGGTGAACCTCCGCCCCCTGAGCATAGTTGCCGGCAAGTAGATCAGTCTGTGGCCCGTAGATATCGATATAAAAAAGAAAACCCGCCAAAGGGGCGGGTTGAATAGAACGTATTAAAGCCAGGCCAGTGTGCCGCCACGAATGTCAGCATTTCGTGAAAACCTGCGAGTGAGGGGGCCACTAACCGTTACTGAATTTTTCATTGGTTCGGTGTCTTGCCATTGCACACTGGCGGATAAATGGATAATGGCCAATTGCGCAGTCATGCAGAAAAAAGCCCGCCAACGAGGGCGGGCAAGAACGTTTCTGAAGGGAGAGCCACTAACCTGCGTCATGCCGGTTAAGGCAGGGTTAAGTGTGCAGAGGATTGACCCGGTACTGCGGTCGGCTTATACAGGCGTGCTGTTTTACCGGAGGCTGCAATGCACGAAGATGACGATTTGCCCGAACCTGAGCACGACCACCTGCTCGACCCTGAATTCCACGATGACTTCGACCCCGAGGCCGACGCCCATGGTGCGCTGGACGAAGTGGAGGAGGACGAAGAGCTGCTGGATGACTTCGACGATGAGGAAGACCATCCAGCCTGGCATGACGACTACGACGATTGACGCCGCTGTCACCCTGAACGGCCAGCTCAGCGCCGATCGAGTGAGAATCGGCCAGGGCCGCTGACTGCAAGTACGAGCAGGCCACCAATGATGCTCAGGTTCTTCAGGAACTGGGTCATGTTGGCGCTACGCTCAGGGTCGACCAT